>NZ_JAOWDP010000069.1:0-505214 GCF_030334595.1 Citrobacter sp. Ce104
AACCTGCTGATGAAAAACGATAATGTTCTGGGACAGACCAGCGAACTGCGTCTGGCCGCTGATACCGGTTTTGACATGAACGGTTATAGCCAGACTGTCGGTAAGCTGACGGCGGCGGCTGACTCACTGCTGAACATCAATGGCGGTAGCCTGACCCTGGCGCAGGGCGGAACAGCCGACGGGATATTGACCGGAAGCGGCGCGCTGAACATCAATGGCGACACGCTGACCATCACCGGTGAAAACAGCACGCTGACGGCAAAAACGACCATTGCAGAAGGCGCGCGCGTGCTGATGAACACCACGCTGGGCCTTGGCACCGGCGATATTGTGGCGGCGGGAACGCTGACGATGAGCAAGGCCGCAGGCGCGCTTTACAACAGCATCAGCGATGCCGGACGGGTTGAACTCAGCGAAAGCGATGTCGCGCTGGTGGGCAACAACAGCGCCTTTACGGGGCAATTTGCTGTGGATGCGGATTCCCGGCTCACCGTGTTTACTGCAGAAAATCTGGGCAGCGCAGAGGTGAGCAACAGCGGTTCACTGGTGCTGAACAGTAATACCGACTGGCAGCTTAATAACGATGTTTATGGTAGCGGGGACGTGACCAAGCTGGGAGCCGGCTCCATTACCGTCGGCGATAACGCCGCCTGGACGGGCAAAACGGAGATTGAGCAGGGCGGCCTGGTACTGGGGGACGGCACATCTCCGGTCACGCTGGCCAGTAGCGAAGTCAACATTGCGGCTGCGGGGATGCTCTCGGGCACGGGGGGCGTTGCAGGTCATGTGAATAACGCCGGTGTGCTGCAGGTGGGAACCGGGACCGGCGACAACCTCCTGTTCACGGTGGGGGGCGACCTGGTTAACAGCGGTACCCTCGCAACCGGTGTGAATGGTCAGCAGGCCGGTAACCAGCTGGTGGTCAATGGCAATTATACGGGGAATGGTGGGCATCTTTCCCTGAATACCGCGCTGGGGGATGACAATTCCGTTACGGATAAGCTGGTGGTGAAAGGCGATACCAGTGGCACCACCTCCGTCAGCGTCACCAACGCCGGTGGGAAAGGGGCCGCCACGATTGATGGGATCGAAGTTATTCATGTTGATGGCGCATCGGACGGTGAGTTCACCCAGGCTGGCCGTATTGTGGCAGGGGCATATGACTACAGCCTTGGGCGCGGTCAGGATGAGAACAGCGGCAACTGGTATCTGACCAGCGGCAAAACCAATCCGGATCCCGAACCAAATCCGGATCCGGATCCCGATAAAGATCTGCGCCCGGAAGGCGGCAGCTACACGGCTAACCTGGCGGCAGCCAACAACATGTTCGTCACCCGTTTGTACGATCGCCTGGGCGAAACGCAGTATACCGATGCCCTGACCGGCGAGCAGAAAGTCACCAGTATGTGGATGCGCCACGTTGGCGGGCACAACAACTGGCGTGACGGCAGCGGCCAGCTGAAAACCCAGAGCAACCGTTATGTATTGCAGCTGGGAGGCGACATTGCGCAATGGAGCCAGAACGGACTTGACCGCTGGCACCTGGGCGTGATGGCGGGCTACGGGAACGACCACAGTAACACCCGGTCATCACGCACGGGTTATCGTTCCCGGGGTTCAGTCAATGGCTACAGTACCGGCGTGTATGCCACATGGTATGCCAATGATGCGTCGCATAACGGCGCCTGGCTGGACAGCTGGGCTCAGTACAGCTGGTTTGATAACAATGTTAAAGGCGATGATCTGCAGGGCGAGTCATATAAATCGAAAGGGGTGACCGCCTCGCTGGAAATGGGATATGCCCAGAAAATGGGCGAATTTGCCGGCAGTCATGGCACGCTGAATGAATGGTACATCCAGCCTCAGGCGCAGGCGGTCTGGATGGGCGTGAAGGCGGACGATCATCAGGAAAGCAACGGCACCCGTATCACCAGCAACGGTAACGGCAATGTACAGACCCGGCTGGGCCTGAAAACCTGGATTAAGAGCCATCATCAGATGGATAACGGTAAAGAGCGTGAATTCCAGCCGTTTGCCGAACTGAACTGGCTGCACAATTCACGAGATTTCAGTACGACCATGGACGGCGTGAATGTTCGTCAGGACGGGGCGAAAAATATCGCCGAAGTAAAAGTGGGTGTGGAAGGACAGGTGAGTCCGCGTCTTAATCTGTGGGGCAACATCGGGGTCCAGGCTGGCGACAAAGGCTATAACGACAGCGCTGCGATGGTCGGTGTGAAATGGAACTTCTAAGCTGATTCTGCCGGGCAAGTTCAGCCAGACTGGCATATGTCAGTCTGGTTATTTTAAACCCAATAATGAGTGCAATTATTCTTTTGATGAAAGTTTGTACGGGAATACATGCAGAGCGTTGGCTGCGATGGGATAAACGCCAAGGCCTTCAGTTCTGGCTTTGATTTCCTCGAATGAGAGTGAAGGGGAGGGTTCTCGTCCGCCCCACAAATTAATACCTTCAGGAACATCGTCCCGGCTGTACTCCTCGGCGATCTCGATAGTGCCGCCGCTATTCAATTCGATGACAACGCTTTTTCCGTCAACAGGAATCAGGTTCCCGTCACTGTCAGTGATAAAGATTTTCATTGGCTCACCTCTTATTCGTATATTTCTATGATAGCAAAATTGGATGAGGTACTACGCCGGTTATGTAATGCTATTTTTAGTGATTTTTTTATATACAAATTATACGGTTACGTTTTTATTGGGGAAGAGTGACTGGGCTTATGGCGGTTTCTGTTTCTGTCTACCATGCTCTGTAGAGATAAATTTGAACACGTAAATGTTCATCATCATGAGTTTTTAATTTTTGCCACAGGACACGAGAATGCGCAAAGCATTGTTACCGGTAATTGCTGCGGTGTGCCTTTTATTCATCGGTGTTTTTATTCTCAATATGCAGCTCTGGTATTCCTCCTCGTTGGAAACTCTTGGAGGAGCCAGATATGCCGCGAAAAATATGGATAACATCCTCGATGAGGCTTTCCAGGCAACCGGTACAGCCATGCGTATCGCTGAAAAAAAATGTGACCAGGATGCTCAGTACCAACTTGGAACCGAGGCAGCGCTTCGGCCTCATTTGCGAACGCTGATCATTATCCGGCAGGGGAAAGTTTGGTGTACGTCTTTGCCGGGGAACAGGATCTTACTTAAGCGAATTCCTGTAATAACTGATTCAAATTTGCTGCTGACTCCCGCAGGCAATACGGAAAACGAGATACCCGTTCTGCTGTATCAAACTCGTTTTCAAACCAGTCGTATTATTGTCACGATCAGTGGGGTGCATATTCGTGGCGCTCTAAAAGTTCCATTAAAGGGTGCGGCATACTCACTGCTCGTGGGCGATAACGTACTCGGTTTAGTGGGCGATGTGAAAACCGTCACAGCAAGTACTCGTACGTCTGGACAGGTGAATTCCGCAAAGTATCCGTTCAGTATTATTTATAATAAACCACCATTATTCAGTGCAAAAAGGCTGGTTACACAAGGCTCAGGAATTCTGGTTTTTGTCCTGTTAATTTCTGTTGCAGCCGCTTATGCCATTGATAAATATCTGAACAAGAATGATACCCCCGAAGAAACGTTGCGTAGGGCGATAGCAAAAGGAGAGATCGTGCCTTTTTATCAACCTATCGTAAATGGTCGAGAGGGGACGTTACGTGGCGTTGAAGTGCTGGCCCGATGGAAACATCCGAAGGTCGGGTATATCTCTCCCGCTTCCTTTATTCCCATCGCCGAAAAGTCAGGTCTGATCGTGCCGCTAACACAAAGCCTGATGAGGCAGGTCGCTGCGAATATGAACTCTATTTCCAGCAAATTGCCACCCGGCTTCCATGTCGGTATTAACTACAGCGCATCCCATATCATATCCCCTACATTCGTGCATGAGTGCCTGCAATACAGGGACAGTTTTAACCGCGATGATCTCAATCTGGTCATCGAAGTCACTGAGCGCGAACCGCTGGATGTGGACGAGGATCTTGTGCAGAGACTCAATACGCTCCATGAAAATGGCTTTGTGATCGCCTTGGATGATTTTGGTACCGGTTATTCTGGCCTTTCTTATTTGCATGATTTGCATATTGATTACATCAAGATCGATCAGAGCTTTGTGGGAAGGGTAAATGAGCATCCCGATTCAACCCGGATTTTAGATTGTGTACTTGAACTGGCACGTAAACTGTCTTTAAGCATCGTTGCAGAGGGGGTTGAAACAAAGGCGCAGCTTGATTACCTGAATAAAAACAACATCGTTTTCCTGCAAGGATACTATTTCTATAAGCCCGTAACTTTCACTGAGTTCGTCATTATTCTGCTGTCAAAACCTAAAGTGAATGTTTTTGTCGAATAAAACTGGATTAACTCGGTACCAGAAGAATATCTGTTGCCTTATAGATCTTGAGCTCCTGCTGACTGAGATACATGTGATAGCTCGGCCAGCAGGATTTGTAAAAATTAGAACTGATAGTTTAGAGAAACCCAGTAGTTACGACCCGGGTTTACGTATCCGGTTGTAGATTGCGCAGTCTGATAATAATCACCTGCGTAGGTGCTATTACGGCCCACCTGGTACAGTTTGACTTCACTAAAGTCTTTATCCAGCACGTTATTAACCGCTGTATTAAGCGTCAGGTCTTTGGTCAGCTTATAAGACATCCCCATGTCGAGAACGGTCCAGGCTTTTAAATCAGCGCCTTTGTCGTCATATACGGCCTTTTGTACCGCGCTGAGGTTGTCGTAATTTTCGGTAAAGCGTGGAGCTTTACCGCGATAACGTGCGCTCAGCCAGGCGTTCATATCTTCCGTTGCCTGCCAGTTCAGGCGGGCGTTAGCCATATGTTTTGGCGTGTAACTTAATGGCGCGCCTTTATTGTCACCATCTTTTTGCTTGCTCTGGGTGTAGGTATAGTTGAGGGATAAGGTCAGCACATCTGACCACAGCGGGAAGGTGCTGGCAAATTCAACGCCATCGGTCCTTGCCTTGCCGCTGTTGGTATAGCTGTTGGTATTATCATCGATAGAATATGAGACAATTTTGTTTTTATATTCGGTATAGAAGCCAGTAACGTTGGCGTTAAGCCCTGCATCGTTCTCGTAATACAGCCCGGTTTCGTAGCTGAGACTTTCCTCCGGTTTGAGGTCCGGGTTACCGACCGTATTCACCGTTCCTTGCGCAGTTACGCCGCTGATCCCGTTATGCAACTGGCTCAGCGAGGGGGCTTTATAACCTGTCGTTACGCCACCTTTGAGCGTCCATTCGTCGGAAACGTCCCAGACCATATACGCTCGTGGGCTGAGATGACCGCCAAAGACATCGTTATGCTCATAGCGTGTTCCTGCGGTTAAGGCCAGCGAATCGAGAATATGCCATTCATCTTCCACATAGGCTGCCCACGTTTTTTGGTGGAACGTCTCACCGGTATTGGCCAGCACCACACCATCTTTCATTCGTGCATCCCAATATTCCCCACCGAGGGTTAAGAGGTGCGAATCACCCAATGGCGTCAGCAGCACTGAGTCCAGGATGACGTTGGTGTTCTTCAGTTCACGCGCATCACCGGCCCGGCCTGCGTTCTCTGGCGTGAGTGCCGAGGAGACCAGTTGTCGGCCTTTGTTCTCGGTTTCATTCCAGCCGAGGGAGGATTTCCAGGTGCCGAAGGTTAAGGCGGTATCGTGACCGAGGGTAACTTTGTTACGCTCGTAGCGCAGCGTTTTGTCGTAACCCCCCGTCAGGTTTCCTAATTGACCGTCGTCGTTGTCATAGCGCTGTCTGGCAGAATCGAGATCTAACCACAGCGTATTGTTTTCATTCGTTTTCCAGTCGAGGCGCGTACCGATGTTATAGTTTTCCGATTCGGTCGGATAAGGTACGCGGGTGGAGGCGGTATCGCTCAGGGAGGTGACGCTGGAACCCTGACGCTGGGTTGTGCTCCCCCGAACCTGCATATCCAGTACGCCCGCGATTAACGGGCCGCTTGACCAGAAGTTGGCGACCGTACTGTTACCCCATTTATTACTCTCTTGCAGGTTAACGCCAGTATTGATGGAGGTGCTCCATTTATCGGTGCTTTTTTTGGTGATGATATTCACTACGCCACCGATTGCGTCGGAGCCATAAAGCGTCGACATCGGGCCGCGGATCACTTCAATATGGTCGATTGCCGCCAGCGGAGGCATAAAGCTGGTATTCATGGCAGAGAAGCCGTTTGGCGTCACGTCGCTGCTGCCGTTTTGACGAATACCGTCAATCAGGATCAAGGTATAGCTGGCGGGCATACCGCGGATGCTGACCTCCAGCCCACCGGTTTTACCGGTACTGCTTTCAACATCGACCCCTTCAACAGAACGCAGAGCTTCGCCTAAGTCATTATATTTATTGGTTTGTAACTCTTGCTGCGAAATAACGGAGACGCTGGCGGCGGCGTTGGTGATTTTCTTTTCATAACCGGAAGCGGTTACCACCATGACATCTTCAGCGAAGACCAGAGGACTAGAAAATCCTAAACAGGACAGAACAACAGAAGCAACAGGTTTTAAGCGCATAGTCAAACTTCCTTTGTTAAAATTCAAAGGCAGTAAGATAATTGATGGGAATGATAATACAAATAATTATCATTATGTATTTACATAACTTATCACTTCTGGTCTTTTTCTTGAATAAATATACATAAATTGTCATTAATTTGAGCTAAGGGAATAGCGAAAAAGACCAATAATTAGTATTTGCAATCATTAGATTGTCATTAATTTGCCATTAATTAAATGGCTAACTTTTGCTCTGTTTCTGTAATTCAGTGCGTACTCATAACGGAGTATCAGAAAAAAGTATGATAATTTTAGAGAATCGTCATACTTTTCTGCGCCGCATCATTTTTTTCGTCATTTCTGTCCGCCATAATCCCTTCCCCAGGAGACCGTTAAACGACAAGACATCGTTGAGCGGCATAAAAATAACGTAAATCTGGATAACATAATGATCAAAGGCAAGCTGGCACTGCTTACGTGCGCATTGACTCTCGCATTAACCTCACCACTTCTCGCCGCGCAAAATGCGAGCGAAGGGCAGACGTTAAAACTGGCAATTGGACCGGAGCCAACGGAAGGGTTTGACCCGATGTTGGGCTGGAGTCATGGCAGCTATTTGCTTTTGCACGCACCATTATTAAAACAAAATGCAGATATGAGCTGGGGAAACCTGCTGACGGAAAAAGTAGAGACCAGCGCAGATGGCAAAACCTGGACATTGACGTTAAAACCCGACCTTAAATTCTCTGATGGATCCCCGCTAACCGCGGAAGATGTGGTGTTCACCTATAACAAAGCCGCAAAAAGCGGCGGCAAAATCGACATGGGGAACTTCAACCATGCCAGCCTGAAAGATAACCGCACGGTAGAAATTACGCTGCGCAGCCCGCAGAGCACCTTTGTAAACGTGCTGGGTTCTTTGGGTATTGTCCCGGAAAAACGGTATGACGAAAAAACCTTCGCCAAAAATCCAATAGGCGCGGGTCCTTATCGGCTGGTGAGTTTTCAGCCGGGGCAGCAGTTGATCGTGGAGGCTAACCCCTGGTATGCCGGTAAGAAAAATGATTTCAGTAAGCTGGTGTTTGTCTTCCTTGATGAAGATAACGCTTATGCCGCAGCGCGCAGTGGCCAACTGGGACTCGTGCGTATTGCGCCGTCGATGGCAGTCGCCCCTCAGCAGCAGAATTTGAAGCTTTGGGTTCGCGACAGCGTGGAAAACCGTGGCATTGTGTTCCCGATGGTTCCTGCGGGTAAAAAAGACGCCAATGGTTACCCAATTGGTAACGATATCACTGCCGATGTCGCTATCAGACGCGCCATCAATTACGCCATTGACCGTAAGCAGCTTGCCGAACAGGTCATGGAAGGCCATGCGATTCCGGCGTATAGCGCGGTTCAGGGCCTGCCATGGCAGGGGCAGTCCGTCGCGTTCAACGATGGCGACAGCGAAAAAGCACGGACAATTCTGGAAGAGGCCGGCTGGAAGGTGGGGAAAGACGGCGTACGAGTGAAAGACGGCAAAGAAGCTCGCCTGACGCTGTGGTACGCCAGCGGTGACAGCACGCGCCGGGATTTAGCCGAAGCCGTACGTGCGATGCTGGAGCCCGTGGGTATTCAGGTCTCGCTGCAATCCGGAAGCTGGGAAACCGTTGAGCGCCATATGCATGCGAATCCGACGCTGTTTGGCTGGGGAAGCCTGGATCCGATGGAGCTTTTCCATCACTACAGTAATCAGGCCGCGGGCGTGGAATACTACAATCCGGGCTATTACAGTAATCCCGTTGTTGAACAGCATCTTAAACAGGCTATTGACGCTCCGGACTGGCAAAAAGCATTGCCTTTCTGGCAACAGGTGGAGTGGGATGGCAAGCAAGGGGCCGGCGTGCAGGGCGATGCCGCCTGGGCCTGGCTGCTGAACATTCAGCACACTTACCTGGCTAATCCGTGTATTGACCTGGGCAAAGGCGCACCGGAAATTCACGGTAGCTGGTCACTGCTCAATAATCTGGACGAATGGACCTGGACCTGCCGTTGATGAAGTCTGTTGTGGGCCATTTTCTACGGCTGATAGTGCTATTAGTGCTGGTTGCGGCTGGCACTTTTTTGCTGCTCAGTTTTTCTCCTGTCGATCCGATTCGCGCCTATATCGGCAACGATCTCCTGCACGTGCCGCCGGAACAATATCCGCGGATCGCTGCTCGCTGGGGATTGGACCAGCCGCTATGGGAGCGTTTTGTTCACTGGTTTATACGCGTATTGCAGGGCGATCTCGGCTATTCAATGTTATTTAATGCGCCGGTTGCCAGCGTGATTAAAGAGCGCTTTGCTACCTCGTTTGCGCTACTTGGCGGCGCGTGGTTACTTTCCGGTGTACTGGGAACGGTGATGGGATTTGTCGCGGGTCGCTACCTGAATCGCTGGCCGGATAAAGCAATTTGTCGCCTCAGCTATTTGCTTTCTTCGCTGCCGACCTTCTGGATTGGCATGCTGTTACTGGCGTTATTTGCTGTGCGCTGGCCGGTATTTCCGGTCTGCTGCGCATGGGAGCCGGGCAACAGCGGCGATATGGCCACGCTGACTGAGCGTCTGCGCCATCTGGTGCTTCCCGTTTGCGCGCTAAGTTTGCTGGGACTGGGACAAATTACGCTTCACACGCGGGAAAGTATCGCCAGCGTGATGAAAAGTGATTTTGTTCGTTTTGCGCGTTCTCAGGGAGATAAAGGTTGGTCGCTGTTGCGTCATCAGGTTCTGCGCCACGCTATCACGCCAGCGCTGTGCCTGCAGTTTGCTTCGCTGGGAGAACTACTGGGCGGCGCGCTGCTGGCGGAAAAAGTGTTTGCTTACCCGGGACTGGGACAGGCCACTATTGATGCCGGGTTACGCGGCGATCTGCCGTTACTGATGGGGATAGTGTTATTCAGTACCGTATTGGTGTTCATTGGCAACTCGCTGTCAACCTGGCTTATCCATGTGTTGAATCGCGCTCTGGAGCGACCTGATGCTCTATAACCCAACGCCGACGCTAATTCGTCTTTTGTTCTCTTTTAGCTGCCTGCTTTTTATTGCGGTGTATGGCGCAGCGACGCTGGATAATCCGTTGAGCGTTAATCTGCTTGCCCGTCATCTGCCACCCGATGCGCTTTACTGGTTTGGCACCGATAACCTGGGTCGCGATTTGTGGACACGATGCTTTCAGGGCGCGTTAACCAGTCTGCAAATTGGTATTGGCGCGGCGTTGTGCAGCGGCTTCATCGCATTAATGATGGCGGCGGTTTCGCGCATACATCCGCGTCTGGATGTGCTTATGCGTCTGATTACCGATGCCATGCTGTCGATGCCGCATCTGCTGTTGCTCATTTTGATCTGCTTTACGCTGGGTGGCGGGAAAAACGGGGTGATCATGGCGGTTGCGCTGACCCACTGGCCGCGACTGGCGCTGATCCTGCGTGCCGAAGCGCAGCGCGTGGCTCATAGTGACTATCTGACGCTGACCTGGCGTCTGGGACACGGACATTTTTACTGCTGGCGGCACCACTATCTACCCGCATTATTACCCCAGTGGTTAACGGGAACATTGCTGATGTTTCCCCACGCGGTGTTGCACAGCGCGGCGTTAAGCTTTCTCGGTTTTGGGCTGGCGCCGCATGAACCGTCACTGGGCCTGCTGCTGGCGGATGCGCTGAGATTTATCAGTCATGGCGACTGGTGGTTGGTGCTGTTTCCAGGACTGATGCTGTTCAGTCTGGTGATGTTATTTGATCAGCTCGCAAGGGCGGTGCATCGTTTATGGTTACGAGGTGACGCATGTTGAGTTTAAGACAGGTTTCGCTGGATGTAGCGCGTTATCGCTGGTACGGCGCGAAACAATGGTGTTCGCTGTTGCAGGATATCTCTTTTGACGTAGCGCCTGGTCAGATGGTGGCGCTAGTTGGGGGAAGTGGGGAAGGGAAGAGTCTGCTGCTGCAATGCCTGCTCGATCTCTTACCGGATAATTTGCGCTTCCAGGGGGCTATCACCCTTGAGGGCAAAACGCTGGACAACGATGATATTCGTAAATGTCGCGGCAATACCTTCACTTATGTCCCGCAAGGCGTTCAGGCGCTTAACCCGCTGCTCTCGATTGAAAAGCATCTGCGCAGGGCAAGCCAGCTTTCTGGCCAGCAATGGAATGCCGGAAAAATTGACCGATTGCTCCAGCGTAGCCGACTGGAAAGTCAGGTATTAGATGCTTTCCCGCGCCAGCTTTCAGGGGGGATGGCGAAACGTGTTCTGGCCTGTCACGCATCTCTGAGTCAGGCTCGCTATATTCTGGCGGATGAAATTACCGCCTGGCTTGATGCGCCGCTGGCGAATCAACTGCTTGAACAACTGCGCGAGCTTTGTGAGCACGGGGCAGGCGTTTTGTGGGTAACGCATGACCTCACGCTGGCGGCCCGTCATGCGGATCGTATTGTCGCGCTGCATCAGGGTAGGGTGTCGGATAACGTCAGCCGGGAGCAGCTGTTACGCGGAGAGATTAGCGAGCATCTGCAACGACAATGGCGGGCGCTGCCTGAAAGAAATCAACTTTTTGGAGAGCGCGATGCTGTGCTGTCGTGATGTTACGATTTGTCAGGGGGGAAAAGTGTTATGGCAAAATCTGACCTTCTCTCTGCCCCCTGGAGAACGCATTGGGATTTGCGCGCCCAGCGGAACCGGAAAAACGACGCTGGGACGCGTGCTGGCGGGTTGGCAAAAGCCGACCTCGGGTGACATTGTTGTTGATGAGCAACCGCTGCCAATGCACCAGTATTGCCCGGTGCAACTGGTGCCCCAGCATCCGGAATTAACCTTTAACCCCCGGCGCAGCACCGGCGATGCGGTTCATGATGCCTGGCGACCTGATGCTGAAATGCTTACCCGTCTTCACATCAACTCAGAGTGGTTGGATCGCCGTCCCGGACAGCTTTCCGGCGGTGAACTGGCGCGAATTGCCTTACTTCGCGCGCTGGATCCGCGGACACGTTTTCTTATTGCCGATGAAATTACCGCCCAGCTCGATCCTTCCATCCAACGGGATATCTGGGCGCTGCTGCTTGAAGAATGTCAGCGTCGGCCATTAGGTATGCTAATTATCAGCCATCAGCAGGCGTTGCTTGATCAGATCTGCACGCGAGCGCTACTCTCTTCGGACGATTCATCCTTTCAGGCTAATATCTAACGTGAGCGTAAAATCAATTGGTTTGGCTGCGCTATTGTGCGGTGCAGTTGTTGTTGCCGCGCATGCTTCGATTCAGGTGGGCTTTTCGCCGGAAGGTTCGGCCCGGGTTTTAGTGCTGGATTCGATTAACCATGCGCAGCGCAGCATCGATATGATGGCTTATTCATTTCAGTCGGCAGATATTGTTCAGGCCCTGGTAGATGCCGAAAAGAGGGGCGTTGTTGTTCGGGCGGTTATCGATAAAAAACGAAATCAGGGCAAGGTCAGCCAGAAGGCCATCGCTTTCGCTGCCGCGAATGGGGTCGATGTGCAACTGGATGGCCACTACCACATCCAACATGACAAAGTAATGATAATAGATGGCGACACACTGGAAACCGGCTCGTTCAACTTTGCCAAATCTGCAGAATTTGCCAACTCCGAAAATGTGCTGATCGTTCGTGGCGAACCTGCCGTTATAGCGCAGTATCAGGCCCATTTTGACAGTCGTTGGAAAATCGCACACCGGAGCGTTGAATAGTTTTCACAACGGCGTTGATTTAAATGTAACGTTATATTATAACATTTCACTCGCAAATGATTTGAGGGTGAAATTTTGGCTATTCGTTTTAAAAAAATGACAATCGCTCTGGGGATGCTTTTAGTCAGTGGTTCGGTTTTGGCGCATGGTCATCATTCCCATGGTGCGCCAATGAGTGAGGCAGAACAAAAGGCGTCGGAGGGGATATTTGATGATAACCAGGTGCAGGACAGGGCGCTGACCGACTGGGATGGCATGTGGCAATCCGTCTATCCGTATCTGGTCAGCGGCGAGCTTGATCCGGTATTCAAAAAGAAAGCGGAGAAAGATAAAAGCAAAACGGCAGAACAAATTAAAGCTTATTATCGTACAGGCTATGCAACCAACGTAGACACCATTGGCATAGAAAATGGCGTGATGGAATTTCACACCGGTAATCAGGTTGCATCGTGCAAATACGACTATGCCGGGTTTAAAATTTTGCACTATAAATCAGGCAAGAAAGGTGTACGGTATTTGTTTGAGTGTAAAGCCGCTGACAGCAAAGCACCTAAATACGTGCAATTCAGCGATCATATTATCGCACCGCGTAAATCCAGCCACTTCCATATCTTTATGGGAAATACCTCGCAGGCAGCCTTGCTTGAAGAGATGGAAAACTGGCCTACCTACTACCCTTATCAGTTAAAGGGCGAAGAGGTTGTGGATGAGATGCTGCACCACTGATCCAAATTAACCTTATCTGTACACACCCGCCACCAGTGGCGGGTTTTTTTAATTAATAACCTTCTCTTTCCATCACCTGTCGCATTCGTTAGCATATTGTATTGCAGCAAGTGCATGTGTTTTTTCAGGAAGAGGTTAACGTGTTCGCAGAGTATGGAGTTCTGAATTACTGGACGTATCTGGTGGGGGCTATTTTTATCGTGCTGGTACCGGGGCCCAATACGATATTTGTGCTGAAGAACAGCGTCGGTCGGGGAGTGAAGGGCGGTTATCTCGCAGCCAGCGGTGTGTTTATCGGTGATGCCGTGTTGATGTTTTTGGCCTATGCCGGCGTTGCCGCATTGATCAAAACAACGCCCGTTTTGTTTAACATCGTTCGTTACCTCGGCGCGTTCTATTTACTGTATCTTGGCGCGAAGATCCTGTATGCAACACTGAAATCGAAAGCAGGAGACGCCGCGCCAGAGGAAGTCCCGTTTGGTGCCATTTTTAAACGCGCACTCATTCTGAGTCTGACCAATCCCAAAGCTATTCTGTTTTATGTTTCGTTCTTCGTGCAGTTTATTGATGTCAATGCGCCGCACTCAGGATTGTCTTTCTTTATTTTGGCTATTACGCTTGAGATAGTGAGCTTTTTCTACCTGAGCTTCCTTATTTTCTCCGGCGCGTTCGTGACGCAGTATATCCGTACGAAGAAAAAATTGGCCAAAGTGGGTAATTCCCTTATCGGTCTGATTTTCGTCGGTTTTGCCGCTCGTCTGGCCACGCTTCAGTCGTGATGCTATCGGCCCGCTGATTGCGGCGGGCCTTCGATATGATGCTCTGCTTTTCATTGATAATCGTATGGTTATAACCAATAAATGGTATTTTAAATGTATATTTTGAGGCGTACCCTGTGTACAGCAGCGGTTCAATAAGACTCGCTGGTTGTCGACTGGAAAAGGGAAGAAAAATGCTTCAAATTCCACAGAATCATATCCATACACGCTCTACTCCATTCTGGAACAAAGAAACGGCGCCTGCCGGAATTTTCGAACGCCACCTTGATAAAGGAACCCGGGCCGGGGTTTATCCTCGACTTTCGGTTATGCAGGGGGCGGTCAAATATCTCGGATACGCAGATGAACACAGTCCGGAGCCAGTAGAGGTGATGGTTATTGAAGCAGGTCAGTTTGGCGTTTTTCCACCGGAAAAATGGCATAACATCGAAGTGATGACCGACGACACTTACTTTAATATCGATTTTTTCGTTGCCCCGGAAGTTCTGATGGAGAGCGCAAATCAACGAAAAGTCGTGCGCACCGGCAAGGAGTAAATCATGGGTAAAGCAACCTATACCGTAACAGTGACCAATAACAGCAACGGTGTTTCTGTTGATTATGAAACAGAAGCACCTATGACATTACTGGTGCCGGATGTGGCAGCAGAAGTTGTCAAAGATCTGGTCAACACCGTGCGTTCGTACGATACCGAGAATGAGCACGAAGTCTGCGGGTGGTAAGCGTTAGCTACTGCTACTGATTGAATACATTAGTTTTTAGTCTAAAAACCGCACTGCGTTTCGATGGCGCAGTGCGGTTTTTTTATCCGCGCGAAACACGAATGTGTCCGGAAAAGGATTCCTTAAGAATACCTTAAGAAATTCGCATTGATTGCTAATAGTTGATCATTCACAGGGGTTATGATCGCGAAACAGTAACAATACAGAACATCGCGCTTATGAAACTCAATACCCGACTTACATTATCCACAATCATTCTTGGACTGGTCATTGTCGCAATCCCGTTCGTCGCGAACTGGCATCTACCGCTGCTCAACGGGACTGTCGTCAAATGGATTGAAAATGGCCAGGCGCTTTGGCTGCTGTTTGGCGCGGTATTTACTCTTATCTACATCCGACCTTTATCACGTCCTGTAGGCGAGAAGCAATTTTGGCTTTGGGCGGCAGCGTGGTGGGTGGTCTTGCTGGGCCGAAGTACCAGTTGGGGACGCGATTACTTCCCTGAGCATCCTAAACTTCTGTTCAGAGCTATCTCAGTTGTATTAATTGCCATGCTTATTCTGCCGGTGCTGCTGTCGAAGCACTTACGCCAGGATATTGCCCGCCGTGTGCGTAATGAACCGTTACCGCTCTGGCTGTTGGCGATCACCACCTGTGCATTTTTAATCTCTGATACGGTGGAGCATCATCGTCTGCTGGCCCCCATCTTTCTGCACAATGCACAGTATGGCGATCTGATTGAAGAATTGTATGAGCTACCGTTTATGGCGGGATTGTTCCTGATGAACCTGGGCTTTATGCGACGTGATAAGCAGGAGGAAACTGCTTCCATCCGTTTTAGTGAAGCCCAGCTGGCGAAGTAATGAGATAAGGCCTGAGTCTGGAAAGTTAGACTCAGGCGATGATGGCGCTGACTTACGCAATAGCCTCACACAGGCGTGATTTCATGTCACTATACGTTTGCGCGGCATATTTCTCTGCCCATCCCTGATCGGTAATGTGCTCAATATTCACGGCGCAATATTTGGTTTCCGGCGTTTTCGAAATAGGATCAAGGTTATCCTGGGTTAACTCGTTACACGCGCCAATCCACCATTGATAAGTCATATAGACTGTTCCGGCATTGATGCGCTCGGAGACGTCTGCGCGGCTGATGACCTTACCCCGACGCGAGCTGACCCATACCAGGTCACGATGACGAATACCCAGCTTTTCTGCATCATGGGTATTGATTTGCACATATCCAGGCTCGTCTGCCAGCGCTTGCAACGCTGCACAGTTGCCGGTCATCGAACGGCAGGAGTAGTGCCCGACCTCGCGCACCGTACACAGTACCAGCGGATATTTGTCATCAGGAACTTCTGCGGGCGCTCGCCACTGTGCGGCAAACAGTTTGCCTTTGCCATTGGCGGTATCAAACTGGCTGTGCGCGTAAAGGTATGGTGTTCCAGGACTATCGAGATCCGTGCATGGCCACTGAACATGCCCCATCTCACCCATTTTCTCATAGGTCACGCCGTAGAACAGTGGGCATAGTTCGCGCATCTCATCCCAGATTTGCTGGTTATTTTGATACTGCATTGGATAACCCATTTCGCTGGCCAGCAGGCTGATAATCTCCCAGTCACGCTTTACATCACCGGTGGGGTCAATCGCTTTCTCAAAACGCTGGAAGCCGCGATCGGCACAGGTAAAGACGCCGCCGTGTTCGCCCCATGAGGTGGCAGGCAGTAGAACATCAGCCATTTCCGCCGTTTTAGTCATGAATATATCCTGCACGACGACAAAATCGAGCGCGTTAAATCCTTCGCGGACCAGACCCAAATCGGCCTCGGTTTGCAGCGGATCTTCTCCCATGATGTAGTAGGCTTTGATTTTACCTTCGATAGCCAGATGCGGAACTTCGGTGATACGGGTCCCGACCTTGTCATCCATCTGATTAACATCGATGCCCCAGGCGGTGGCGAATTTCTCCCGAACGGCAAAATCGGTCACGTCCTGATACCCTGGGAACTGGTTAGGCAGTACCCCCATATCGCACGCGCCCTGCACGTTATTTTGCCCGCGCACCGGGCCAACGCCGACGTTAGGACGTCCCAGATTTCCGGTCAGCAACGCCAGACTCGATAAACCGCGAACCACGTCAACGGCCTGACCAAACTGGGTGACGCCCATTCCCCACATTACGGTTGCCGATGGCGCCGCGGCAAATGTACGCATTGCCTGACGAACCTGTTGTGCTGGAACGCCGGTCAAATGTTCAACAGCTTCAGGCGCATAGTCCTTAACG
Organism: Citrobacter sp. Ce104; assembly: GCF_030334595.1. Taxonomy (NCBI): domain Bacteria; kingdom Pseudomonadati; phylum Pseudomonadota; class Gammaproteobacteria; order Enterobacterales; family Enterobacteriaceae; genus Citrobacter; species Citrobacter sp. Ce104. Next base: position 16,778 of record NZ_JAOWDP010000069.1, read on the forward strand.
ACTTCCCAATATGTTTCCAGGCCTTCCGCATGCTTTTGCACATATTCGCGATCGTAGAGTTGCTCTTCGATCAGAACATGGCCAAAGGCGTTGACCAGCGCCATATTGCAACCGTTTTTTAACTGCAAATGTTGGTCAGCGATACGGGCGGTTTCAATACGACGCGGGTCGCAGACAATGATTTTTGCGCCGTTCTGGCGAGCTTTAATTACCCGGCGAGCCACGATTGGGTGTGAGTCTGCGCAGTTATAACCAAAGATCAGCAGGCATTTTGAGTTTTCAATGTCGCTGATGGAGTTGCTCATTGCGCCATTGCCTAACGTTTCCTGTAACCCGGCAACGGAAGGACCGTGACAGACGCGGGCACAGCAATCGACATTGTTGGTATGTAGCACGCCACGTGCGAATTTTTGCATCACATAGTTGGTTTCATTCCCGGTGCCTCGGGAAGAACCAGTGGTCATGATGGCGCGAGGGCCATAGGTATTTTTGATTTCAGATAAGCGTTTAGCGGTGTAACGAATGGCTTCATCCCAGCTAACGGGAGTGAATTTTCCACCTTTTTCATAACGGATCATCGGGCGAGTCAGACGAGGGGTCAGAAGGCGAGTATCGTTAAGAAAGTCCCAACCATAGTAGCCTTTCAGGCATAACTGATTTTGGTTTGTTACACCCTCTGCGGCTTCAGCGCGGATGATTTTGTTATTTTCAACGACAAGCTTAAGCTTGCACCCGGCCCCACAGTATGGGCAAACACTGGTGATTTTTTTCATCAATAACAGACCTGTTAAATGCTGAAATAGCGCGAATTGTAGACGCAGCCAAGCGATAGGCATCGCGGGCTACGATTTGTCATGGTGACGGGCTGTTAAAGCATAAAGTGTGCCAGAAGTGAAAACCCAGCAATAGCGCGGCTGACAGCCAAAGCGTTAAGTATGATGACTGACGATTCGACATTAATGACGAGATGCGACAAAAATTTAGCACGTTGCTCAGCAGTCATAACATTATGAAACATCGGAAAAAGATGAAAATCAGAAGTGATGATGATCACAAATTTTAATTTTTCAGCGCTATGCTATGCTTTTATACGACGAGTGAATCGTTAATTTAAAAACATAAGTGAGGAAAATTATGGGCATCATTTCATGGGTGGTTTTCGGTCTTATCGCTGGGATTTTGGCAAAATGGATTATGCCGGGTAAAGATGGCGGCGGATTCTTTATGACCATTATCTTAGGGGTGGTTGGCGCGGTAGTGGGTGGCTGGATAAGTACCCTCTTTGGTTTTGGTAAAGTCGATGGCTTCAACTTCGGCAGTTTCGTCGTAGCGGTTATCGGCGCGATTGTGGTGTTGTTTATCTACAGAAAAATCAAAAGCTAAGTAAACATACAGACAACAGAGGCCACTGATAAGTGGCCTTTTTCTTTGATTACCACCAGCCCAGTTCCGTTCCCAGAACGACGATGATAGCCACCCCAATCATAATCAACGTTGTTTTTTTCATCGTTATGCTCCCGGCGCAGCGTAACCGCCAATAAAAAACCAGGATAAGAAAACGACAGCGGAAATGAAAATGATGACGGGGAAAATAATACCGAGTCGCATACGATTATCTGCCAGAGTGATTTAAAGACGAGTCAGCATAGCAGGGCTTAATGTACGACAAAAGGGGTTTTATCCTGACGTTTCTTATCTTTGTACATAGCGCTGTCTGCAAGGTGAAGCGCACAGTTTACATCAGTCTCCAGCGGATCAATTTCCACGATGCCCAGACTGGCGCCAGGATAAAACAGATGAATGTCACCCAGGAGGTAGTCGCCACAAATTTGCTGATGTAGTTGATTCTTTACCTGCAGCAGGCGATCGCGTTGCTCTTTGTCATCTTCCGGTGACAGGCTAACGACTAAAAATTCATCACCGCCCAGTCGACCAAGAATATCATTGTCACCGCATTCACCAAGCAGGCGCTGACCAATCTGGATCAGGAACTGATCGCCAACCTCATGACCAAAGCGGTCATTAATCAATTTGAAATCATCCAAATCAATATAGGCGACGACTACCTTCTGCCTGAGGTGGCGGGCAAGCGAAAAAAGGGTCTCGACATTTTCAAAGATTGCGCGCCGATTTGGTAATCCGGTCAGGGCATCGGTATAGGAGTGGGCAATCAGCGCGGCATTCGCTTCGCGTAACTGAGCCACCAGCGACTCTTTTTGAATCGACTGGGCGATCAGGCCCGCAAACAGATGTAACACCTGCTCGCCACGTTGGCTCAAGGCATGCTGGCGACGGCTGGTGGCGCAGAGCGTTCCGTAAAACGTTCCGTCGGGAAGATGAACCGGAGTGCTCAGGAAGGTGGTTATCTCCAGCGTGCGGGCGGCGGTGCATTCCGGCCAGCGGGCGGGTACGTTATCGCTGTACAGACAGTTTTCGTCTATGGCGCGTTTGCACAGCGTCTCATCCCACGGTACGGACAGCCCCTCAGGGATCTGCATCTGCTTGCTATTGCGCGCGTACAAAATATGCTGCAGGCGGGCATCTAAATCGACCTTGGTTAAATAGGTGGATTCCATCTCTGTCACCACTTCCAGCATCTCCAGAAGTTGGCGAACCAGACTCTCAACTGACTGCTCCGTAGCTAAGGATTGTGAGACTCTGGCAAGGATCATGTCCGACATGAGGTGTAAATGCTCCTGAGTAATGACTGGGCTGACGTTGCCCGCATGATAGAACATCAAGGTGAAAGATGAAACACGCCATCCAGCACAGAATGTAAACATAAAATGGATAGCTGGCAGGAAAATATGGAGATAGATGTAAAGTCGGGGTAACCTGCCAGGATAAGTTTTTTAACAGGAGTAAATATGAAACTGGCGTCTATTGTTTTGCCCGGCTTGTTGGTGCTGGCGGGATGTACCGCTCAGCCTGAAGCCCCCAAACCACCTAAGATTGGCATGGCGAATCCGGCATCGGTGTATTGCGAACAAAAGGGCGGCTCGCTGATTGCGGTGCAGACCCCACAAGGCGTAAGGTCAGACTGCAAACTACCCGGCGGTGAAGTTATTGATGAATGGGCGCTCTGGCGTAGAGATCATCCGGAAACGGGTAAGTGATACGCGGTCAGCATTGACGTAGCCACTCAGCGAGCACCAGTGCGTGGTTTTGCTGAGTATTTTTCGCCGCATACAGTAGCGTTAAGGTTTGGTGTCGGGCAATCTCTGCGAGACGCTTTCCTTCCTGCTGCTGTTGGGCCAGCTCAGTGCGGTATTGCTCGGAAAAGTGAGAAAAATCAATCAATTCTGCGTGGAACGCCTTACGTAAATCAGATGACGGCGTAAGCGCTTTATTCCATTCATCAAAAACAAGGTCGGTTTTTTTTATCCCGCGAGGCCACAACCGGTCGACCAGTACGCGATAGCCATCATCTTTTTCCGCGGGGTCATACACGCGTTTACATTGAATTTTCATCTTTTCATCCGCTCCTTTAAGCCACTGCTTTGATATATTTCATCACCTTTATTACGGTTAAATAAGATCGTAAAACGTGACCATTATAGCATTCTGCCCGCTCTGACACCCAATTTAAGGGATTGTGATATCAACAAAAAATAGGTAGGCTGAGGCTCCTTATAGTGTCCCTCATTGTCTGGACATAAGGAAAGCTTAATGGAAATTTCCCCAATTAAAGATACGCTTCGCATTGCGCTGGTGGGCGATTACAGTCCCGATATTGTAGCGCACCAGGCTATCCCTCTTGCCATCGATGATGCCGCCGCCGTCCTGGAATTGGTGGCTGATTATGACTGGCTAACCACATCTGATATCAGCAGCAGTGAAGATTTGATCGGCTATGATGCCATCTGGGTCGTTCCTGGCAGTCCATATCGCCATGTTGAAGGGGCGTTGATAGCGATACGCCACGCGCGTGAAAACAGCATCCCATTCCTGGGGACCTGTGGCGGTTTTCAACATGCGATTCTGGAGTATGCCCGCAACGTGCTGGGCTGGAGCGACGCCGCACACGCGGAGACGGACAGCACGGGTCGGATGGTGATCGCGCCGTTAACCTGCTCGCTGGTAGAAAAAACGGATGATATTGAGCTGCGAGCCAATACGCTGATTGCCAAAGCCTACGGACGGGATGTTATCACCGAGGGGTATCACTGCAACTACGGCGTATCGGAGGATTTTGCCGCCGAGCTTGAAAGCGGCGATCTTAGGGTAACCGGTTGGGATGAAGCTGGTGATATCCGCGTCATTGAGCTGGTGACGCATCCATTTTATGTCGGTACGCTCTTTCAGCATGAACGCGGAGCTCTCGCGGGAAAACCCGTGCCGTTAGTTCAGGCGATGCTGCGCGCTGCGCGTGGATGAAAAAACAGGCAGGTTGTTCACGAACCTGCCCGCTGTATTATGCGTTTGCGATTTCCCGATTGCGTCCCGCGCACAGACCAAACACTGCCATCAGCATCGCTAACACGGCGACACCCGCTAATGGAATCAGCCAGCTACCGTTGAGGTCGTGAATTTTACCCATCAGCGGTGGCCCGCAGGCGGCCAGTAAATACCCAACAGATTGTGCCATGCCGGACAGGGCAGCAGCCTGATGTGCTGAGCTTGCGCGCAGTCCAATAAAGGTCAAGCCGAGGATCATCGTCGCGCCTGAGCCAAAGCCAAACAGGATAGTCCATAGCAATGCCTGGTCTGGCATTACCGCGAATCCTGCCGCGCCGAGGGCGCACATTAACGAAACCAGAGCGGCGATGGCGCGCTGATCCTTAAATCTGTTCAGTACGAGAGGGATTAATAACCCTGGCGCGGCGGTTGCCAACTGCAGTAAACCATGTAACGAACCAGCCTGCGCCTCGCTGTAACCGTGGCTGATCAAAATGGCAGGCAGCCAGCCGATGATCACGTAGTAGATAAGTGAATTGATCCCGAGAAACAGCGTCACCTGCCAGGCGAGGCTTGATCGCCAGATGGCGCGGGAATGCAATGCGCGCGAGTTGCTCAGACTGGCATTGGCCTTCTGGCGGCATTGAGGTAACCAGATAATCAGCGCCAGCAGCGGAAAAACCATCAGTACCATCAGCGCACCGCGCCAGCCAAACCCGTTCAACGCCAGCGGAACCACAATAGCTGAACCCAGTGCCGCCGCCGCGCCCATGGTCAATGAGTATGCTCCAGTGAGTTTTGCCACATGCTGAGCAAAATCACGCTTGATCAGCCCAGGTAAAAGCACATTTCCCAGTGCGATTCCGCAACCAATGATGGCGGTGCCACTAAACAGGAACCCAGGTGAGGGTAGCGAACGTATCGCAATACCTGCGCAAATCAGTAGCATAGCGGCAAACAGGCTGCGCTCGATGCCCCAACGGCGCGCAACGGCGGCGGCCAGAGGCGATACCAGAGCAAACGCCAGCAGCGGCAGGGTAGTCAGAAGTCCCGTCTGGGCGGTGCTCAGACCATAATCGGCGCGAATTGCATCCAGCAATGGGGCGGCACCGGTAAAGGTGACGCGCAATGTGGTGGCAATCATCAGGATCCCCGCAATCAGCAAAGCTGCGTTTTTGCCGCGGGAGGAAGGCGTATTTGTCATTTTTTTCTCATATCGTCAGGCGAGGCGATACTTTAGCGTTTTTACTCTATGGATGAATCAAGCTAAAATGACAGTTTATCGCTAAAAACGGACATTTTATGTTAGGACTGAGGCTGGATGGGTATGAGCCCGACCTTCATCACGATGCGGCGGTGGCGTTTTGTATTCAGGCCCGGGAAGATGAACTCTTCAGTCCGCTACATCAACACCGTAAGGGTCAGTTGATTCTGGCGTTGCATGGCGCGATCACCTGTGAGGTTGAAAATGCCATGTGGATGGTGCCTCCACAATATGCCGTGTGGATCCCCGGTGAGATTCCACACAGCAACCACGTTACCGTTGGCGCGCAATTGTGCTTTTTGTTTATTGAGCCGCAGGCCGTCGTGATGCCCGAACGCTGCTGCACGCTGAAAATCGCCCCGTTATGTCGGGAGCTTATTCTGGCGCTGGCGTCCAAAACGGATACTCAACGACTGGAGCCGGCAACCCAGCGACTGACGCAGGTATTATTTGATGAACTTCCGCAGCAGCCGCAGGAGCAAATGCAGTTACCGGTTTCCGAACACCCGAAAATCCGCAAAATGGTCGCGACGATGGCGCGGGAACCGGCGCAGTGGCAGACCTTGGGGCAGTGGGCCAGCGTATTTGCGATGAGTGAGCGGAACCTTGCCCGTCTGGTCGTTAAGGAAACGGGGTTGAGTTTTCGCCGTTGGCGTCACCAGCTTCAACTGATTCTGGCGCTGCAGGCGCTGATAGATGGTCATAACGTGCAACAGGTTGCGCAAATGCTCGGTTACGATTCAACCACGGCATTTATCACCATGTTCAAAAAAGGCCTGGGGCAGACGCCAGGCCGTTATCTGGCTGGGCTGGCTACTGCTTCCCAACAATCAATGACACCAGACCTGCTGCAATGAGCGGCCCCACCGGCACACCGCGAAATAGCGCCACGCCCAGTACCGTGCCCACCAGTAAACCGGCAACGAGCTGAGGTTGGCTGCCCATAAGCGTGATACCGCGCCCGCCAAGCCAGGAGACAAATACCCCGACGGCAATAGCGACCAGTGATTTCCAGTTAACAAAGGAGTGGATGAGCGTGGAGGGCGGTAGCGTTCCGCTGGCGATCGGCGCCATAACGCCAATGGTCAGAATGATAATCCCGACGGTCAGGCCCTGTTTTTCTATCCATGGGAAGAAAGTATTCAGAGGGGTAACACGGACAATGATCAGCACCAGAATTGAAACAGCGACAGTGGTGTTGTGGCTGACAAAGCCCAGAGCTGCCAGTCCGAGCAGGATCAGCAGAGTGACATCAAACATCGTAGTTTCCTTGCCAAAAGAAAAAATAAGCCTGCTTACTGTACGCGTAAATGCGTGACGGAACAGGCTTTTTTTAATGATTATGATTTTTTTTGGGCTAACGCACGACGCGACGTATTTTACTGCTAACTCGGGCTGTTATTGCTCGCGGCGGAACGGGATTAATTCCGGTTGCGCGATGCGCAGATAATCTGCGGTATCCATAATCACGGATTTTTCGAGCACCCCGGCATTGAACGCAATTTCATTAAAACGCGCAAATAATAGCGGATCGGCAACCAGCTTGAGATTTGGATGGAAGCTAAACGGTGGGATAGCGCCAAATACGCAGCCTGTCAGCTCATCGACTTCCGCAGGGCTGGCAAGTGATGCTCTTAACCCGCCGATATGACTGGCGAGCAGGCTCAGGTCAGCCTGCTGGTCAGCAGACAGAATCGCCAGTACATGCTGATTTACACCGTTGCCTTTCACCTTACAGACCAGCGCTTTTGCTCCCTGACCCAGCGCGGTACCACGAATTTCAGAAACCGCTTCACATTTACCTACGGCTTCATGGCTTATTACGCGATACGTTGCGCCTTGTTCTGCCAACAGCGAAATTAAACGCTGATGTGTGGCGTTACCTTTGTTCACTTCCGTCATGACTTACTCCTGGTACAACAATGAAAATCCTGTCAGAAAAAAGATCACGCACCGGTGCGCTTTTTCTGTTTGTTCAGGTAGAGCTGTGCATCGGATGCTTTATAGGCATCATCGATGGTGTCGTTTGGCTGCATATTATAAATCCCTGCGGAAAAGCTGATTGATATATCTTGCGCAATAATTTGTAAGTTATAGCGGATCCTCTCCAGCAGGCGAGGCGTTAATTCGCCGGGGTGATCGATGAGGATAATACAAAACTCATCCCCACCGAGGCGGATGGCATAGTCGCTTTTGCGAATCGAGGTTTGAATAGCTTTGGCCAGAATGGTGATAATGCGATCGCCTTCCTTATGACCCAGCGTATCATTAATGACTTTTAGTTTATCGCAATCAATGGCGATAAAGGTCACGAGGGTGCCTGAGTTTACTAACTGCTGTAAACGCTGTTCGAGCGTCGGCGTGAGAATTTTACGGTTATAGAGCCCGGTCATCGCGTCACTGATGTTTTCCCGCGTGACGTTGTGGTACAGCCGAAAGTGTGTTCTGACCATATTCAGCAGCAGGATCGTCGCCAGCAGATAGAAGGCGAATATTTTCCAGGAGGAGACAATAAAGTACATAAAATCAAGCGATAAAGTGATGCGTATCCCGCCGGGTATCTCCTTCTGGTAGTGAACGTAGCGAAACAGGTTGGTCTCGCTTTGGTGAACGAGTATCTCTTTACCAGAGTTGATGTCCGAGAGCGTTACGTTAAGATAGCGCCAGACGAGAGGGCGGTCGCTGGTATAAAAAATATTCTTTAAATTCTCTTTGTTGATATCCACCATCACCACGCCTTTTAACTTACTGGCATAGTAGACCGGTGTTAAAAAGCTCATCACCTTTTTCTCGGTCAGATTATCTTCATAAATGCTGGAGATCACCGTGCGCCCCGTGAAGATACCGTCAATATCATTCTGGTCGATTCCCAGGGTACCTTTTTGCAAAAACGACCAGTTGTGTATCGCAAATTTTCGCGAGTCGATCAGATCATAGAAATAGACATAATTATTCTTGAGATCGACGTAATATCGAAATTTATACTCCAGCGTACCTAATCCCTGACCGTAATCTTTTTGCTCACGATTAACGTTTACCGCCTGGTCAAAAGAAGGCAGTAGAAATATATCTTCAAGTTTCTCGCTACATTTTGTGGAGGTAGTTTGCAACGTACCGTGTAATGGCTGGTAGCTATGCTTCGTGAGGTTGAGCCCATGAGTGCCGTTAACGCTGTCGAAAGCGTTGCAAAGTGCTTTTTGTTGCTCGACAGAAGCAGGTTCCTGGGGGGATGAAAAAGTGCGCATCAGATGGGCTGCAATGCTTTGATTAGTATACTTATCATAGAGAAACGACGAGTCTGCTTTCTCATTGATATAGCGCATATACGCATTCATTGCTTTATCGCTGGCAATGAGCTCATAAACCAAAAAAGAAGACGTCAAAACAATTACGCTGACGGAGATAAAGAGCCTGAGCGCTTTATGATGCAATTTCATAATGATTTACAGCCCTGTAAGTCTGATACTTCAGTCTATCACACGGCATACATCCGCTCTAACGCTACTGGAAAGGACATTTTGTAATAAAAATCATTCGCGTGCTTCACCTTTAACTCTTAATGTTGTATTTATAATGCAACTTATAGAAAAGGAGACAGACAGATGAGCGCGACTGAAAAAGCGGGGCATACTTTCTTAGCCAGCCTGGGCAAAACACGTCTGCGTCCGGGAGGCGTTGAAGCAACAGAGTGGTTGTTCAGCCAGTCACAGTTAACGTCCAACAGCCAGGTACTTGAAGTGGCATGCAACATGGCCACGACGGCGATAGAGTTAGTTCAACGCTATGGTTGTACGGTATACGCCATTGATATGGATAAAACCGCACTGGAAAACGCCAGAAACAACGTGGCGGCAAAAGGTCTGGAAAATCACATTCACGTCATGGCTGCTAACGCCAACATCCTTCCTTTTGCGGATAACAGTTTCGACGTTGTGATTAACGAAGCCATGCTGACAATGTATGCCGATAAAGCGAAGGCGAAGTTAGTTGCCGAGTATTTTCGCGTATTGAAGCCCGGCGGTCGTCTGCTCACTCACGACATTATGTTTACCGCACAAAAACTGGGCGCGGGCGAGCAGGGCCAGCTTGTAGAGGTGGTGAAGTCGAATGTCAGCCCGATGACCAGACAAGCCTGGCGCGAGTTATTTCTCAACTGTGGGTTTGAACAGGTCCTGCAGCAGAATGGCGATATGTCGCTGATGTCGCCGCGAGGATTAATTCGTGATGAAGGGCTTACAGGAGCGATTAAAATTGTGTTTAACGGCTTACGCACGAGTGACAATCGTCGCCGGTTCCTGAAAATGTTTCGCTTCTTCCGCTCGCAACGTCACCAGCTCAACTACATTGCCTGCTGCTCCGTAAAGGGAAAATGAAAAGGATAACCGGATGAATATTGATAAAATGAAAAATCAGCATGTTGAAATCCTGGAAAAAATATCATTTCTGCGTAAGTTGAGCCATGCAGGGGTATCTTCCAATGCTCAGGAAATTGCTACTGCGATCGTTAGCATGAGTGCAATTATTAAAACGCATTTGTCTGCTGAAGATCAGTTCCTTTATCCGCATATTGAACATGATGGAAGCAGCACGCTCAGACAGGTTAGCTCAAAATTTCAACGCGAAATGACGGATATCGTCAGTGAATATGAAGTTTTTTCCCGGCGCTGGAATATTGCCAGTAAATTAGTAGGTAATGATGCGGCATTCAGATGTGATGCCAACAATGTTTTACGCAAAGTGTATGAGCGTATGCAAAAAGAAAATAAAGACTTCTATCCGCTGGTGGAAAGGATGTAGGGTGTTTTAAAACTCAATGATAAAAGGATTGTGAAGTGTCAGAAAAACACTGGTCGAGAATGGAGTATCTTCATCAGACGGTGACCAACCCTAATATTATTATTAAGGGTACACATAGTTATTACAGTGATTGCTGGGATCAAGGATTCGAACATTCGGTTGTGAGGTATTTACTCGGCGATGAGATCAGCAAAGACTGGGAACCGCTTGGACATTTGGATAAGTTGATTATCGGGAATTTCGTCTGCATAGGCGCGGAAAGCGTTATTCTGATGGGTGGAAATAGTACGCATCGGCTTGACTGGATCAGCCTTTATCCTTTTATGGCGTCAATCAAAGATGCTTACGAGTTTCGTGGCGACACGGTGTTGCATGATGGTTGTTGGTTAGGTATGCGGGCCATGATCATGCCAGGCGTTACTATTGGGGAAGGCGCTGTTGTTGCAGCAGGTACGGTGGTGACTAAAGATGTGCCACCGTATGCTGTAGTCGGAGGTAATCCGGCTAAAATAATAAAATATCGCCTGCCGATGGGTGAAATTGAACGATTACTGGCCCTTAATTTGTACCAGCTACCAGAGGAATCACTCGTGAAAATGCAACCTCTGTTGTCTTCTGGCGATATTTCCGCGCTCGAAGTGGAAGTGGCTTGCCTGAGACAAAATGCGCTATGACATAAAGTCTGGTCAAGATACGTGGTCATAAAAATCAGCCAGAGGAGGTAATCTCTGGCTGATTTGTTTATGTGGTCAGCTATTACTGGTCGTACTTTGCTTATGAAACAGTTCGCGGAATACCGGATAAATATCATCCTGGTCGCGGATATGCTGCATCGCAAAATTTTCAAACGTTGACTGTAGATGTTCGTATTCACGCCACAAGGTCTGGTGCGCGCGGCGGGTGATTTCGATATAGCTATAATATCGCACCACCGGTAGCAGTTTTTTCGCCAGAATCTCGTGACACAACGGTGAATCATCCGCCCAGTTATCACCGTCCGAGGCCTGTGCGGCATAAATATTCCACTGGGCCGGGTCGTAACGGTCTTTTACCACTTCATCCATTAACTTCAACGCGCTGGAGACAATGGTGCCACCGGTTTCCTGAGAGTAGAAGAACTCGTGCTCATCCACCTCTTTCGCCTGGGTATGGTGGCGAATATAAACCACTTCCACGTTTTTGTAGGTCCTGCTCAGGAACAAATACAGCAGGATGTAAAAACGCTTGGCCATGTCTTTGGTCGACTGATCCATTGAGCCAGAAACGTCCATCAGACAAAACATCACTGCCTGACTGGAAGGATCGGGCCGTTTTTCATAATTCTTGTAGCGTAAATCAAAGGTGTCGATAAACGGCACGCGTTCGATTTTTGCCCGTAATTCGGCAATTTCTTTGCGTAACCGTTCTTCTTCCAGCAACTGCGCTGGTTCACTTTTCGCGATGGTTTCCAAATCTGCTTCGAGCGCATGCAGTTCGCGACGCTTACCCGCCGTCATCGCCGTGCGGCGCGCCAGTGAGTTTTGCAGGGAGCGCACCACGCTGATGTTGGCAGGCACACCGTTTGAGGTAAACCCTGCCCGGTGCGTTTTGTACTCCGTTAACTGACGCTGTTGATTCTGCTTCAGGTTAGGAAGTGCTAAATCTTCGAACAACAGATCGAGATACTCATCTTTAGAGATCTGGAAGACGAATTCATCCTGACCTTCGCCATCCTGGCTGGCCTGGCCTTGCCCGCTTCCTGAACCGCCGCCGCCACCCTGTGGGCGCTCAATACGGTCATTCTGCACAAAATGGTCGTTACCCGGATGCACACGATGGCGCAGGCCGCCACGCCCCTGGTGGAACATCGGTTCGCTAATATCTTCGGTCGGAATAGAGACAGATTCGCCGCTATCCACATCAGTCACCGAACGCTTGTTAATGGCCTCGGAGATCGACTGTTTAATTTGCGATTTATAACGGCGTAAGAAGCGCTGACGGTTTACCGTGCTCTTGTTTTTGCCGTTAAGACGTCGGTCTATGAACCAGGTCATATGCCCCCCGTACTGCCAACTGTTCGCCATGTCTGTAAGTGCCGGATGGCGCTGGCGCTGGCGCTATCCGGCTTACGGAACATTGTTTTGCAAGCCCGGTAAGCGCATGCGCCACCGGGCATTTATGCTATTAGGACGATTTACGTACGCGCAAATACCATTCGCACAGTAAACGCACCTGTTTACGCGTGTAGCCTTTTTCCATCATACGATCGACAAAATCGTCGTGCTTTTTCTGCTCGTCAGTCGAGGTTTTGGCATTGAACGAAATCACCGGCAGCAGCTCTTCGGTATTGGAGAACATTTTCTTCTCAATAACCGTGCGCAGTTTTTCGTAACTGGTCCAGTTTGGGTTACGACCGCTGTTATTCGCTCTGGCACGCAGAACAAAGTTAACGATCTCGTTACGGAAATCTTTCGGGTTACTGATACCCGCCGGCTTCTCAATTTTCTCCAGTTCTGAGTTCAGCGACTCACGGTCAAACAGCTGACCGGTATCCGGGTCGCGATACTCCTGATCCTGAATCCAGAAATCCGCATAAGTGACATAGCGGTCGAAAATATTTTGTCCATATTCGGAATAGGATTCGAGATAGGCTGTCTGGATCTCTTTGCCAATGAATTCAGCATATTTCGGGATCAGATAACCTTTCAGGAACTCAAGATATCGTTCAGCCAGCTCCTGTGGGAACTGTTCGCGCTCGATTTGCTGTTCCAGGACGTAGAACAGATGCACCGGGTTCGCCGCAACTTCTGCATGATCAAAGTTAAAGACGCGAGAAAGGATCTTAAACGCAAAACGCGTGGAGAGACCGTTCATTCCCTCATCTACCCCAGCGTAATCCCGATACTCCTGGTAGGACTTCGCTTTTGGATCGGTATCTTTCAGGCTTTCACCATCGTAAACGCGCATCTTCGAGTAAATGCTCGAGTTCTCAGGTTCTTTCAGACGAGAAAGAATGGTGAAGCGAGAGAGCGTTTCCAGCGTACCCGGCGCGCAAGGCGCATGGGTCAGCTCACTATGATTGAGCAGTTTTTCGTAAATCTTGATCTCTTCGGAGATCCGCAGGCAATAAGGCACTTTGACGATGTAAACACGGTCAAGGAACGCCTCATTGTTTTTGTTATTACGGAAAGTCACCCATTCGGATTCGTTCGAGTGGGCAAGAATAATCCCGTTAAACGGCAGGGCAGAGATACCTTCTGTCCCGTTGTAGTTTCCTTCCTGGGTTGCGGTCAGCAGAGGATGCAGCACTTTAATCGGTGCTTTAAACATCTCTACGAACTCCATAATCCCCTGGTTTGAGCGGCACAGTGCGCCCGAATAACCATAGGCATCAGGATCGTTCTGGGCGTGGTGTTCGAGTTTACGAATATCCACTTTCCCCACCAGCGCAGAGATATCCTGGTTGTTTTCATCACCAGGCTCCGTTTTGGCGATTGCGATCTGCTCCAGAATAGACGGCCAGACTTTGACGACGCGGAATTTTGTAATGTCCCCGCCAAAATCATGCAGACGTTTCGCAGCCCACGGCGACATGATCGTACCGAGATAGCGACGCGGGATCCCATACTCTTTTTCCAGAATCTGCGCGTCTTCCTGTGGATTAAACAGGCATAACGGATGATCGTTTACCGGACTACGTTCGCCATTGGCGCTCAGGACATAAATCGGTACTCGCTGCATCAGCGACTTCAGCCGCTCAGCAAGAGATGATTTCCCCCCTCCCACAGGCCCCAGCAGATACAGGATCTGCTTCTTCTCTTCCAGACCTTGAGCCGCATGCTTTAAATAAGAAACAATCTGCTCAATGGCGTCTTCCATGCCGTAAAACTCTTCAAAGGCGGGATATCGTGCAATCACCCGATTCGAAAAGAGTCGAGAAAGTCGAGGTTCGTGGGCAGTGTCGACCATGACAGGCTCACCAATAGCCATTAATAGCCGCTCTGCCGCGTTGGCATAAGCACTGCGATCTTGCCGACAAGTGGTAAGAAACTCCTGCAGCGTGAACTCTTCGTCCTTGGCAGCTTCATAACGCTGGCGATAGTGATCGAATATATTCATGGTATGCCGTCCTTTCGTTTTTTAGCACATGTTAAGAGCCGTTCATATGAATAGTAGAGGCCCCTGAAGAGGTAAACTGAACGACGTCGCCGCTGAAGAAATAAGCAACTCTCATGCCATTGTGGTGGTCAGGAGATCAACGCATTCGGTGATACACCTTCTAAAATTAAGCGTAGATGGCATTTGCAAAACTTGCCTGTGTGCGCAAATGAATTTCAATGGCATATCAATAACTCATCAGCAAAAAAAGCACATCTTATGTAAAGAAATGAGGCAGGATTCATACAGTGTTAACCCTTCTGCAAGCAAATTGTCATCACTCGCTGAGAAATTAGGGGGTTACATTCCGGGGCGAATACGTAAAATAGTTGGGCTGAAGAGTATTGGCGGTTACACTTTGACCGCTACACATTTGAATAAGGAATTATGGACTGTGACCAAACTCAAACTTCTGGCATTGGGCATCCTTGCAGCAACCGCAGTTAGCACCGCACAGGCGGAAAGTCAGTGGACTGTTGGTGCAGGTGCCGGCGTGATTAACAGCCCGTACAAACAGTATGACCGTGATGTTTATCCCGTTCCGGTTGTCACCTATGAAGGCGATAACGTCTGGTTCCACGGTCTGGGTGGCGGCTACTATCTGTGGAATGATACGGCAGATAAGCTCTCCATCATGGCGTACTATGATCCGACGCACTTCAAGCCGGGTGATAGCGATAGCCATGCTTTGCGCCAACTCGACAAGCGTAAAAGCAGCTTGATGGCTGGCCTCTCGTATGTACATAACACCCAGTATGGTTTCCTGCGTACTGCACTGGCGGGTGATACTCTGGATAACAGCAATGGTTTTATCTGGGATCTGGCCTGGCTCTACCGTTACACCAACGGTGCGCTGACTCTGACGCCGGGTATCGGTGTGCAGTACAGCAGCGAAAACTACAACGACTATTATTATGGCGTGTCTAATAACGAGTCTCGCCGCAGTGGTCTGAAAAGCTACAACGCTGACGATGGTTGGGATCCGTTCCTGGAGTTAACCGCGAGCTATAACTTCCTTGGCAACTGGAACGTATACGGCACTGGCCGTTATGTGCGTTTGAGTGATGAAGTGAAGGACAGCCCAATGGTTGACAAGTCTTGGTCTGGCATCTTCTCAGTGGGTGTGACCTACAAGTTCTGATACCACTGCGTGTCAAACACTAGCCCGCAGAGATGCGGGCTTTTTTGTGCGTAACAGAGATGAATGTTGATCTAAAACATGAGATTCGATTTTTTGTGCCATTATGACATTACACCTGGTCGCAACGAATATTTAACGTAGTTTCTCTGTCGCAATTACCAAAATTAAACCTCTTGCATGATTAACCTTAAATATCTTCGTTTGGTAAGGGAGGCGTATCTGCACAATTTTACGAATCATTGTCCTGTGTAAGTGATTTTGGTTTGTGCAATATCTTGATAGGATTCTCTTTTATAATCGTAGCATGCATTTATTATTTCTTATCGTGCGCTATAAAACAATTGATAACTATTTTATTCTTTTTGATTAACATTGAAAGTTAACTTTCATTTGAAAAAAAAGAAAAGCATTCAATTTATTTTTACTTTACATCTTTTAGGTATTTATCTGGAAAAATAAAAATTGACATTGAATTATCTATTGCAGATATTAATCCAACTTAAAGTTAAGACAGTAACTCTGCGTGGCTGAGGTATTACATGCCATGTGGCTTTCTTGAGAATCAACCGGGTATAAATAATGAAAAAGTTAATCTTGATAGCGATGATGAGCTGCGTTCTGGCGGGATGTTCCACTGAGGCTTCACGCATGAATGCTTGCGAAAGCAAGGGCGTGAGCCGCGATGCCTGCTATATCGCAGAGCAAAACCGTCAGGCGACAATCAATGCCGCAGCTGAAAAACAGGCTATGGAAAACGCGCAAAACGTATATAGCTCAAATGATACTAATACCAGTCATCACCACAAACACGACAAATATTAAGATTTAACTTATGAAAAAATTAATAATTATCGCTGTGCTGGCAGCGACATCTGCAGCGGTGCCCGCCTATGCCATCAGTGAAGCATATCGACAGCAGCTGCAGCATGAACATAAAACGATGGTCAGCGATGCGAATGCTCCGGTACACGTCACTAAAATCACACCAGTGCATGTGAATAAACTGGGCGTAGACTTTAAACGCGGCGCTGATGGTATTGCTTATATTAATGGCAAAGCTGCGGCAAATGATGAGAGCAGTGCAGAAGCTCAGACTTATAGCGCGGGCCTGATTTCCGTCATCGTTTATAAAAATGGAAAGATCAATGCGATGAAAGAGGGTAAATATTTAGGCCGCTTGAAATAATCGCCGCGCAGTTAAGAATTTTTCTATTTAGCCCGGGAACATTATTTCTTCCCGGGTTTTTTATGCCATTGCATAGCGGTCAATCCCAATCACGGATGGTGCAATTTGTGCACCTTAACAGGACACATGCCGGTTGTTTTGCTTTACTGTGGTGCATTAACACAGGAGGGTGCGATGACAGCGAAACAGGTGATGTTTACAAAGCAGGAATCGCTTCCTGCTATTGGGCAGGGAACATGGTACATGGGCGAGGACCGAAGCCGACGCCGGGATGAAGTTTCTGCGCTCCAGGCTGGTCTGGATCTCGGCCTGCGATTGATTGATACCGCCGAAATGTATGCTGACGGCGCAGCGGAAGAGGTAGTGGGTGAAGCAATAGCGGGGCGGCGTGATAACGCCTTTTTAGTCTCGAAAGTTTATCCCTGGAATGCCGGTGGACAGAAGGCCATTACTGCCTGTGAAGCGAGCTTGCGTCGACTGAAAACTGATTATCTGGATCTCTATTTGCTGCACTGGTCGGGCGATTTTTCATTTGCTGAGACTGTTAATGCCATGGAAGCGCTTATCGCGCAGGGGAAAATCCGTCGCTGGGGCGTCTCAAATCTTGATTATGATGATATGCAGGCGTTATGGCAGGTACCTGGTGGGCGGGAATGCGCAACTAACCAGGTGCTTTACCATTTAGCATCGCGCGGTATTGAATATGATTTGCTGCCGTGGTGCCAGCAGCAGCAGATGCCAGTTATGGCATACAGCCCACTGGCTCAGGCAGGTCGACTGCGCGGTGACTTGCTTGCTAACTCTGTGGTTAACGACATCGCGCGCGCGCACAATGTCAGCGCTGCTCAGGTTTTGCTGGCGTGGGTGATTCGTCTACCGGGCGTAATGGCGATTCCGAAAGCGGCAAGCGTAGCGCATGTGGAACAGAATGCCGCTGCCCTGGAGATAGCGCTCTCTGTTGATGAGCTGAAGCAGTTAGATAAGGCATATCCGGCACCAAAAGGCAAAACGGCGCTGGATATGGCCTGATTTGTCGAATAGCCTACGGCTGCGAGCGGTTTGTAGGCCGGATAAGGCGTGAGCCGCATCCGGCATGGTGCGCAGAGCTGTGTTAGCGTTTAGCTACCCGGATAGTTTGCGCCAGGCGAGACGGTTTTTCTTCAGTGGTTTTCTGCGGAGCTGTCGCATAAGCCGTCTCTACGCAAACAAACGTTTTGTAGCCGTCATCAGGCATGTCGCCCATGCTGACGGACAGTGCCGGGCCCGGGTTCCAGCCCACGACGTTCAGATGATGGTGGTGGACGACGTCGATATTGCGATTCAACGCAGCATCATGAATCACGCTGCACGCTTCCGGGTTCAGATAGACACGATCGGTGCGATCCGGGAAGGTCTGGATACCATCAGCCAGCACATCTTCTTTAGCATCATTCACTTTATCGATCAGTCGATCGCCAAGACCACTGACTTTCACTGCCGCAATGTCACCGACGTTGAAATAGGTATGCAGCGCAGAGGTGGTTTCAAACTCACCGTGAGCTTCCAGTTCCATCTCACAGGTAGCGCCCACTTTGAAACGGGCCAACAGGCAGAATTCATGCGGCCATAGCTGACGCGTTTCAGCGTTGCTTTGCAGTTCAAACGTCAGCACCACGCTATTGTCGTCTTCGTTGTGTGCTTTTAGCGTCCATGGCAGGTTACGGGCAAAGCCATGAGAAGGCAGACCCTGCTGAGCCGCCGGACCAAACCACGGCCAGCATATTGGTACGCCGCCACGCAGCGCTACGCCGGTTTTAAACGGAGTGTTGTTACTTAACCACAGAACTTCCTCTTCGCCGTTTGGTTTCCAGGAAAGAAGGTGTGCGCCCTGCAGTGCGAAAGAAGCTTTAACCTGTGGGTGATCGACAACAAGAACCTCAAGCTCATCAAGCTGACGGCGGGAGAGGACAGGGGAAATTTGTTCGATAACCGGAAGTGCAAAAATTTTATTAATCATTACGCAATCCTTTTTAACCCTAAATAATTCGAGTTGCAGGACGGCGGCAAGTGAACGAACCCCCGATGAGCTTACTGTAGTAAGTGATTCGGGTGAGAGAGCGTAGCCAACACACCTGCAATTTGAAGTATGACGGGTATCTTCGGGCAAAAAAAAGAGCGACCTGAGTCGCTCTTACAGATTACTGTTTCATCTCAACTTATTTGGAGATGTGAGCAATCAGGTCCAGAACTTTGTTGGAGTAACCAGTTTCGTTGTCGTACCAGGATACCAGTTTCACGAAGTTGTCGTTCAGTGCGATACCAGCTTTAGCATCGAACACGGAAGTGCAAACTTCACCGTTGAAATCGGTAGATACTACGTCGTCTTCGGTGTAACCCAGAACGCCTTTCATCGGGCCTTCGGAAGCAGCTTTGATTGCTTTCTTAATTTCTTCGTAAGAAGCAGCTTTTTCCAGACGAACGGTCAGGTCAACAACAGATACGTTCGGGGTAGGAACGCGGAACGCCATACCAGTCAGTTTGCCATTCAGTTCTGGCAGTACTTTACCTACAGCTTTAGCAGCACCGGTAGAGGACGGGATGATGTTCTGGGATGCGCCGCGGCCGCCGCGCCAGTCTTTGTGAGACGGGCCATCAACGGTTTTCTGAGTAGCGGTGGTTGCGTGAACAGTAGTCATCAGACCTTCGATGATGCCGAAGTTGTCGTTGATAACTTTAGCCAGCGGAGCCAGGCAGTTAGTGGTGCAGGAAGCGTTAGAAACGATGTCCTGACCTTCGTATTTGTCAAAGTTAGCGCCTTTAACAAACATCGGAGTGTTATCTTTGGACGGACCAGTCAGAACCACTTTTTTCGCGCCAGCAGTGATGTGCTTACGAGCGGTTTCGTCTGTCAGGAACAGGCCAGTAGCTTCAGCTACTACGTCAACACCAACTTCGTCCCATTTCAGGTTAGCCGGATCACGTTCAGCGGTAACACGGATTTTTTTACCGTTTACGATCAGATGACCGTCTTTCACTTCAACGGTACCGTTGAAACGGCCGTGAGTGGAGTCATATTTCAGCATGTAAGCCATGTAGTCAGCGTCTAACAGGTCGTTGATTGCAACGATCTCGATGTCAGAGCGTTCTTGAGCAGCACGGAAAACAATGCGACCGATACGGCCAAAACCGTTGATACCTACTTTGATAGTCATATATTCCACCAGCTATTTGTTAGTGAATAAAAGGTTGCCTGTAAAATTACAAAAACCTTACGCAGCGTCAAGCGGAATCGTGTCAATCATTGCGACAAATCAAACTGCTGCCTAAGCTTTGCGCAACTGACTCGCCTCACTCTTCCTTTGGGCTTGAAACCACATGGGGTCGGCGGCCCGAATTTTAAAGGGCAATCAAGATAAAAATGTGATTCTGATCACGAATTGCAGGCTGCCATTTCGCAAGGATCAAGTTTAGAACAAAAGTTCGTACTCCGGTGTTAATGTTTTGTTAGAATCTGTCTCGCGATGTGAGTTTAGATAAAGCGAGATGTGAGCAAATGGCTAATCAACCTTCTCCAGAAGAACTGAAAAATAATTTAACCGAAATGCAGTTCTACGTGACGCAGAATCACGGGACAGAACCGCCATTTACCGGGCGTTTGCTGCATAACAAACGTGACGGCATCTACCACTGTCTGATCTGCGACAAACCGCTATTTCGTTCCGAGACAAAATATGACTCTGGCTGCGGCTGGCCCAGCTTTTACGAGCCTGTCAGTGAAGAGGCTATCCGTTACATAAAAGATACGTCACACGGTATGCAGCGCATTGAAATCCGCTGCGGTAACTGCGATGCGCACCTGGGACACGTCTTCCCGGATGGCCCGAAACCTACCGGTGAACGTTACTGCGTTAACTCAGCGTCTTTGAACTTCACCGATGGTGAAAACGGTGAGCAAACCAAGGGCTGAAGAAACGATTCAGCAAATTATTCTGCGGAGAGTGGATTTAACATGAATCTTGATGAGATGATCAACAGCATGACGCCGGAAGTTTATCAGCGCTTATCTACTGCCGTTGAACTCGGAAAATGGCCGGATGGCGTGGCGCTAACGGCAGAACAAAAAGAGAACTGCTTGCAATTGGTCATGTTATGGCAGGCGCGAAACAATATTGACGCGCAGCATATGACAATTGATACCAACGGTGAGATGGTGATGAAGAGTAAGCAGCAGCTGAAAGTGGAATTTGGTATTTCACCCGAACCGATAGCGACGTTTAAATCTTGATTACCCAGGCCCGGCATATATAGGTGTCGGGCCCGCAGCTGATGTTATTTCTTGTTCATCATCGCCTTCAGATCGGCGAACGGGTTATATTTCGCTTCGCCGACGTCTTTCTGCGCATCTTCGCCCGCCACTACGGTAGAACCATACTGATCCACTTCTGTGTATTTCGAGTGCTCATGATCGTGGCAGTACAGGCACAACATTTCCCAGTTGCTACCATCTTCCGGATTATTGGAGTGATCGTGATCGATATGGTGTACCGTCAACTCGCGCAAATTTGAATACGCGAATTCACGGGAACAACGTCCGCAGACCCAGGGAAAGAGTTTAAGCGCCTTTTCCCGGTAACCGACTTCCAGACGGGCGTAATTTTTAGGGATAAAAGCCATAAAGCTCATGCCTCCAGTAGAAAATGAAGAGCTGCGCCAAAAGTGGGCGCAGCAGAATGCGCTAATCATAACCTATTGTGTCAGGCGTTGGGATCAGTGTTTGATGCCTAACGAATCGGCTAACTGCTTCGCCAACTGATTTTGGTCATCCGCACCGTATTCCCAGAACATGGCGCCACCCAGCCCCTTACTCTTGATGTAGTCAGCCTTAATCGCTACCGAGCGCGGATTTTCATAGGAGAGAGCAAAGAGTGCTTTTCCATCCGCAGACTTTACCGATAACCACGGCACTTTCGCTTCATCATCCCAATGTTGGCTAAAGCGCTTTTGCGGATCGTTGATCAACTTCGCCACGATATCGTTGTACTTCACATAGGTATCTTTGCTCAGATCGACGCCCAGTGATTTGAACAACTCAATTTGCGCGGGCCCGAAATAGGGCTGGGTAACGGGGTTTTTCTGCGCGTCGGGTTTGCTCCAGTCAATGCCTGGCTCAACGGCACGTTTTGGTACTCGTCCATAAAAACCAATGCCAAGGTTCATCTGACTCGCTTTTAGACCAGCGGCAAGATAGTTGTTAACGACAAAATCGGCGCTGTACTTATCCGCCGTGGCGACCGTCGGCCAATGCGTCGAATCGTACAGGTTCGAGTTGAAATACTGGGTGCCGTAAGCCATGTCATAAGTCATCAGGTTGATGTAGTCGAGCGATGGCGCAATGGCTTTCACATCCACCCAGCTTTTCGGACTTTCCGCATTCGCGCCCACGGCGATGGTCAGTAGTTTTTTATGCCCTAATGCGGCACGCAGCTCAGTTAACAGTGCGGTAAAGTTAGCGCGGTCGCCCGGCTGACTTTCGACCAGTCCCCAGGCGCCATTGACCGGATATTCCCAGTCGAGATCGATGCCATCAAGACCATATTTCGCAATTATCTCCTGCGCAGACTGAATAAACACCGCACGTGTTTCTTTCGTTGCCGCCGCGCCAGAGAATCCACGTGCGCCCCAACCACCGACGGAAAGCAGAACTTTCAGGTTCGGGTTTTGTTTACGCAGTTGTGGAATTTTCAGCAAATCATCCTGCACTTTCTGTGAAAGCCAAATCTGATGCAACTTGCTGGCGTCTTTTAAGGCGTCATTGGTCTCGTCTTTTTCATTGTTGTAGACAAGGCCAAATGAATAGTTGAGGTGGGTTATCTGACGAACATCCAGTTTATTGATGTCGCCACCGGGGCCGGCAGTGACGTCGCCGCCACCATTAAAGTAGCCAACTGACATCAGTGAACTGGCGGAAACAACGCTGGCGCAGAGCAGGGGTAATGCTGCCAACAAAGGCAATAGTTTCATCGGTGTTCCTCTTTGACATTTAAACAAGCAAACACGCCACGGAAATGGCGTGGCGAAAAAAACAGCACTCGTAGGTTAACAGTTTCATAACAGAAAAAATGCGAAGAGGTTCACGCCATTTTTAGCGAAGCGGCTGCCGTGTTCCATTGAGTTTCAGTTCATCTTTGCACTGATTTGTGATCTGAGTTGTGAAATGCAGATCTGTATCTGTGTTTTAAAGATTTAATGTTGACCTCAAAAATTATATGGATAAGTATGATGACCACTGATGCAAAACGAACACAAAGGAAAATTCAATGAAAGCACTGGCAAGATTTGGCAAGGCCTTTGGTGGCTACAAGATGATTGATGTTCCGGAGCCAGTATGCGGTCCGGATGACGTTGTGATTGAAATCAAGGCGGCTGCTATCTGTGGCGCGGACATGAAACACTACAATGTCGACAGTGGATCCGACCTTTTTAATTCGATTCGTGGTCATGAATTCGCTGGGCAAATTGTACAGGTTGGCGACAAGGTTAAGGACTGGAAGGTAGGGCAGCGAGTGGTGTCAGATAACAGCGGGCACGTTTGCGGCGTATGTCCTGCATGCGAACAAGGCGATTTTCTTTGTTGTACAGAAAAGGTGAATTTAGGTCTGGATAACAATACCTGGGGCGGTGGGTTCTCGAAATATTGTCTGGTCCCTGGGGAAATCCTCAAGATTCACCGTCACGCGCTGTGGGAAATCCCTGCTGGGGTCGATTATGAAGAAGCGGCTGTGCTGGATCCTATCTGCAATGCCTACAAATCTATCGCTCAGCAATCCAAATTTCTTCCGGGCCAGGACGTTGTGGTTTTCGGTACCGGCCCGTTAGGACTCTTTTCCGTACAAATGGCGCGCATTATGGGGGCTGTTAATATCGTGATGGTCGGGCTGGAAGACGATGTCGCGGTGCGTTTCCCCATTGCCAAAGAAATGGGGGCGACAGCGGTCGTCAACGGTTCGACCGAAGATGTGGTTGCACGTTGTCAGGAAATCTGCGGGAAAGACAATCTGGGACTGGTTATCGAATGTTCCGGTGCCAACATTGCCCTTAAACAATCAATTGAAATGCTGCGTCCCAACGGTGAAGTCGTCCGCGTGGGCATGGGCTTCAAGCCTCTCGAATTTTCCATTAACGACATCACTGCGTGGAATAAAAGCATCATTGGCCATATGGCTTACGATTCCACCTCCTGGCGCAATGCCATCCGTCTGCTGGCCAGCGGCGCGATCAAAGTCAAACCGATGATCACTCACCGTATTGGTCTGTCGCAATGGCGCGAAGGTTTTGACGCCATGGTCGATAAAACCGCGATTAAGGTCATCATGACCTATGACTTTGATGAATAACCCATTTATTAAAGGAAGGTTCCCGGATGGAACAGATAGCAAAACCGCACTGCGGCGCGAGGTTGGACAGGCTGCCTGACTGCCGCTGGCACATGTCGATGTTTGCAATGGTTGCCTTCGGATTACTGGTTTGTTGGAGTAATGCCGTTGGCGGATTAATTCTCGCGCAGTTAAAAGAACTCGGCTGGACCGATAATTCCACCACCGCCACGTTTTCTGCCATTACGACGGCAGGAATGTTTCTCGGCGCGCTCGGGGGGGGAATTATCGGTGACAAAACCGGGCGTAAAAACGCATTTATCTTGTATGAAGCGATTCATATTATTTCTATGATAGTTGGTGCGTTTTCACCCAACATGACCTTCCTGATCGCCTGTCGTTTTGTAATGGGAGTTGGATTAGGTGCATTGCTGGTGACCTTATTTGCCGGGTTTACCGAATATATGCCAGGCCGAAATCGTGGTACCTGGTCCAGTCGGGTATCGTTTATCGGTAACTGGTCTTATCCACTTTGTTCGCTGATTGCGATGGGGCTGACACCACTTATCAGCGCGGAATGGAACTGGCGTGTACAGTTGTTGATTCCAGCTGTGCTGTCGCTTATAGCAACTGTTATTGCATGGCGCAGTTTCCCGGAGTCGCCTCGCTGGCTGGAATCTCGCGGACGCTACCAGGAAGCCGAACAGGTAATGCGGATAATTGAGGAGGGCGTTATTCGCCAGACCGGCAAGCCGCTGCCACCAGTCGTAATAGATGATGATGGCAAACAACCGCGTTCTGTTCCGTATTCCGCCTTATTAACAGGGGTGTTACTTAAACGGGTTATTTTGGGTTCCTTTGTTCTGATTGCCATGAACGTCGTGCAGTACACCTTAATTAACTGGCTACCGACAATATTTATGACTCAAGGTATTAATCTGAAAGACTCCATTGTTTTAAATACCATGAGTATGTTTGGCGCGCCGTTTGGGATTTTTATCGCCATGTTGGTAATGGATAAAATTCCGAGAAAAATCATGGGAGTTGGCTTATTAGTATTAATCGCTGTGTTGGGTTATATCTATTCACTGCAAACCAGCATGCTGTTAATAACATTAATTGGTTTCTTCCTGATTACATTTGTTTATATGTACGTCTGTTATGCCTCAGCGGTTTATGTTCCGGAAATATGGCCGACCGAGGCGAAACTTCGCGGGTCTGGGCTTGCCAACGCGGTAGGGCGTATCAGCGGTATCGCGGCACCTTATGCTGTCGCGGTATTGCTTAGCAGCTACGGTGTGACGGGAGTATTTGTACTACTTGGCGTTGTCTCAATTATTGTCGCGGTTGCTATTGCCACTATCGGAATCGAAACAAAAGGCGTCTCTGTCGAAAGTCTCGGTATTGATGCAATTACCAGCAAATAATATTGATGGGAAATAAGATGAAAAATTCAAAAGCAATCTTAAAAACACCGGGAACGATGAAAATTATCGACGCCGAAATTCCGGTGCCAAAAGAGCATGAAGTGCTGATTAAAGTGGAATACGTTGGAATTTGTGGATCAGATGTTCATGGTTTTGAATCGGGTCCTTTTATTCCGCCGAAAGATCCCAATCAGGAAATTGGTCTGGGGCATGAATGCGCTGGTACGGTGGTGGCGGTAGGAAACCGAGTGACAAAATTTAAACCCGGAGACCGGGTGAACATTGAGCCGGGCGTGCCGTGTGGTCACTGTCGCTACTGTCTTGAAGGGAAATACAACATCTGTCCGGACGTCGATTTCATGGCCACTCAGCCCAATTATCGCGGCGCGCTAACCCACTATCTGTGTCATCCGGAGAGCTTCACTTACAAGCTGCCCGATAACATGGACACGCTGGAAGGCGCGCTGGTGGAGCCTGCGGCGGTCGGTATCCATGCTGCAATGCTGGCGGACGTTAAGCCGGGCAAGAAAATCATCATTCTGGGGGCTGGCTGTATTGGTTTAATGACCCTGCAAGCTTGTAAATGTTTGGGCGCAACCGACATTGCGGTGGTTGATGTGCTGGAAAAACGCCTGGTGATGGCCGAGCAACTTGGGGCGTCGACCGTTATCAACGGTGCAAAAGAGGACACCATCGCCTGTTGCCAACAATTCTCTGGCGACATGGGGGCGGACATTGTTTTCGAAACCGCCGGCTCAGCCATCACCGTTAAACAGACTCCCTATCTGGTGATGCGCGGCGGGAAAATTATGATCGTGGGTACAGTACCTGGTGATTCAGCGATTAATTTCCTCAAAATTAACCGTGAAGTGTCGATTCAGACGGTTTTTCGTTATGCCAACCGCTACCCGGTAACGATTGAAGCCATCTCCTCTGGTCGTTTCGATGTGAAGTCGATGGTGACGCATATTTACGATTATGCAGATGTTCAGCGCGCGTTTGATGAATCCGTTAATAACAAGCGTGAAATTATCAAAGGCGTTATTAAAGTAAATCATTAATTTATTCAAAAGGGAGAAATAACCATGTTGGCAGATATTAAATATTGGGAAAATGATGCCCAAAATAAACATTATGCAATTGCCCACTTTAACGTGTGGAATGCAGAAATGCTAATGGGGGTGATGGATGCGGCGGAAGAATCTAAATCGCCGGTGATTATTTCCTTCGGCACTGGTTTTGTAGGTAATACCTCATTTGAAGATTTCTCGCACATGATGGTTTCAATGGCGAAAAAAGCCTCGGTTCCGGTTATTACGCACTGGGATCACGGACGCAGCATGGAAATTATCCATAACGCCTGGACCCATGGTATGAATTCGCTAATGCGTGATGCCTCTGCCTTTGATTTTGAAGAGAATATTCGTCTGACGAAAGAGGCTGTGGATTTTTTCCATCCGCTGGGCGTGCCGGTCGAAGCTGAACTGGGCCATGTGGGGAATGAAACGGTTTATGAAGAGGCGTTGGCGGGCTATCACTATACCGACCCAAGCCAGGCGGCGGAATTTGTCGAGCGTACCGGCTGTGATTCTCTGGCGGTGGCGATTGGCAACCAGCACGGGGTTTATACCTCTGAACCGAAACTTAATTTCGAGGTTGTTGAGCGCGTACGCCGGGCGGTTTCTGTTCCGCTGGTGCTACACGGTGCGTCAGGTATCAGCGATGCGGATATCAAAAAAGCCATTTCATTAGGCATCTCTAAAATCAACATTCATACTGAACTATGCCAGGCCGCCATGGCGGCTGTACAAGCGAATCAGAATCAGCCGTTTCTCCACGTTGAACGTGAAGTTCGTAAAGCAGTAAAAGAGCGAGCATTAGAAAAAATTAAATTGTTTGGCTCTGACGGTAAAGCGGAATGACAATATGGATAATATCGAGGTTATTTGTATAGGGGCGGCAATTGTTGATATTCCTTTGCAGCCAGTGAGCAAAAATATCTTTGATGTAGACTCTTATCCTTTAGAAAGAATAGCCATGACCACGGGCGGCGACGCTATTAATGAGGCGACTATTATTTCTCGCCTTGGCCATCGTACAGCGTTAATTAGTCGGGTGGGGGATGATGCGGCAGGTCATTTTATTATCGAACATTGTCGTCGGGAGAGTATCAATATTCAGAGTCTGAAACAGGATGCCGATGTTGATACCTCTATCAATGTGGGCTTAGTCACTGCTGATGGTGAGCGTACTTTTGTGACTAACCGCAACGGCAGCCTGTGGCAGTTGAATATAAACGATGTAGATTTTGACCGTTTCTCTCAGGCAAAACTGCTGTCGCTGGCAAGTATTTTTAATAGCCCATTATTGGATGGCGATGCGCTGACGGCAATTTTCACTCAGGCGAAAGCGCATCAGTTAATTATTTGTGCCGATATGATCAAGCCGCGGCTTAATGAAACACTGGAAGATATTCGCCAGGCGTTAAGCTACGTCGATTATCTGTTTCCCAATTTCGAGGAGGCAAAACTGCTCACCGGGAAAGAGACGCTGGATGATATTGCCGACAGTTTCCTGGACTGTGGCGTGAAAACAGTGGTGATTAAGACCGGCAAAAGAGGCTGCTTTATCAAACGTGCCGATCTGAAAATGGAGGTCCCGGCAGTTTCGGGAATTACCGCTATCGACACCATCGGTGCGGGAGATAATTTTGCCTCGGGATTTATCTCTGCACTTCTTGAAGGCAAGCCGCTGCGCGAGTGCGCGCTGTTTGCTAACGCAACGGCAGCGATATCGGTACTGAGCGTGGGCGCCACGACGGGCGTGAAGAACAGAAAGTTGGTTGAACAACTTCTTGACGAATACGAAGGGTAATAGCGGCAGATGAAAATGATTCCTTTAGGCAGTACGGATATTATGCTTTCCCGCATGGGATTAGGCACATGGGCCATTGGCGGCGGCCCAGCATGGAATGGCGATCTCGATCTGCAGATTTGTATCGATACCATTGTTGAGGCTCATCGCTGCGGTATCAATTTGATAGATACCGCGCCAGGCTACAACTTTGGCAACAGTGAAGTGATTGTCGGGCAGGCGCTGAAAAAGCTGCCGCGCAGTGAGGTAGTGGTTGAAACCAAATGCGGCATCGTCTGGGAGCGAACAGGTAGCCTGTTTAACAAAGTGGGCGATCGCCAGCTGTATAAAAACCTCACGCCTGAATCTATTCGCGAAGAGGTTGATGCCAGCCTGCAAAGATTGGGTATCGACAGCATTGATATCTATATGACCCATTGGCAGTCGGTCGAACCCTGTTTTACGCCGATAGCGGAAACTGTTGATACGCTGAACGCCCTGAAGAAAGAAGGCAAAATTCGATCTATAGGTGCCGCAAACGTGGATGCCGGGCATATCAAAGAGTATCTCAAACATGGTGAGCTGGATATCATCCAGGCCAAATACAGCATTCTTGATCGCGCACTGGAAACTGAACTGCTGCCGTTATGCCAGCAGAATGGCATTGTTGTGCAGGTTTATTCACCGCTCGAGCAGGGACTCCTGACCGGGACTATTGATCGGGATTATGTCCCTGGCGGTGCGCGGGCCAACAAAGTCTGGTTCCAACGGGACAATATGCTGAGGGTGATTGACATGCTTGAGCAATGGCGGCCGCTGTGCGAGAAATACCATTGTACAATCCCCGCGCTGGCTCTGGCGTGGATATTAAAGCAAAGTGATTTAATCACCTTACTGAGCGGCGCAACTGCGCCTGAGCAGGTTCGTGAGAATGTTGAGGCGTTAACTATTCCTCTGTCAGATGATGATTCATTATTGATGAGACAAATGGCAGAAGCGTTGGATAGCAAATAAGCCTGATGGGACTGACCTCTGTTTCTGTGTAAAATAGCATTAAAATCTGTGATTCAGACATGTTCTTTTGAAAATAAACATAGCCTGTGAGATACTAGGGTCTTATTATTACTTTGCAGGAAACAGAGGTGTCATCGTGGCGGCAAAAGACAGGATTCAGGCCATTAAGCAAATGGTGGCTAACGATAAGAAAGTGGCGGTATCGAATTTAAGTTCAATCTTTCAGGTAACTGAGGAAACGATTCGCCGCGATCTTGAAAAACTGGAAGATGAAGGTTTTTTGACTCGAACATATGGCGGTGCAGTGCTCAATACCACCGCGTTGTCTGATAATATTCATTTTTATAAGCGAGCAAAATCTTTCTTTGAAGAGAAGCAGATCATTGCCCGTAATGCATTGCCGTTTATTAAAAATAAGACCACGATGGCTGCCGACTCCAGCAGTACTGCGATGGAATTATTAAAGCTGTTGAAGGAAAGAAACGATCTGACACTGCTTACCAACTCGGCTGAAGCTTTTCATGAATTGGCGCAGTCAGAAATTAACGTGGTTTCTACCGGCGGTGAATTGAACAAGAATACACTGTCGCTGCAGGGAAGGATCACCAAGGAGATTATCAGCCGCTATCATGTTGATATTATGGTGATGAGCTGCAAAGGACTGGATATGCAGAGCGGGGCGCTTGATTCTAACGAAGCGGAAGCGGAAATCAAAAAAACCATGATCCGTCAGGCGACTGAAGTGGCGCTGTTGGTTGATCACTCAAAATTTGATCGCAAAGCTTTCGTCCAGCTCGTTGACTTTAGCCATATTAATTATCTTATAACCAATAAGGCACCGGGTGCAGAGTGGATTGCATTTTGCCAAGAGAATAATATTCAACTCGTTTATTAATTGTAGCGTGAGTTGCGTCGATATTATTTTAGTTTGCACCTGGAAAATGCCATAAGAATCTAATGATGATGGATGGCGCGGCAAAATTGTTTCTGCCGCGATCGCCATACTTTCTATTTAGCTGAGTTTGAGGCATCCAGATGGAAAAATGTGACCCTATCGGCGCAAGATTAGATCGCTTACCTTTATCTCGATTTCATTTTCGTATTTTCGGCATTATTAGTTTTAGTTTATTAATAACCGGTTTTCTCAGCTACTCCGGGAATGTGGTATTGGCAAAATTAGTCAGTACCGGCTGGTCAAATAATTATCTGAATGCCGCGTTTACCTCAGCGTTGATGTTCGGCTACTTTATCGGTTCACTCGGCGGTGGCTTTATTGGTGATTACTTCGGACGACGCAAAGCGTTCCGTATCAATTTGCTAATCGTCGGGGCCTCAGCCTGTGCGGCAACGTTTGTGCCCAACATGTATTGGCTTATCTTTTTCCGCTGTCTGATGGGGGTTGGAATGGGGGCGCTAATTATGGTGGGCTATGCCTCATTTACGGAATTTATTCCGCCTGAGGTGCGCGGAAAATGGTCTGCCCGCCTGTCGTTTGTCGGCAACTGGGCGCCAATGCTATCGGCGGCAATTGGCGTCGTGATTATTGCCTTTATAAGCTGGCGGGTGATGTTTTTGCTTGGTGGTATGGCAATGCTGTTGGCCTGGTATCTGTCGGGAAAATACTATATTGAATCCCCGCGTTGGCTGGCTGGTAAAGGTCAAAGAAGTGAAGCTGAAAAACATCTTTTGCAGGTGGAATCGCAAATTGAGAAAGAAAAAAACATCACTTTATCCTCCTGCCAGAATGGTTGCCTGACGGCGGACTTAAGCACGGAAAGTGGGTCATTTTGGCTCCTGTTCAAGGGGCCGATGTTGCGCTGTACGTTGGTGGCGATCACTGTGCTTATCGCGATGAATATTTCGCTCTATACCATTACGGTATGGATCCCGACGATATTTGTTAATTCAGGAATCGATGTAACGAAATCCATCTTTATGACCGCGATAATTATGATTGGCGCGCCAGTTGGAATATTTATTGCTGCGCTAATTATCGATCGTTTTCCAAGGCGGTTATTTGGTTCATCCTTGTTGGTTATTATCGCGCTGCTCGGGTATTTCTATTCGATTCAAACCGAAGAGTGGGCCATTCTGAGCTATGGGCTGGTGATGATCTTTTTTCTGTATATGTATGTTTGCTTTGCTTCTGCGGTGTATGTCCCTGAACTGTGGCCCACGCATCTTAGATTGCGGGGGTCGGGTTTTGTGAATGCAGTCGGAAGGATTGTCGCGGTGTTTACGCCCTATGGCGTTGCTATTTTGTTGACCCGTTACGGGTCGATTACGGTCTTTATCGTGCTAGGCGTAATGTTGGTGCTATGCGCGCTAATTCTTTTTTGTTTTGGCATCGAAACACGCAAAGTATCGCTGGAAGAGATTTCAGCGCTGGCCTGAGAAAATGCGCCGACAGGAGTGACCCTGTCGGCATCGCTTACGGCTGGGTTTCCAGCCAGTCATCAAGCGTATACAGCGTTGCGCCCGCTGCCGCCATTTCCATAAAAGCCTCTGTACTGTCCTGTGGGTGAATATTGACGCCACGACAGCCGTCGGTAATCACGCTGACGGTGTAACCAAGATCGAGCGCATCCAGTACGGTGAACTTAACGCAATAGTCGGTAGCCAGCCCCATGATAATAAGCTCGGCAATGCGATGTTCGAGCAGCCAAGCGTTCAGCGCGGTTGCCTGACGACGGCCGTTATCAAAAAATGCACTGTAACTGTCGACCAGTAGATTCTCTCCCTTGGTGAAGGTTTGAGAAATCGCACGTTGGTTCAACAGCGGATGCAAAGCTGCCCCTTCGCTGTTTTGCACGCAATGATCGGGCCAGAACGTCTGCGCCAGGCCATCGAGTTGCCCCTGACTGTAGGGTTCGACCTGATGCTGACTGGCAAAGCTACCGTGATTCGCCGGGTGCCAGTCCAGACTGGCAACGACAGTGTCGCCGCGTACTGTGCACCAGTCAATCAGACGGTTGGCAATATCGATTGTGCTGTCGCCTTGCGGAACGGCGAGAGCGCCGCCGGCACAAAAGTCATTTTGTAAATCGACCAACAGTAAGGCTCGGGCCATGGGCATAGACTCCTTATTCGTCCGGGGTAAGCTCGCCGCGCAGATTTTGCGTCATTGCTTCACGAATGGTCTGCGTGTCCAGTCCTTGGCTCAGTAGATAGTGCAATTTGGTGAGCGTAGCCTCGACGGTCATATCCGCGCCGCCAATCACGCCAGCATGCGCCAGGGCATTCCCCGTCGCATAGCCACCCATATTTACCTTGCCGGACATACACTGGGTCAGATTCACCACCACAATGCCACGCGAACTCGCATCTTCAAGCTCTTTCAGAAATTCTTTGTTTTGTGGGGCATTGCCCACGCCGTAGGAGCGCAATATTAACGCTTTTACCGGTTGGCGCAGGAAGTTGCGCACCACATCAGCAGAGATGCCGGGATAAATGGTGACCACGCCAATTGGTTGTGGAGTAATAGGATGAACAATCAGTTCGCCTGTGCCGTGTGGGGCTGGTGGTGTACCCAGTCGACGGATATGGATCCCGGCTTCCAGCAGCGGTGCAAGGTTAGGGGAGGCAAAGGCGTCAAAACCATCGGCGTGCGCTTTAGTGGTACGGTTGCCGCGAAACAGTCGGTTGTTGAAAAACAGGGTCACTTCATTGATCGGGTAATTTGCCGCCACGTACAGCGCATTCAGCAGATTGATTTGCCCGTCTGAACGTAGCTCTGCCAGCGGGATTTGTGACCCTGTCACAATTACCGGTTTACCCAAATTCTCCAGCATGAAAGAGAGCGCTGAAGCCGTAAACGCCATGGTGTCAGTACCGTGCAGGATGACAAAACCGTCGTAATCGTCGTAGTGCGCTTTAATGTCTTCCGCAATATGCTGCCAGTCTTCAGGCGTCATGTCGGAGGAATCCATCAGCGGGACATATTCGTGGATGGTGAAGTCTGGCATCTCTGGGCGGTGGAATTCAGGCATCAACGCCAGCTGACGCTGGAGATGACTGGAAACAGGAATATAACCCTGTTCGGAGCGCTGCATACCAATGGTACCGCCGGTATAGGCAACGTAAATCGATTTCTTTTGCATGACTTATCTTCTGTCTCAAAGAAAACCCCTCTTCATCCTGAAGAGGGGTCAATAGTTAGCGAACGTTGGCGCAGGTCAGGCAAAACGCATATCGGTTTTGCGGATCGTTAAACGCGGCCAGCTTATCGCTTTCCGCTTTTACCGCGCTCGCCGCAGAAGCAAGCGGTGGCGGGAGCATAGCCTGAATGGCTTCGGGCAGCATGGCGCGAACGGAGCCTGACATGCTGTCCATCACCATATCGACGAATGTTGGTTCGTCCTGATAATACTCAATATGCCACTGTTTCAGTTTGGCAAGCTCAGCCGCTTTCGCGACGGCGTCGTCAAAATCACCGAGGCTGTCTACCAGTCCGTTGGCTTTCGCATCCTGACCGGTCCAGACGTGGCCCTGCGCGATTTTGTCAATCTGCTCAGGCGTTGTATTACGCGCATCCGCAACCAGAGTGATAAAGCGCTTATAGCCGTTCTCAATGCTCAGTTGCATCATTTGCTGGACTTCAGACGGTAACGCTTTGGTGATGGAGATATCCGCCAGCGGGGATGTCGCCACGCCGTCGGTATGTACGCCAATAGAATCCAGACTGTTTTCGACAGTGTTGATCACACCAAAGATCCCGATTGACCCGGTCAAGGTGCTGGGGTTTGCCACAATGTAGCTGGCTGGCGTGGAGATCCAGTATCCACCAGAAGCCGCCATGCCGCCCATGGACACGACAACCGGTTTACCCGCCGCTTTTGCCGCAGCCAGTTCAGCACGAATGACTTCGGAGGCGCTGACGCTGCCGCCAGGGCTGTTCACACGCAGCACAATCGCTTTAACTTTCGGGTCGAGACGCGCTTCGCGGATCTGTGCGGCAGTGGTGTCGCCACCCACATTTCCCGGGGTTTCTTCACCGTCCATAATCGCGCCATTCGCGAAGATAACGCCAATGCTGTCTCCGGTATCCGCTGGCGTTTTCAGCGAATAATCGTAATAGCTGACGGCGCGATAGTTTTTATCCGCTTTGCTCCAGCCAAACTGTTTGGTCAGCATTTTTTCGACTTCAGCGCTGGAAGCGAGCGCATCCACCAGTTTGTTGTCGAGCGCGTATTTCGCGGTATCACCATCGACTTTCGTTAATCCGTCCAGCATCGCCTGCGCGCCAGGGAACACCTGCTGAGCAGGGATCTGGCGGTTGGCGGCGACCGTGTCGAGATAGTTCTGCCACAGCTCGCCGATCCAGCGGCTGTCCGCTTCACGCGCGGCAGGAGACATATCATCGCGGATAAACGGCTCTACGGCAGACTTATAGGTTCCGACACGGAACACGTGCGTGGAGACTTTCAGTTTGTCGAGCAGAGACTTGTAGTACAGACCGTTGGTGGCAAAGCCGTGCAGATCAACGGAACCCTGAGGAGAGAGGTAAATTTTGTTGGCAAAACTGGCGAGGTAATACTGTCCCTGGCTGAAGTTATCGCCCACGGCAAAGACCGGTTTCCCGCTGTCACGGAATTCCCGCAGCGCTTTGCCGATATACTGCATGGAGGGCTGGTCAGCCCCGGCAAAATTTTTCAGATCCATCACGATGCCGGTGATGTTGCGATCATCTTTTGCCTGACGAATGGTATTCACGATATCGAACAGGGAGTTTTCCTGCAGACGATCGGAACTGGCACCAAACAGCTGACGGCCAATCACGCTTAAACGACTGGTGCTTGAGGGTTTATCAACAATCACCCCCGAAATATCCAGCAGCAGCGCGCCTCGCTCAGCGTGTTCGCTGGTATTGCTGCTGCTGACCTGCATCCAGATGCCCACGCCAACCAGCACCAAAAAGATGAAGAACAGGTTAAGCACAAATTCACGGACGAAATTGAGTAATCGCCATGTCCATTTAAAAAATCCGGCAATAAATCGCCACAGGGTTCGCATGTATTCTCCCTACCGATTAACAACACGCCATCCCGAAATCCCGGAGAAAGGCGATAAGATGAGGCTATCGTAATGACCCGACAGGCACTTGTCAGCAGGAATCACCGCCTGTGCTGTAACAAAATCCGCTCACGTGTTAATTTTGTGAACAAATCTCATTGTTGGAGTTAAGCAAATGGATGCACTCGAATTACTTATGACCCGTCGTAGCGCCTCTCGTCTCGTCGATCCGGCCCCGGCTGGAGAGCAACTGCAAAATATTCTACGGGCGGGAATGCGCGCGCCGGACCACAAAACGCTGCAACCGTGGCAGTTCTTTGTTATTGAGGGCGAGGGACGTGAACGCTTTAGTGATGTGCTGGAAAAAGGCGCGATTGCCGCAGGCAGCGATGAGAAAGCCCAGGAAAAAGCGCGCAGCGCACCGTTTCGCGCGCCGCTGATTATTACCGTGGTGGCGAAATGTGAAGAAAACGACAAGGTTCCGTTATGGGAACAGGAAATGTCTGCCGGTTGTGCGGTGATGGCCATGCAGATGGCTGCAATTGCGCAGGGCTTTGGCGGTATCTGGCGCAGCGGCGCATTAACCGAAAGTGCGGTCGTTCGTGACGCGTTTGACTGTCGCCCGCAGGATAAAATCGTTGGTTTTCTCTATCTGGGCACACCACAGCTCAAAGCGTCCACGACGGTTAACCTTGCCGATCCGAGCGCATTCGTCCGTTATTTCTGATATCAACGGCAAAACTGTCTGGATTATGAGCAAAGACACCCGAATTCAGACAGTCACTCTTACCACATCATGGAATGAGCGCTACCATATCCGGATTGCAATGACAGGAGATGTCCATGAGCGAGCAAGCTATTCGTTTAACGCAATACAGCCACGGAGCCGGTTGCGGTTGTAAAATTTCCCCAAAAGTGCTGGAAACCATTCTGCACAGCGAGCAGGCGAAGTTTGTTGATCCGAACTTACTGGTGGGTAATGAAACCCGAGACGACGCGGCCGTATACGATCTGGGGAACGGCACCAGCGTTATCAGCACCACCGATTTCTTTATGCCGATTGTCGATAATCCGTTTGATTTTGGCCGCATCGCTGCGACTAACGCCATCAGCGATATTTTCGCAATGGGCGGCAAACCGATTATGGCAATTGCTATTCTGGGCTGGCCGCTGGATAAGCTGGCGCCGGAAATCGCTCGCGAAGTTACCGAAGGCGGACGCTTTGCCTGCCGTCAGGCGGGTATTGCGCTGGCGGGCGGCCACTCTATCGATGCCCCAGAACCTATCTTTGGCCTTGCGGTAACCGGCATTGTGCCGACCGAACGCGTGAAGAAAAACAGCACCGCTGAGGCCGGATGTAAGTTGTTCCTGACCAAGCCGCTGGGTATTGGCGTCCTGACTACCGCAGAGAAAAAATCGCTGCTGAAAGACGAACACAAAGGACTGGCGACGGAAGTGATGTGCCGGATGAACATTGCAGGGGCGGCATTCGCCGATATCGACGGCGTGAAAGCCATGACCGACGTTACCGGTTTTGGTCTGCTGGGACATCTGAGCGAGATGTGTCAGGGCGCGGGCGTTCAGGCGCAGATCGTCTACCAGGATATTCCTAAGCTTCCTGGCGTTGAAGAATACATCGCGCAGGGCGCGGTGCCGGGCGGAACCCAGCGTAACTTTGCCAGCTACGGACACCTGATGGGTGAAATGCCGCAGTCGGTACGCGATCTGCTCTGCGATCCGCAAACTTCTGGTGGTCTGCTGCTGGCGGTAACGCCGGAAGCTGAAGCCGAAGTGAAAGCGGCGGCAGCGCAGTTTGGCATCGACCTCACCGCGATTGGTGAGTTAGTGGAAGCTCGTGGCGGTCGCGCCATGGTTGAGATCCGTTAACTCGATGCGGTTGTTTATTGCCGAAAAACCGAGTCTGGCGCGCGCTATCGCCGATGTGCTGCCGAAGCCGCATCGCAAAGGTGACGGTTTTATTGAATGCGGAAACGGACAAGTGGTGACCTGGTGCATTGGTCACCTGCTTGAGCAGGCGCAGCCAGATGCCTACGACAGTCGCTATGCTCGCTGGAGTCTGGTCGATCTGCCGATTGTCCCGGAAAAGTGGCAACTGCAGCCGCGTCCCTCGGTGACCAAACAGCTCAATGTCATTAAGCGCTTTTTACATGAGGCCAGCGAAGTCATTCACGCAGGTGACCCCGACCGTGAAGGACAACTGCTGGTGGATGAGGTACTTGATTACCTGCAACTGGCCCCTGAAAAGCGCCAGCAGGTGCAACGCTGCCTGATTAACGACCTCAACCCGCAGGCCGTCGAGCGGGCTATTGAGCGCCTGCGCGCCAACAGTGAGTTCATTCCGCTGTGCGTGTCGGCACTGGCGCGGGCGCGGGCGGACTGGCTGTACGGTATCAATATGACGCGCGCTTACACCATTCTTGGGCGTAACGCGGGCTATCAGGGCGTACTTTCGGTCGGGCGCGTACAAACGCCGGTGCTCGGCCTGGTTGTGCGTCGCGATGAAGAGATTGAAAACTTCGTCGCCAAAGATTTCTTCGAGGTAAAAGCGCATATCGTGACGCCTGCCGATGAGCGATTTACCGCTATCTGGCAACCGAGCGAAGCGTGTGAGCCGTATCAGGATGAAGAAGGGCGCTTGCTGAATCGTACCCTGGCTGAACACGTGGTAAACCGCATTAACGGCCAGCCGGCGATAGTCACCAGTTATAACGATAAACGGGAATCAGAATCTGCGCCGCTGCCGTTTTCGCTTTCGGCGTTGCAGATTGAAGCGGCGAAACGCTTTGGCTTAAGTGCGCAAAACGTTCTGGATATCTGCCAGAAGCTGTATGAAACCCATAAGCTGATTACCTATCCGCGTTCGGATAGCCGTTATCTGCCGGAAGAACACTTTGCCGGACGTCACGCGGTGTTGAACGCGATTAGCGTTCATGCCCCCGATTTGCTCCCGCAACCAGCGGTCAATCCTGATACGCGAAACCGCTGCTGGGACGATAAAAAAGTGGATGCGCACCACGCCATCATTCCTACCGCACGCAGTTCGTCCATCAACCTGAACGATAACGAAGCGAAAATTTACAACCTGATTGCCCGTCAGTATCTGATGCAGTTCTGTGCGGACGCGGTCTTCAGGAAGTGCGTTATTGAGTTGGATATCGCCAAAGGAAAGTTTGTCGCCAAAGCGCGTTTTCTGGCGGAGGCCGGATGGCGCACGCTGCTTGGCAACAAAGAGCGCGATGAAGATAACGACGGGACGCCGCTGCCGGTGGTGGCAAAAGACGATGAGCTGCTGTGCGAAAAAGGTGAAGTGGTTGAACGTCAGACCCAGCCCCCGCGGCACTTTACTGATGCCACGCTGCTGTCAGCGATGACCGGGATTGCGCGCTTTGTGCAGGATAAAGATCTGAAAAAGATCCTGCGTGCCACGGATGGATTAGGAACGGAAGCGACGCGCGCCGGGATTATCGAGCTGCTGTTTAAACGCGGATTCCTGGTAAAAAAAGGGCGTTATATCCATTCTACCGACGCGGGAAAAGCGCTGTTTCACTCGCTGCCCGAAATGGCGACGCGTCCGGACATGACCGCGCACTGGGAATCTATCCTGACCCAAATCAGTGAAAAGCAGTGTCGTTATCAGGACTTCATGCAGCCGTTGGTGGGAACGCTGTATCAGCTTATCGATCAGGCGCGCAGCACGCCGGTACGACGCTTCCGTGGCATTGCCGCTCCGGGCGGTAGTGGTGGCGATAAGAAAAAGAGCGCGCCGCGTAAACGTACGGCGAAAAAAAGCCCGCCATCCGAAGAGGCAGGCGTGTAGTTTGCAGGCCGGATAAGGCACGTGTGCCGCATCCGGCGTACGGGATGAATTAAATCACACCCTGGCCCAACATCGCGTCGGCAACTTTCACGAATCCTGCGATGTTGGCGCCACGTACGTAGTTGGTTTGCTTGCTTTCGCCGCCATACTCGACGCAGGCATGGTGAATATCCAGCATGATGTGATGCAGACGCGCATCCACTTTCTCCGCCTTCCAGCCCAGACGAGCGGCGTTTTGCGCCATTTCCAGACCAGATGTCGCTACGCCACCGGCGTTGGCTGCTTTACCCGGTGCGAACAGGATGCCCGCTTCGAGGAACAGGTCGGTGGCTTCGATGGTGGTCGGCATGTTGGCCCCTTCGGCGACAGCTTTCACACCGTTGGCGATCAGCACGCGCGCCGCATCGACATCCAGTTCGTTCTGAGTGGCGCACGGCAGGGCGATATCAACCGGAACCGACCACGGCTGTTTGCCTTCCAGATAGGTCAGGCCAAACTCACGAGCGTAATCCGCCACGCGACCGTCACGGCTGTCTTTGATCGCGCACAGACGCGCCAGTTTTTCTTTGGTAAAGCCGCTTTCGTCAACCACGGTACCGCTGGAATCGGAAGCGGTAACGACGCGGGCGCCAAACTCCATAGCTTTTTCAATGGCGAATTGCGCCACGTTACCGGAACCAGAGACCGCTACGCGCATGCCTTCAAAGCCCAGACCATGGCGTTTCAGCATTGCTTCGGTGAAGTACACAAGGCCGTAGCCGGTGGCTTCCGGGCGAATCAGGCTGCCGCCAAAAGAGAGACCTTTACCGGTAAAGACGCAGGCGCTGTTGTTGGACAGTTTTTTCATCATCCCGGCCATAAAGCCGACTTCACGACCGCCCACCCCGATATCGCCCGCCGGAACGTCGGTATCGGGGCCTAAATGGCGGAACAGTTCGGTCATCAGCGCCTGGCAGAAGCGCATGATTTCGCCTTCGCTTTTTCCTTTCGGATCGAAATCGCTCCCGCCTTTACCACCGCCCATTGGTAACGTGGTGAGGGCGTTCTTAAACGTCTGCTCGAAGCCAAGGAATTTCAGGATCGACAGATTCACGGAAGGGTGAAAACGCATACCGCCTTTGTACGGGCCAATGGCGGAGCTGAACTGCACACGCCACGCGCGGTTAACCTGTACCTGATTGCGATCGTCCAGCCAGACTACGCGGAACTGGATCACGCGCTCCGGTTCAACCAGACGTTCCAGCAATGACATCTGACGATAACGTGGGTTTTGTTCGAGGAAGGGCCACAGTGTCGTCATTACCTCACGAACGGCTTGCGCGAACTCGGTCTGATTCGGGTCGCGCTTTTGCACATGGTTAAGGAATGACTCCAGAGAACATGTCTGATCCATAGATATAAGAACCTCTTATGTATTGATATGGTTATATTTTTGATTTTTGTGTTAAGTGTTTTGCAGTTTTTGACTATAACATCAGCAGTGTGACGGGACGCAAGAAAAAATTAACCCCGCTAAGTAAATTAATATTGCGCCGCGGGTCATAACCAAAAACGATGACGGAAGGGGCTAAAGTTTCTGCCGATTTATACCGTTATACTGAGCATAACTGTCAGTCAAAAAGGAAAGAATATGCGCCGTTTAATCGTGGCAGGAGCGTTGGCAATAATGTCCAGCGCGACGCTGGCAAATCAGCTTTATCGCCCGGACGTGCAGGTGAATGTGCCGCCGGAAGTGTTCAGTTCCAGCGGTCAGCGGGTGCAACCCTGTAGTCAGTGCTGTATTTATCAGGATCAAAACTACTCAGAAGGGGCGGTGATTAAGGCGGATGGCGTTCTGTTGCAGTGCCAGCGTGATGATAAAACGATCAGCACAAATCCGCTGGTCTGGCGGCGCGTAAAAGGATAAACGCTTCTAACAACGGGATATCGGCAGGCGCCAGCGGATAACGCAGCGCCTCTTCGGGTGAACACCAGACGATATCCTGATGCTCATACGCCTTCAGTTCTCCCTGATATGACGGCACATGCCAGGCATGTAAGTGAATCAGTCGGCCTGAAACCTCGCGTTGATGGCTGGCAATGTAGCGCCCAACGACCGCCTCGATGCCCAACTCTTCACGCAGTTCACGGACCAGCGCCTTGGGCTGACTTTCGCCAGACTCAACCTTACCGCCGGCAAACTCCCACATACCTGACTGATCCGCATGCTGCGGACGTTGAGCCAGTAAAATTTTGCCATCACGTTCTATGATAGCGGCGACCACGTCGAGGGTTTTCATTATATTCATCAAGATCTAACGGCAGAAAGTGACATACTATCGTTATCTTCGTTTTATCTAAAGTATTCAGGAGCAACCGTTGAACGATCCTCAGTCGTGGGTAAAACCGTTAACGCGTATCCCTTTCAGTTTAAAACCGCTCGTTGCGACGCAGAAAAAGCATTATGGCGATGTGCTGCATCCCACGCGCTGGTGGGGGCGGATGCCATTTCTGTTCTGGCTGGTAGCGCTGTTTGTTGGATTTCTGGAGCGTAAAAAGGCGCGCTTAACGCCGGTGATGCGCGCATTGCTAATGACCCGCGTATCTCAGGTGTGCCACTGCGCTTTCTGCATTGATGCCAACAGTTTACGGCTGGCTGAACGCTGCGGCGCGCTGGATAAAGTCTTGCAGGTTGCCAACTGGCAAGAATCGACGCTGTTCAGTGCAGAAGAGCGCGTAGCGCTGGCCTATGCGGATGCGGTGACCGCAACGCC
The DNA here is from genome assembly GCF_030334595.1 of Citrobacter sp. Ce104. NCBI lineage: Bacteria > Pseudomonadati > Pseudomonadota > Gammaproteobacteria > Enterobacterales > Enterobacteriaceae > Citrobacter > Citrobacter sp. Ce104. The sequence continues at coordinate 58,950 of NZ_JAOWDP010000069.1, forward strand.
TCCACAGGTTGACGATGCGCTGAAAGCGCAGATGAAGCAGTATTTTACCGATACCGCCATTACTGAAATGACCGCGCTGATTGCGTTTCAAAATCTCTCGGCGCGTTTTAATGCCGCACTCGATATCCCCTCCCAGGGACTGTGCGACAGTTATAAAGGACGCCCGCATGCTTGACCGTCATCTTCACCCGCGATTAAAACCGCTTTTGCATCGCTGCGTGGGCATCATTGATAAACCGGCGATTACTCCGGACGGACTTACGCTTGTCGGTTTTGCCATTGGTGTGCTGGCGTTGCCATTTCTGGCGCTAGGCTGGTATCTGGCGGCGCTGGTGGCCATTGTGCTCAATCGGCTGTTTGATGGGCTGGATGGGGCGCTGGCTCGGCGTAGAGGGCTTACCGATGCGGGAGGATTTCTCGATATCTCGCTTGATTTTCTGTTTTACGCTTTAGTGCCGTTTGGTTTTATTCTTGCCGCACCGGCGCAAAATGCGCTGGCAGGCGGCTGGCTGCTGTTCGCGTTTATTGGCACCGGCAGCAGCTTTCTCGCCTTCGCCGCGCTGGCGGCTAAGCATCAGATAGATAACCCTGGCTACGCGCATAAATCGTTTTATTATCTGGGTGGGCTGACCGAAGGAACCGAGACGATTTTGCTGTTTGTGTTGGGATGTCTGTTCCCGGAATATTTCGCTGTGATGGCGTGGGTCTTTGGCGCGCTGTGCTGGATGACGACGTTCACCCGGATCTGGAGCGGATATCTGACGCTGAAAGCGGTTCAGCGTCAGGCGTAATGTCTTGCGTTGCCGGATGCGCTTATCCGGCAATCGTGACCATTTTACTTGCTGGCGTCCGGACCCCGTTCACCGCGGGCAACCGGGTTTTTCGGATTGCTGCTCCACTCATACCAGCCGCCGTCGTAAACAGAGACGTTTTGCCAGCCCATCGCGCGGGCATACATAAACGTTTCTGAAGCACGCCAGCCGGTGCCGCAGTAGAAAGAAACCTGCTGGTCTGGCGTGATATTCCACTGTTTCCACATGGCGGCGATGTCATCCGCGCTGCGCATGGTGCCATCCGGATTATGGAAATCTTCCATATGCGTGGAATCGCTGCCTGCGTGGCCCCAGCGTGCGCCTGCGATCTCACCTTTTGGCTTGATGTAGCTATAGCCGCTGGTAGTACCGATAAACTCCGGCCATGAACGAATGCTCACCAACGACGCATCCTGTCGATGCAGCAGGCCGCGAGCCTGTTCCATATCCAGCATCAACTGCGGCTGGGCAGGAATTTTCACGCCGAAATCAGGTTCTGGCTTCACCGTCGGCGGAGTACCACGTTCGACCGGTAAACCTGAGTCGGACCAGGTTTGCCAGCCGCCGTCGAGTAGACGAACATCTTTCACGCCTGCGTACAGCATAATTTGCGCCACGCGCGCGGCGGCATAAACATCGCGTCCATATAAAATCACCGTGGTGTCGTGGCGGATACCGTGTTTCGCCAGCATCGCTTTGAGCTGCTCGTCGGAAACTTTATTCCACAGTGGTTCGCTTTCGACTTCGTTGGTATCAATATAGCCCGCACCGGGGATATGGCTCAGCAGATACAACTTCGGCGCGCCCCAGGCGGCTTCAATCACTTTCCAGTCACCGGTCGGTTTAGCAGTCACGTCTTTACCCTGCTGCAGGTCGTGCAGCCACCGCGGGTAAACCAGTTGTTCGAAGTGCGGCAGACGTTGCAGACGGGCAGGGTCCGTAAGCGCATCGCTGAGGGTTGAGATATGGCTAAAGCCGACTTTCTGCAGGCGAGATTTGACGGCCTGCATGTCGCTATCGCTGCCATACAGCGCCACCGGCGCGTCGGTTTTCAGCTGATGTGACTTAACCCAGGCGCTGAGTTGTGCATCATTCATCGTGTCGAGCCAGGCGGCAGACAGGTTCAGCGCGGAAGGTTCGTGTCCTGAAGGACCATTGAGCGACTGCGGCCAGCCGTTGTAAAAAGCGCTCTGACGGGTATCGATCGCCGCGCCTTGCTTTTGCTGTAACTGGTTGAGGGTGAGCGTTTGTGCTGTTTCAGCAGCCCAGGATGAAGCGCAAGCGAGCCCTAAAGCCAGTGCCAGCGCGGTCATTTGAGAAACACGTTTCATCGAATAGCCCGACGTTGAAAAAAGAGGACGACATTCTGTGCCGCCAGTGAAGTAAAAACCTTGCGTTAACGCAGCATATCGCTACATTCACGCCCAGCTTTCCATCTGTAATACACGGCCTGCGGGCGGAACGTCCTGCGCGTCATGGGTAACCTGGACCACCGGTATACCCAGCTTACGGACTTCAGTGAAGACCCACTGGCGAAAGGTATCGCGCAGTGACGCATCCAGCCTGCTAAAGGGTTCATCGAGTAACAGCGCCTGAGGCTGCGCCAGCAGCGCGCGAAGCAGGGCGACCCGCGAACGCTGCCCACCGGAGAGCGAAGCCGGATCGCGTGAATAAAATCCTGCCAGGTCCGCGCGCGCGAGGGCGCTTTCTACCTCATGACGCCTGGCGGGACCTTGCAGACTGGCGGGTAAGGCCAGCAGTAAATTCTGCCCAACGCTGAAATGGTCAAACAGCAGCGCATCCTGGAACAGGATGCCAATCTGGCGCTGCGCGGTAGGCAGGGTGTCAATGCGTCGTTCGTTGAGCCACAGTTCGCCTGACGCCTGAAACTGAGGAGACAGCGCTCCGATCATCCACGAAAATAGCGAAGACTTTCCGCTGCCGGAAGGCCCCATAATAGTGACAATGTCACTTTTATTTACCTGAAAATTCACGTCCTTTACCAGCGCTGTCGCGCCCTGGTACAACGAAACGTCTCGTACGGTAAGCATTAGCGGAGTCCTTGTCGAAAGCGGCCAATCCACGCAGCGAGAAACGCCGTGAGTGCGAAAACTAACAGTGGTAACAGAAGCTGCCATAATGCCTGGGTAGCCAGAATCGCGGTGCTACCACCGCTGCTTAATGCCACCGCTTCGGTGGTCAGCGTCGGATAGCGTCCGGCACCTAACCACAGCGTCGGCATATACTGGGCAATACTGACTGAGAATCCTACCGCGAAGGCAATCAGCGCCGGGCGCACTAGCAGTGGGCATTTCACCTGCCAGAATATCCGCCCCCGCGTCCAGCCCAGCGTTTGTGCAATCAAAATCAATCGCGGATCAATGCGTTGCCACGCCGGTTTGAGAACAAACAGCATCCATGGCATCACCCACAGCAGGTGGCCCCAGATAATGGTCGTCATCAGCCCATCCTGTCCGCCATATAATGCCAACAGGTACTGTCCGGTCACCAGCGGCAGCGCAGGCAAAATGAGCGGTAGCCAGACCCAGCGGTGTCCGGTTTGTGGACCCCATTCCAGCCAGGCAAACAGTATCAGCAGCGCCAGCACGCTGGAAAGGAGTCCCAGTTGCAGGCTGTTGCTGAGCGCCTCGCTGTTTAGCGAGGAATAGTTGGCGAGAAGCGCCAGCACCAGCGCACATATCACACCGCTCAGGGGTAAAAGCTGTACCAGCGGGCGTGCGGCCGTAGCGGATGAAAAACGCAGGCGTTCACCGTTTACTGCCGGAATAGTGCGTCGCCAGGCGTGCCATAACAGATAACCCGCCAGCGCAATAATGAGAAGTAACAACACCAGCAGCAGGCTGGCGAGCGCACCTTTAGCCTGCTGTTCAATATCGCCCTGACTGAGCCATTGCCAGCTCAATACGGCAAGCGTTGGCGGATTGCCGGGGCCAATAACGATTGCCACATCCACAACGGAGAGTGACCAGGCGACAATCGCCAGCATAGCTTTGCCCAACGCCGGGGCGATAGCGGGCAGAACCAGCCACTTCAGGCATTGCAGTCGGCTGTAACCCAGCGAATCCAGCACGATAACCTGCTGCGAAAGTTGTTTTTCACTTAGCAGGGCCGAGAGGATCCATAACAAAAAGGCGCTCTCTTTCACGGCCAGCGTCACGCCAAGTCCAATGCCGTAGCGATCCGGCTGGGGGCTGAAAAACGCAAGCCATTGCCAGAGCAGGCCGCCTTCGGCAAAAACTAACAGCACGCTGGTGGCAAAGGCAACGTGCGGAATTGCCAGCAGCCAGGGAAGACGCGTATACAGACGTACCCAGCCAGCGCCGGGCCACAGGGCGAGGATTGCCAGCAGAGCGATGAGCAGCGCGCCGCCAGCCGCGAGGATTACGGAAACCAGCGTTGCCAGTAACGCCTGCGGGAATTGAGGATCGGTGACTAACGCCAGCCAGTGTGCGGTGCTAAGCGCCGGTGCTATCAGCGACAATGCCGCTGGCGCCAGCGGCAGATAAACTGCCGCCATAATGGCCCAGAGTAGCAGTATTAATGCGTACCGTAGCGGCGTAGCCATTCTTGTTCCAGAGCGTTTACCCAGGCTGCATGCGGTTCTGGCAGTACGGCAGGGAGTCCTTGCGGGATCCGCGCCAGCAACGCATTACGCTGTTCGACAGGTAATTTTTGTGGATCAAGCACCGAAGGATCTCCCCAGACAGTCGGGTCGGCTTTGCGCAGTTGCGCTTCGGGCGAAAGCAGGTAGTTTGCCACGACTTTCGCTCCGGCGCTGGCGCGCGCATTCGCCGGAATGGTGACAAAATGCACGTTGCCGAGCATGCCCTGTGAGAAACCAAAACTATAGCTGCTTTTGGGCAATTCGCCGCTGGCCACTTTTTGCTGTGCGTGGGCAGGGTTAAAGGTTATTGATAAACGCAGAACGCCACTATTAAGCAGCGCATCCATTCGCGCAGGCGTGGGCGGAAAGTCTTTGCCTTCGCGCCAGAGTGCAGGATGCAACGCATCAAGATAGTACCATAACGGGGCAGTAACGTCGGCGAAGGTGGTTGCATCAGGAGCGATTTTCAACGCTTGCGGTTTGGTGGTGAGCGATAGTAACAACTGCTCAAGAAACGCTGTTCCGGTAAAATCTGGCGGGCGCGGATAGGTCACGGTACCGGGGTGCGCCTGCGCGAACTCCAGAAGCGCCTGCGGGGATTGCGGCGGCTGCGCGGTGAGATCGCGCCTGGCAATAAAGGTTAGCTGGGCGCCGCCCCACGGTGATTCAGCCCCCTCCGTTGGAACGGAGAAATCTTCCGTCACCGGTTTTTGGGTATCAACATAGCGCCAGTTAGGCAGCGTTTGCGCCCACTGAGTTTGCAGCAGTCCGGCTTCTTTCAGCGTACGGAAGTTTTCGCCGTTAACCCACAGTAAATCTACAGAGCCACCGGTTTTTCGCCCGGATGTCGTTTCCGTCTGAATGCGTTTTACGGCATCGGCAGCATCCGCCAGGCGCACGATTTTTAGGTTAATGGCGTAGTGCGTTTTCATCTCACCGCTAACCCAGTCGAGATACTGATTAACTGCATTGTCGCCACCCCAGGCGTTGAACCACACCGTCTGACCGCGGGCATCTTTTTTGATTTGCTGCCAGTTGGCGTCCTGGGCAAACGTCGCCAGCGGGCAGAGCAACAAACTCAGGCACAATAAGCAGTAACGCATAATATCTCCATTGCTAAAAATGGGGGAAGTCTCAGGTTTTTTTCCGTTGATGCTCAAGATAAAGGCTTCTCGCCACGGATATCACTACGCTCAGGGCGAACAGAATGAACAGGCCGGTAACAAACCAAAATGTGCCGCCGGTTAACAGGCTACCCGCCCACGAATAGACGATAGTGGCAGGTAATTGTCCGATGCCGGTGGCGATGAAAAAATGGCGAAAGCGAATCGAGGTCAGGCCTGCTGCATAACTTACCGGGTCGAAGGGCACAAAAGGTAACAGGCGACAGATCAGAATTGTGTGCTTGCCATAGCGCTCGAAAAAAGCGTCCATGCTGTTTAGCACCGTTTTTCCGGTCAGTTTCTCCACCGCGCCGCGACCTAAAACGCGGGCAATAAAAAAGCACAGCGCCGCACCCACCATCGCGCTGCTCCAGGACAGTACGCCGCCCCAAAATGCGCCAAATAGCGAGGCATTGGCAAACGTAATAACAAAGGCAGGAAGGGGCGCGACGATGGCCTGCAGGATCATCAGGAAGAACGACACCACCGCGGCCTGGGTTCCGTAAGAACGAATGAAGTTCTCAACAGCATGCTGATCGAGCGTAGCAAACGCCGCCAGGCTGGCGTGGAGAAAGTCGCTCACGCCTGGTATCCACGCCCATGCGATTAGCGCGAGCAGCAGCAGAGCAAGCAAGCTTACCCGGTAATAGCGTGTCAGCCGCGGTGTATTCATTTTGAACATTTACCCGTGCACTCATGACGGGACGATGGATCGATATGCTTATACCTGGCCCAGGCTTTGGCGGCCTGAACGAGGGCGAATAACACCAGCCCCGCAATGCTGAGCGTACCGATAAATGCCCAGCTAATCCCTTCGCTGGCCAGTTCGTGCGACATCAGCGTATAAATGAAGATGCCGGGCAAGGTGGTTACCACAGATACCACGGTAAATGACCAGAACGGAATCGCCGTCAGCCCATAAGCGTAGTTTTGAATGTTATAGGGGAACAGCGGCACGAGCCGGGTCAGGATCAGAAAGTCTACTCCGCTATGGGCAATGCCTTTTTCGATAGCCTGAAACGTCGCTGTGTGCCCAACGTATTTTTGCAGTAGATCCCGACCAAGCCAGCGAGCCAGCAAAAACGACAGCGCCGAGGCAACGGTTGCCGCCACTAACGAGATGAGCGTTCCTGTCACGGGACCAAATAGCACCCCGCCGACGATCACCAGGATACTGCCTGGGATCAGACACAGCGCAGCAACAATAAACAACAGGATATAAAGCGTATAGCCGAACATACCGCTTTGGCGGATGACGTCTCGTAAATGATGGAAATTGGTTATCAGGTCGGTCAGACCATAATGATGGAAAACTCCCGCCAGAACGCAGAACAGGACCGCGACAATCAGCAGCCGGTATTCTGCTTTATGCGAACTTCTTTTTCATGGGGGTTCTCCTGTAAAACCGAGTGCAATGCAGCATTTTCGTCAGCGAAAAGTGCGCGGGAAGATATAATAAATTCCCGGCCGTAACAATGTATTACCGTCGCTTTATTGATTTTGCACAGAATAAACAGACTCTCCAGGCCGGGCCCGGAGAGTGAAAAGACGCAGAAGGTCAGACGCGGAATTTAGCCCATACAGGCGCATGATCGGACGGTTTTTCCATGCTGCGAATTTCATAGTCGATGCCGGTTTCTTCGCAGCGCTCCGCCAGTGGGTTGCTCGCCAGCAGAAGATCGATACGCAGGCCACGGTTATCGTCAAAGCCTTTTGAGCGGTAATCAAACCACGAGAACTGGTCGTTCTTTTCAGGATAAGCGTGGCGATAGGTATCTACCAGACCCCAGCCCAGCAGGCGCTCCATCCACTCGCGCTCTTCCGGCAGGAAGGAACATTTACCGGTCCGCAGCCAGCGTTTACGGTTCTCTTCGCCGATGCCGATATCGAGGTCGGTAGGGCTGATATTCATATCGCCCATGATCAACACCGGATTGTCGCGTTTCAGTTCTGTCTCCAGATAGTTTTGTAGGTTCTGATAAAACGCGGCTTTGGCCGGGAATTTAGTTTCATGGTCACGGCTTTCGCCCTGCGGGAAATAGCCGTTGATCACCGTGATGCTGCCCAGAGGGGATGGAATTTCCGCCATGATGATACGACGCTGCGCTTCCTCGCCATCGCCCGGGAAGCCACGACGCACCGCGATTGGCGTTTCTTTCGTTAACAGCGCCACGCCGTAATGACCTTTCTGTCCATGATAAAAGACGTTGTAACCGAGCTTTGCTACCTCTTCGAGAGGGAACATATCGTCGTGGACCTTTGTCTCCTGTAAGCCAATAACATCCGGTTGGTGTTTTTCGACAATGGCTGCCAGTTGATGGGGACGGGCGCGCAGGCCGTTGATATTAAAAGAGACAAATTTCATAGTCGCTGCCACTTTGCAAGATGAATAGTGCAAGGATGGTAGCAGAATTTCCGCAGGCTGACTGCTTCTTGTCACCTGATTCCAACAATGATTGCTAATGGCGTTAACGATGGAGCAAAAACTGCACCGTTTTGGCGCGAAGCGCGTCGGAATAGGGCAATAATTTCCGATAAATTTCGTATACGATCACAATTTCAGAATTATATTTGGCGACTGAATAAAACTGCGTTTTTTCCTCTGTTTAGTCGCCGGATGCGCAAACATATTCACTTTATATGCACATATAGTGAATATCGCCACGTTGTAACCTGTTGATATTCCGTTACCAACCTCTGTTTATGCACTTTTTTCGCTGGCTGGCACGAACCCTGCAATCTACATTTACACCGCAAACACTATATTTATTAACATACAGATAACTTTTTATTTACCGTTGAGGTCGCTATGTCTCTGTCAATTACGCGTGAAAATTTTGATGAATGGATGATGCCCGTATACGCTCCGGCCCCTTTTATTCCGGTGCGTGGTGAAGGTTCACGTCTGTGGGACCAGCAGGGCAAAGAGTATATCGATTTCGCGGGAGGCATTGCGGTTAACGCGCTGGGTCACGCCCATCCGGCATTGCGCGATGCATTAAACGACCAGGCGAGCAAATTCTGGCATACGGGAAATGGCTACACCAACGAGCCGGTGCTGCGTCTGGCGAAAAAGTTAATTGACGCCACCTTCGCCGAGCGCATTTTCTTCTGTAACTCTGGCGCAGAGGCCAATGAAGCGGCACTAAAACTGGCGCGTAAATATGCTCACGATCGTTTTGGCAGCCAGAAGAGCGGCATTGTAGCGTTTAAAAATGCTTTCCATGGCCGCACGCTGTTTACCGTCAGCGCCGGAGGACAGCCTGCCTATTCACAGGATTTCGCACCGCTGCCGCCGGATATCCGTCATGCCGTATACAACGATCTCGACTCTGCCAGCCAACTGATTGATGACACCACCTGCGCGGTTATCGTGGAGCCGGTGCAGGGTGAAGGCGGCGTGGTGCCGGCAACGAATGCCTTTTTACAGGGGCTGCGTGAATTATGCGATCGCCATAATGCACTGCTGATATTTGATGAAGTTCAGACCGGCGTTGGCCGTACCGGAGAACTGTATGCCTATATGCATTATGGCGTTACGCCGGATCTACTGACGACAGCAAAAGCGTTGGGCGGTGGCTTTCCCATCGGCGCGCTGCTGGCGACAGAGCATTGTGCCAGCGTGATGACGGTCGGTACGCACGGTACAACGTACGGCGGAAACCCGCTGGCCACGGCGGTGGCGGGCAAACTGCTGGAAATTGTTAACACGCCGGAAGTGCTCAACGGAGTGAAACAGCGCCACGACTGGTTTGTGGAGCGTATTAACGCCATTAACGAACGTTTTGGACTGTTTAGTGAAATTCGTGGACTCGGACTGCTGATCGGCTGCGTGCTGAACGCGGAATTTGCCGGGAAAGCGAAACTTATCTCGCAAGAAGCGGCCGTTGCCGGGGTGATGGTACTGATTGCTGGTGCTAACGTGGTGCGTTTTGCCCCTGCGTTAAACGTCAGCGAAGAAGAGGTCGCCACCGGGCTGGATCGCTTTGCGCTGGCCTGCGAACGCATTAAAGCAGGAGGTTCATCATGATGGTGATTCGTCCCATTGAACGCGCGGATATCACTGCGTTGATGCAGCTTGCCAGTAAGACCGGCGGCGGATTGACTTCGCTACCGGCGAATGAAGCTACGCTAATGGCGCGTATCGAACGTTCGCTACAAACCTGGCGCGGTGAGTTGCCAAAAAGTGAGCAAGGATATGTCTTTGTGCTGGAAGACAGCGCCAGCGGAACCGTGGCGGGGATTTGCGCCATCGAGGTGGCGGTGGGACTTAACGACCCCTGGTACAACTACCGGGTCGGTACTCTGGTGCACGCGTCGAAAGAGCTGAACGTATACAACGCGCTGCCGACGCTGTTTCTGAGTAACGATCATACGGGCAGTAGCGAACTTTGCACTCTGTTTCTCGATCCGGACTGGCGTAAAGAGGGCAACGGTTATTTGCTGTCGAAGTCGCGTTTTATGTTTATGGCGGCCTTTCGCGATCGATTCAATGAGAAAGTCGTGGCCGAGATGCGCGGCGTGATCGATGAGCATGGCTACTCTCCGTTCTGGCAAAGCCTCGGCAAACGATTTTTCTCGATGGAGTTTAGTCGGGCGGATTTTCTCTGCGGAACCGGGCAAAAAGCATTCATTGCTGAACTGATGCCTAAGCATCCGATTTATACCCATTTCTTGTCTGATGAAGCGCAAAGCGTGATTGGTCAGGTACATCCGCAAACGGCTCCTGCTCGGGCGGTGCTGGAGAAAGAAGGGTTTCGCTACCGTAACTATGTCGATATTTTCGACGGCGGGCCGACCCTGGAATGTGATATTGACCGGGTGCGGGCTATCCGTAAAAGCCGACTGGTGGAGGTGGCTGAAGGGCAGCCTGCGCCGGGCGATTATCCAGCTTGTCTGGTTGCCAATGAAAATTATCAAAACTTCCGCGTCATGTTGGTTCGTGCCGACCCGGATACTCAGCGTCTGGTACTGACGGCGGCGCAACTGGACGCCCTGAAATGCCATGCGGGCGACCATGTACGTTTTGTGCGTCTTTGTGCAGAGGAGAAAACAGCATGACATTATGGATAAACGGCGACTGGGTGACCGGGCAGGGTGAGCGTCGGGTGAAAACCAATCCGGTAAGCGGTGATGCGCTGTGGCAGGGCAATGATGCCGATGCAACTCAGGTAGCACAGGCGTGTCGGGCCGCGCGCGCAGCCTTTACCGGTTGGGCTAAACAGCCCTTTAGCGCCCGTCAGACTATTGTTGAAAAGTTTGCTTCATTACTGGAAAGCAATAAAGCCGAGCTGACCCAGATTATCGCCCGGGAAACCGGCAAACCTCATTGGGAAGCCGCGACTGAACTGACGGCGATGTTCAATAAAATTGCTATCTCCGTGAAAGCTTATCATGCCCGTACCGGAGAGCAGCACAGCGAGTTACCGGATGGCGCGGCAACGTTGCGCCATCGCCCGCACGGCGTACTGGCGGTATTTGGCCCATATAACTTCCCCGGCCATTTACCCAATGGTCATATTGTTCCGGCACTGCTGGCAGGCAATACGTTGATTTTCAAACCCAGCGAGCTGACGCCGTGGACCGGCGAAGCCGTGACAAAGCTGTGGGAGCTGGCGGGATTGCCGCCGGGCGTGCTGAACCTGGTGCAGGGCGGACGCGAAACGGGGCAGGCGCTGAGCGCGCAGGAAGATCTTGATGGTCTGCTGTTTACCGGCAGTGCCAATACCGGTTATCAACTGCATCGACAGCTATCCGGCCAGCCGGAAAAAATCCTTGCCCTGGAAATGGGGGGCAACAACCCGCTGATTATTGAGAATCCGCAAGATATTGATGCCGCGGTGCATCTGACGATTCAATCCGCGTTTGTTACCGCCGGACAGCGTTGTACCTGCGCCCGCCGCCTGTTAGTTAAAAAAGGCGCGCAGGGGGATGCGTTCCTGGCGCGTCTGGTGGAGGTCAGCCAGCGTTTAATGCCCGGCAACTGGGATGCACAACCGCAGCCGTTTCTTGGCGGACTGATTTCCGAACAGGCTGCGCAGCACGTCTATGATGCCTGGCAGCGCCTGGAGTCGTTGGGTGGCCGTACGCTGCTGGCGCCACGTCTGGTGAAAGCCGGAACGTCACTGCTGGCCCCTGGTATTATCGAACTGACCGGGGCAGGAAACGTACCTGATGAAGAGGTTTTTGGTCCGCTGCTCGGCGTCTGGCGTTATGACAGCTTTGATGATGCAATTCGTATGGCGAACAACACCCGTTTTGGGCTGTCATGCGGCCTGGTGTCACCCGATCGCAGCCAGTTTGACCAATTGCTGCTGGAGGCGCGGGCTGGGATCGTCAACTGGAATAAGCCGTTAACTGGCGCGGCGAGCACAGCGCCGTTTGGCGGGGTTGGCGCGTCCGGGAACCATCGCGCGAGCGCGTGGTATGCCGCAGATTATTGCGCCTGGCCGATGTCAAGTCTGGAATCACCTGTCTTAACGCTGCCAACGGCGCTTAGCCCCGGACTGGATTTTTCTCGCGAGGACAAGCTATGAAAGCCCGTGAGGTAAATTTTGATGGTCTGGTGGGACTGACCCACCATTATGCGGGGCTGTCATTTGGTAATGAGGCCTCAACCAAACATCGTTTTCAGGTGTCGAACCCGCGTCTGGCGGCGAAACAGGGTCTGCTAAAGATGAAAGCGCTGGCGGATGCGGGATTTCCCCAGGCGGTGATCCCTCCCCACGAACGGCCTTATATTCCGGTATTGCGTCAGTTGGGGTTTCACGGCAGTGACGAACAGGTGCTGGAGAAGGTGGCGCGTCAGGCGCCTCACTGGCTTTCCTGCGCCAGCTCCGCATCGCCTATGTGGGTGGCGAACGCGGCAACGGTCTGCCCTTCGGCAGATTCGCTGGACGGGAAAGTACATCTGACAGTGGCGAATCTGAATAATAAGTTCCACCGTTCGCTGGAAGCGCCAACTACCGAAGCATTGTTACGGGCAATTTTCCGTGATGAGCATAGCTTTGCGGTCCACGGCGCGTTGCCTCAGGTTGCGCTTTTCGGTGATGAAGGGGCGGCAAACCATAACCGCCTCAGTGGAGATTACGGTGACCCTGGCGTACAGCTATTCGTTTACGGTCGTGAAGAAGGGAATGCCTCCCAGCCGAAGCGCTATCCGGCGAGGCAATCCCGTGAGGCCAGCGAAGCGGTCGCACGACTGAATCAGGTTAACCCGCATCAGCGCATTTTTGCCCAGCAAAACCCGGACGTCATCGATCTCGGCGTGTTTCATAACGATGTGATTGCGGTATCGAATCGTCAGGTGCTGTTTTGTCATCAACAGGCATTTGTCAGACAGCAGGCGTTGTTAGAGCAGTTACGCAGCCAGGTGGCTGGATTTACTCCGCTGGAAGTTCCGGCTGCGGAAGTGTCGGTGCAGGATGCGGTCACTACCTATCTGTTTAACAGTCAGTTACTCAGCCGGGATGACGGTTCGATGATGTTGGTCCTGCCGCAGGAATGTCGGGAGCATGCGGGCGTGTGGCGGTATTTGAACCGTCTGCTTGAGGAAGACAATCCGATCGATGACCTGCGGGTATTCGACCTGCGCGAAAGTATGTCCAACGGCGGTGGTCCGGCATGTTTGCGCCTGAGAGTGGTGCTTACCCCACAAGAGCTGCAGGTGGTGAACCCAGCGGTTATCATGAACGACACGCTGTTTAACACGTTGAATAACTGGGTTGACCGTTACTACCGCGATCGTCTTACCGCCGCGGATCTTGCCGACCCGCAGCTGTTGCGCGAGGGGCGTGAAGCGCTGGATACGCTGACGCAATTGCTCAATCTCGGCTCTGTGTATCCTTTCCAGCAGGAGAGGACCAGTCATGGATAATTTTCTGACCCAAACGCTTAACGGGAAAATCCCCGAGCAAATCCAGGGCACAGCACATGGTTTTACCTGGCAGTGGGTGGGGCGCGGGATTCTGGAACTGACGCCGAATGCACCCGTTGAACAGTCTCTGGTGCTGTCTGCGGGGATCCATGGCAATGAAACGGCCCCGGTAGAGATTCTCGAATCATTGCTTTCCAGGCTGTTTAGCGGCGAGCTGGCACTGACATGGCGGCTGCTGGTGATTCTGGGAAACCCGCAGGCGCTGGCAGCGGGAAAACGTTATTGCCATAGTGACCTTAACCGGATGTTTGGCGGTCGTTGGCAGATTTTTGCCGCGAGTGAAGAAACGCACCGCGCCCACGAGCTTGAGCTGTGTCTGGAAGATTTCTATTCGCGGGCAAAAGAGCCAGTACGCTGGCATCTGGATCTGCACACCGCGATCCGCGGGTCACAGCATCTGCGCTTTGGCGTGTTGCCACAACGCAACGTTGCCTGGGACGAAGATTTTCTGGGATGGCTGGGTGATGCAGGGCTGGAGGCGCTGGTTTTCCATCAGACACCTGGCGGCACGTTTACCCATTTTAGCGCCGAACATTTTGGCGCGCTGGCCTGTACGCTGGAGCTGGGTAAAGCGCTACCGTTTGGACAAAACGATCTGGCCCAGTTTTCGCAGACGTCAGATGCGCTGGCGAAGCTGCTGCGGGGCGAGCGAATGGCTTGCGGAGAAACATCCCCGCTGCGTTACCGCGTGGTGTCGCAAATTACGCGGCGTAGTGATGATTTCATTCTCCATATGGATAACCAGACGCTCAACTTTACCCCTTTTAAAGAGGGGACTTTGCTTGCGCAGGACGGGGATGAACGTTTTATCGTCACCCATGATGTTGAATACGTTCTCTTTCCGAACCCTAACGTGGCCTGTGGCTTACGTGCCGGATTGATGCTGGAAAAATTGTGACGAATATATTTGCCCTGCAGGTTTATCCTTAAGGGCATATTTTGCGTGCTGTTTTTATTTATTACAGATTATTCCTGGTGAATTGCTTTCTTAATAATCAGGGTTCAGGTATAGTTCTTCATAATCCCTTCAAAATCATCCTGTTGTAATTTTTCATTGCAACTCTGCGCAATTAATTCTTTTTTTCTCCATAATTGATGAAAGTTTGTTTTTTACACTTTCACTGTTTTACCGTTGCTCTGATTAATTGACGCTTAAGCCGGTAAAGTTAATCTCGTCAACACGACATCACATTGCATAAGAGTCGCATGAGTGTCGTAAAAATAACTGAAAGAAAGGATAGAAATTATGCGTAAACTGACTGCTCTGTTTGTTGCCTCTACCCTGGCGCTGGGCGCTGCTAACCTGGCACACGCCGCTGACACGACAACAGCTGCGCCAGCGGATGTCAAACCGATGATGCACCACAACGGCAAATTCGCCCCGCATCATGACATGATGTTCAAAGACCTGAACCTGACCGACGCACAGAAACAGCAGATTCGCGAAATCATGAAAGGTCAGCGCGATCAGATGAAACGTCCACCGCTGGAAGAGCGCCGCGCAATGCACGACATCATTGCCAGCGATAGCTTCGATAAAGCAAAAGCAGAAGCGCAAATTGCGAAGATGGAAGAACAGCGCAAAGCCAATATGCTGGCGCATATGGAAACCCAGAACAAGATTTACAACATCCTGACGCCGGAACAGAAAAAGCAGTTTAATGCCAATTTTGAGAAGCGTCTGACAGAACGTGCAGCGCAGAAAGGTAAAATGCCGCAAGCTGCTGAGTAATCGTTCAGCGTCTACACTAAATCATTCACGCTGTGTGTGCTGATTGCCGCGCAGTGTGAAACCAAACTCAAGACCGCCGCTCTTGTCCACAACACGTTTAACGAGGTGGGCAGGATCGGCGGTTTTTTCTTTACCGCCTCTTGCACCGCGCTTGTGACGCGTTATTCTCCTGAAGCCCGCGAAAATTCCACCTGGAAGGCGCTAATTTTTTTGCAAAACACCGGGTTCATCGCTAAGGCAAATCAACTCTGCTGCCGATAACAATAATCTGCAGGGTGAACAAAACAATGATGATTTATGGCGGCCTGTTATGGCGGGCTGCCGTGCTGCGCCTTTCTGGAGGGATGATGGAATACTTTGATATCCGCAAAATGCCGGTCAATCTGTGGCGAAATGGTGCGGGAGAAACGCGTGAAATTTGCTGTTTTCCGCCAGCAACACGAGATTTTCACTGGCGGGCGAGTATCGCCTCCATCGCAGCAAACGGTGAGTTTTCTCTTTTTCCCGGTGTAGAACGCGTGATTACCCTGCTGGAAGGCGGAGAAGTGACTCTGGAAGAGTCGAACACCTTCACTCATACCCTGAAACAGCATCAGCCTTTTACCTTTGCCGGTGACAAGGTGGTAAAAGCGAAGCTGACGGAAGGGCAGATGTCGATGGATTTTAATATCATGACCCGACGGGATGTCTGCCAGGCGAAAGTCAGGGTGGCCGATCGCACCTTTACGACCTTTGGTTCGCGCGGCGGTGTGGTGTTCGTTATCAGCGGCGCCTGGCAACTGGGCGATAAGCTGTTGACGGCCGATCAGGGTGCAAGCTGGCACGACGGTAAACACACATTACGACTGCTGGAGCGTGAGGGGAAACTGCTGTTTAGTGAGATTAACTGGATGCCGGGGCATTCTCCGGACGCAGTTCAATAATGTCAAATTGACCAGACAGAACAGGCCGGCAGAGAATTTTATAGCCATCATGGTCAAAGCCGGCCGGCATACGCGCCAGTGTTGCCGCTTCATCCAGCGTAGAAACGGCCCCCAGCCACAGCCAGTTATTGATGATATGGTACTGCGTCATTTCAGCGCGGGTTTCCTGCAGCGCAATGGCATTGCTCCATGGCCAGCAGATCACGCGCACTCTTTCCAGTGCTTCTACCAGACGCAAATGATGCGCTTCAGGACTTTCCTTCCCACAGCAGGCTCCGGCACAGCGTTTAAGCGCGGAGCGAAAACAGGCGCGCCCGCGACTCAGGGGTTCCAGACCCAACAGGCCGTAGCACAGCTTTTGTTCATCGGCGAGACTTTGCAGCGTCTGTAGCGCCGCGCGGCGATTAGCAAACAGACCAAACAGATTGGGGGCGTGGGAGAAATCAATATCTCGTGCGTAGACAACCTGAACAGTCCGCTCGGTAAGCTGCAAGGCACAAAGTTGACGATTGCGTCGCAGTCGTTTGTTAAACAACGGCTGCTGTTCTTTGATAAGCCGTGCTTCCAGCAGCAGGGCGCCAATTTCTCCGGCCGTACAAATCCAGCTAATGCGTTTGGCCTGACGTAGCATGGCCGCTTCGTCTGCGGTACGTAAATGCGCCAGCACGCGGCTGCGAATATTGACGCTTTTACCAATATAAAGCGGCATGGTGTCGCTATCACTGTGAAACAGATAGACGCCGGGCGCGGTGGGAAGCTCACTCAAAAATGGGCGCAGGTGTTCGGGATATTCATAGATTGCCGCTGCCTCAAATGACAGGCGAGGGGCTGATTGACGCTGTACCACTGTTGACTCCGGATGCTGGTTATTCATCCAGTGTAGCAGCTTGAAGGCGATTAAAAAAGCGGCATGAGGTCAGCAGGCTAATGCCGGATTTCGTCAATACTGGCGCTATCCGGCATTATGAAGAGAAAAGGGTTACGCTTTTTTCCAGAAATCATCAAACACGGTGATCGGTGGACGGCGTTTGTGCTCAGTTTTTACGTACCAGCCTTCAATCTTTTTCGCGACGTCGGCAGCCAGTGCTTTTCCTTCCAGATAATCGTCGATGTTGTCGTAGGTGACGCCCAAAGCGGCTTCATCTGGCAGAGAAGGACGATCGTCTTCAAGATCGGCGGTTGGCGCTTTCTTATATAAATGCTCCGGGCAGCCCAGCGCCGCAAGCAACTGTTTACCCTGGCGTTTGTTCAGACGGAATAGAGGGTTAATGTCGGTGCCGCCATCGCCGTATTTAGTGAAAAATCCGGTGATGGCTTCCGCTGCATGATCGGTACCCACGACAACGCCGCTGGTCATGCCGGCGATGCTGTATTGTGCCTTCATGCGCTCACGGGCTTTTTCATTGCCACGCACAAAATCGCTCAGCTCAATACCCGCCTCACGCAGGGCCTGCTCGCTGGCCAGCACCGCGCCCTTGATATTAACAGTGAGCACGCGGTCCGGTTGAATGAAGGCGATGGCGTCCTGACAGTCCTGTTCATCGGCCTGAACGCCATACGGTAGGCGCACGGCAATAAACTGCAACGCGTCATTCCCCGTTTCGTTGCGAAGCTCGGATATCGCCATTTGACACAGTTTTCCAGCGAGCGTCGAGTCTTGTCCGCCGCTAATTCCCAACACCAGCGATTTCAGAAAGGGGTAGGCCTGCAGATAGGATTTCAGGAAATCCACGCTGCGGCGAATTTCTTCTTCTGCATTGATGTGCGGTTTTGCGCCAAGCGCCTGAATTATCTCTTGCTGCAGAGTCATTTAACCCCCTCCTAAAATAAAAATGATCAAAAAAATGATGTGTTAAAGCTAACGCGTTGAGGCCCAAACGACAAGGGATCCGAGCCTGATATCGCAGGATTTTGTTTTAATATACCCGTCATACTTCAAGTTGCATGTGCGTTGGCTGCGCTCGTTCTCCCCGGTCACTTACTTCAGTAAGCTCCTGGGGATTCACTCCCTTGCCACCTTCCTGCAACTCGAATTATTTAGGGTATAGAATTTTCCGAAACTACCTAAGTATCATCTGATTGCTTGAAAAATGCGTTGTTGTGCTCCAGGCTTATATAACACGCTGAAATAAAAGAGGACGGAATATGAACAAGAATCTAACAGGAATTCTGAGCGCAGCGGCTGTTTTGACTATGCTGGCAGGGTGTACGGCCTACGACCGTACCAAAGACCAATTTGTTCAGCCCGTGGTGAAAGATGTGAAGAAAGGGATGAGCCGGGCGCAGGTGGCGCAGATCGCCGGTAAACCTTCTTCTGAAGTCAGTATGATCCATGCACGTGGGACATGCCAGACCTACATCCTGGGTCAACGAGATGGTAAAGCTGAAACCTATTTTGTTGCTCTGGACGACACCGGACACGTGATTAACTCCGGTTATCAGACCTGTGCAGAGTACGACACCGACCCGCAGGCGGCGAAGAAGTAACAACTGTTTATTGCCTGAGCACACAGAAGAACCGGCCATCGCGCCGGTTTTTTTGTGCCACACGATCTTATTTATTGCCGCGAATTATTTGCCCGAAATGTGAGGGTGGTCATAACGACAGGTCAAGGAGAGACAATTTAGTTGGTCAAGGAAATACCATCCATCGGTGCAATCCCGTATACTCGTTTCAGCCACCTAAAAAAGTAATTTAGCTGACGCAAGTTACCCAGAGCATGGATGCAGGTTATGGCTTGCGGAGTGTCTGGTTGACAGATAATCGCATATGAGGATCGTTTTAATGGAAAAGAAACACATTTATCTGTTTTGTTCTGCGGGCATGTCGACTTCATTGTTGGTTTCGAAGATGCGTGCTCAGGCCGAAAAATACGAAGTACCGGTTATTATTGAAGCGTTTCCTGAGACGCTGGCCGGAGAAAAAGGTCCTGCGGCCGATGTCGTATTATTAGGTCCACAAATTGCTTATATGTTGCCCGAAATTCAGCGCTTGTTACCCAACAAGCCTGTGGAAGTGATTGACTCGCTGCTGTATGGCAAAGTCGATGGTTTAGGCGTGCTTAAGGCTGCAGTTGCAGCAATTAAAAAAGCCGCAGCAAATTAATTATTTTATTTTAATTTTTCCCGTCAAAGAGTTATTTCATTAACATTCACCGTAATTATCAATTGCGGTATTTAAGGGTATTTTTCTATGAGTAACGCTATTGCTTCACTTGAAAAGGTACTCCTTCCTTTTGCTGTAAAAATTGGAAAGCAGCCACACGTTAATGCAATCAAAAACGGCTTTATTCGTTTAATGCCGTTAACCCTCGCAGGGGCCATGTTTGTATTAATCAATAACGTTTTCCTGAGCTTTGGGGAGGGGTCGTTTTTTTATTCAATGGGTATTCGACTTGATGCCTCAACTATTGAAACGCTGAATAGTTTGAAAGGCATTGGTGGAAACGTCTATAACGGTACGCTGGGTATCATGTCCTTGATGGCGCCGTTCTTTATTGGCATGGCGCTGGCAGAAGAACGCAAAGTCGACTCACTGGCAGCCGGGCTGTTATCCGTCGCCGCGTTTATGACCGTAACGCCATATAGCGTGGGTGAAGCCTATGCCGTTGGCGCAAACTGGCTCGGCGGTGCCAATATTATTTCCGGTATTATTATCGGCCTCGTGGTCGCGGAAATGTTTACCTTTGTGGTCCGTCGCAATTGGGTTATTAAATTACCTGATAGCGTACCGACATCCGTATCGCGTTCTTTCTCTGCACTGATTCCTGGCTTCCTTATCCTCTCCATTATGGGGATCATCGCCTGGGCGTTGAACACCTGGGGTACGAACTTCCACCAGATCATCATGGATTCCATTTCAACTCCGCTGGCGTCATTGGGCAGCGTGGTGGGCTGGGCCTACGTGATTTTTGTTCCACTGCTGTGGTTCTTCGGAATTCACGGTTCTCTGGCGCTGACCGCGCTGGACAGCGGAATCATGACGCCATGGGCGCTGGAAAACATCTCCATCTACCAACAGTTTGGTTCCGTAGACGCCGCGCTGGAAGCCGGTAAGACGTTCCACGTCTGGGCGAAACCGATGCTCGACTCCTACATCTTCCTTGGAGGGAGCGGGGCAACGCTGGGTCTGATTATCGCTATCTTCCTGGCATCGCGTCGTCCTGACTATCGTCAGGTTGCTAAACTGGCGCTGCCATCAGGTCTGTTCCAGATTAACGAACCTATCCTGTTCGGTCTGCCGATCATCATGAACCCGGTGATGTTTATCCCATTCATTCTGGTTCAGCCGATTCTGGCGGCGATTACGCTGGCAGCTTATTACTCAGGCATTATTCCACCGATTACCAACATTGCACCGTGGACTATGCCAACCGGTTTGGGCGCGTTCTTTAACACCAACGGTAGCGTCGCTGCTCTGCTGGTCGCGCTGTTCAACCTCGGTATTGCAACGCTGGTTTACCTGCCATTCGTGGTGGTAGCCAATAAAGCGCAGAACGTTATTGATCAAGAAGAAAGCGAAGAAGATATCGCTAACGCATTGAAATTCTAAATTTAATCCGGCATGGCTTCACGGTCATGCCGGACTGAACCAGAGGAAAAAAGTATGTTGGATATCGAAAACATCGTCGACACCCAGTCAGAAGCAGAAGAACTTGAAGAAGTGGTGATGGGCCTCATCATCAATTCTGGTCAGGCACGTAGCCTGGCGTACGGCGCGCTCAAAATGGCCAAGCAAGGTGATTTCGAGTCGGCTAAGGCCATGATGGACCAGTCTCGCCTGGCGCTGAACGAAGCGCACCTCGTGCAAACGAAACTGATTGAAGGCGATCAGGGCGAAGGTAAAATGAAAGTTAGCCTGGTGCTGGTCCACGCGCAGGACCACCTGATGACATCAATGCTGGCGCGTGAGCTGGTGACTGAACTGATTGAGCTTCACGAAAAGCTGAAATAGCGAGGAGTGCATAATGCAGCTACAGATTAACGCACCGGAAATCAAGACCGTCTATGAGCAGCAGCTATTTAATGGCAAAAATTTCCATGTGTTCATCTATAACAAAACTGAGAGCATCAGCGGGCTGCATCAGCATGACTACTATGAATTCACCCTGGTGTTAACCGGGCGCTATTATCAGGAAATCAACGGCAAACGCGTACTGCTCGAACGTGGAGACTTTGTCTTTATCCCGTTGGGATCGCACCACCAAAGTTTTTATGATTTTGGTGCAACAAGGATCCTTAACGTCGGCATCAGTAAACGTTTTTTTGAACAGCACTATCACCCGCTGCTGCCATTTTGTTTTGTTGCATCGCAGGTCTATCACGCGAATAACGCGTTTCTTACCTATATTGAAACGGTTATTGCATCACTGAACTTTCGTGAGAGCGGACTCGATGAATTTGTAGAAGTGGTCACCTTCTATATTATTAATCGGTTACGCCATCATCGCGAAGAGCAGGTGTTGGATGATATTCCGCAGTGGCTCAAAATAACCGTCGAGACCATGCACGACAAACGGCAGTTTAGCGAGAATGCGCTGGAAAATATGGTACACCTGTCCGCGAAATCCCAGGAGTATCTGACCCGCGCGACCCAGCGTTATTACAGCAAAACGCCGATGCAGATCATCAATGAAATCCGCATTAACTTTGCTAAAAAACAGCTGGAAATGACTAACTACTCTGTAACGGATATTGCTTATGAGTCTGGCTACAGTAGTCCAAGCCTGTTTATTAAAACGTTTAAAAAGCTGACGTCATTTACACCTAATAGCTATCGTAAGAAATTAACTGAATTTAATCAGTAGATATTATTTGCCAATAACCCATTTTTTATAGCTTGCCCAAAATAGCGTCGGGACAGCCACGCTATACCTGACAAACGGGTTGAGCATAATACACGTCAGTGTTTTGACACTGAAGGGAGAAATTATGAGCCAGAAATTAAAAGTCGTCACTATCGGTGGCGGGAGCAGCTACACCCCTGAATTACTTGAAGGCTTTATTAAGCGCTATCATGAATTACCGGTTTCTGAGTTGTGGCTGGTTGATGTCGACGGTGGAAAAGAGAAACTGGACATTATTTTTGACCTTTGCCAGCGAATGATCGACAAAGCGGGTGTGCCGATGAAGTTGTTTAAAACACTGGACCGCCGTGAAGCGCTGAAAGATGCTGATTTCGTTACTACCCAGCTGCGCGTAGGGCAACTAAAAGCCCGTGAAAAGGATGAGCGCATTCCACTGAGTCACGGTTATCTGGGGCAGGAAACTAACGGCGCTGGTGGGTTGTTCAAAGGTTTGCGTACCATTCCGGTTATCTTTGATATTGTGAAAGATGTGGAAGAACTGTGCCCGAATGCGTGGGTGATTAACTTTACTAACCCGGCCGGGATGGTGACTGAAGCGGTCTATCGTCATACGAATTTCAAGAAATTCATCGGCGTGTGTAATATTCCTGTCGGCATGAAAATGTTCATTAGCGATGTGCTGGCGCTTAACGAGAGCGACGACTTATCCATCGATCTGTTTGGTCTCAACCATATGGTCTTTATTAAAGACGTACTGGTGAACGGCGTGTCACGTTTTGATGAGCTGCTGGATGGCGTCGCATCGGGCGAATTGAAAGCGTCTACCGTGAAGAACATCTTTGACCTGCCGTTTAGTGAAGGACTGATTCGTTCGCTGAAACTGCTGCCGTGCTCTTATTTGCTCTACTACTTCAAGCCAAAAGAGATGCTGGCGATTGAAATGGGTGAATACTATAAGGGCGGCGCGCGCGCTCAGGTGGTACAGAAAGTGGAGAAACAACTGTTTGATCTCTACAAAAACCCGGATCTGAACGTGAAGCCGAAAGAACTGGAGCAGCGCGGTGGAGCCTATTACTCCGATGCGGCCTGCGAAGTGATCAACGCCATCTACAACGACAAACAGACCGAGCACTATGTCAACGTTCCGCACCATGGGCATGTTGATAATATCCCTGCGGACTGGGCGGTAGAGATGACCTGCACGCTGGGACGTAACGGGGCTACACCGCATCCACGGATTACCCATTTTGATGAGAAAGTGCTCGGCCTTATCTATACCATTAAAGGCTTCGAGGTCGCGGCGAGCAATGCGGCGTTGAGCGGCGAGCTGAATGATGTGCTGCTGGCATTGAACCTGAGTCCGCTGGTGCACTCCGACAGCGATGCCGAGATCCTGGCGCGTGAGCTGATTCTGGCGCATGAAAAATGGCTGCCAAACTTTGCCGGGTGTATTGAAAAACTCAAAAGCGAACAACACTAACTGAGGTCGGCTATGGAACGCGTACTGATTGTAAATGCGGATGATTTTGGCCTGAGCAAAGGACAAAACTACGGCATTGTTGAAGCCTGCCGCAATGGCGTTGTCACCTCGACGACGGCACTGGTTAACGGCGCGGCAATTGACCATGCGGTACAGCTGAGTCGCGACATATCGGAACTTGCCGTCGGCATGCATTTTGTTCTGACACTGGGCAGGCCGTTGACGGCAATGCCTGGTCTTACTCGTGACGGATTACTGGGGAAATGGATCTGGCAGATGGCTGAAGAAGACATCTTACCGCTGGATGAAATTTCTCAGGAGCTGGCCGCGCAGTATCAGCGTTTTATTGACCTGTTTGGGCGGGAGCCGACGCATCTGGATAGCCATCACCACGTGCATATGTTCCCGCAGATTTTCCCTATAGTGGCCGGGTTTGCTGCCCAAAAAGGGATTGCGTTACGGATCGATCGTCAGGCGGTATTCCAGGCGTCTGACTTTCCACAGACGTTACGGACTTCCCAGGGATTCAGCAGCGAGTTTTACGGCGAGGCGATTTCTGAAGCCCTGTTTTTGCAAACGCTTGACGCGTCAGCAGACCGGGGAGAGTCCTCGCTGGAAGTGATGTGTCACCCGGCCTTTATCGATGACATTATTCGTCAAAGTGCCTACTGTTACCCCCGCTTAACTGAGCTCGACGTGCTGACGTCTTCGTCACTGAAATATGCTATTGCGGAGCGCGGTTATCGTCTTGGCAGTTTTCTGAACGTGTAATTCCTGAGTTTGCGGCGCTTAATGCGCCGCATTTTTTAGGCAGGAATCGTGTCTATTTTTCCGGCGCGTGACCAGACGCGGTGCGCGGTCATCAGCGTCAGCAGGGTATCCATAAACTGTGCGTTTGCACTGTCCGCTTCAACCACGCCTTCCTCTCCTTCATTTTTGATATTCAACGTTGCTTTAAACTGACGAGCATCGCCAGCCAGGGCGATAGGTTTTAAGTGTTTATACGCTTCGAGTAAGTAATATCGGGCATCACCGTTCGTAACGATATCCGCGAGATTGCCACACGGAACGATAACCGCATCGACCGTCAGGGATGGCGAACCCGCAAAAGTACCGGCGATCGTCAGGGCAGAACCATCATCGGCAACCACATTACCCATTCGGGAATAGAGCAATTTGGCATGTACGCCTTTAGCCTGTAGGGCTTGCATGATGGCGAGCAGGTCGCTCGATTTCACCTGGTCATTCAGTAGGATGGCGACCACACGGCCCTTAATCTCTCCCTGCGAACCCGCATATAAACTGAGTGATGGTGCATTTTTCAAACCGTTGACGTTGGGCGGCGGCGCAATGTTGGTCTGTTCCTTGGTTAGCTCAAAACCGAGATTATCGGCAACCGCTTTGGCGAGGGACGTATCAATATGAGCTAACTGTTCGACCACTCTTTCACGAATATAGGGGCGCGTAACTTTACTGAGTTCAAAACTGAATCCACCGATAATATGCTGCTGTTCAATTGGCGTCTGACTTAGCCAGAACAGGCGAGGCTGCGCATAGTATTCGCCAAAAGAGGGGCTGCGTTCGCGGATTTTGTTTCCTTCAATACGTTCCTGATACGACTCGAATCCACCGCGTTTTGGTCCCGGCGGCGTTTCGCGCGGCCAGTTATCATTGATAGAGTTCGGTTCATAGTTGGCAGGATTGGTATCGATGTCCATACGATGCATGCCGTCACGCTGGAAATTATGGTACGGACAGGTTGGGCGATTGATCGGGATTTCATGGAAGTTTGGCCCGCCAAGGCGACTGATTTGGGTATCGGTATAGGAGAACAAGCGGCCCTGTAGCAGGGGATCGTTGGTAAAGTCGATGCCGGGGACGATGTGTCCGGGATGAAACGCGACTTGCTCATTTTCAGCAAAGAAATTATCCGGATTGCGGTTCAGCACCATTTTACCGACGCGTTGCACCGGAACCAGCTCTTCCGGGATCAGCTTGGTCGGATCGAGCAGGTCAAAATCGAACTTAAATTCGTCTTCTTCGGGAATCAACTGTAGCCCCAGTTCATATTCCGGATAATCGCCCGCTTCGATAGCTTCCCACAGATCGCGACGATGAAAATCGGGATCCCGACCGGTAAGTTTTTGCGCTTCATCCCATACCAGCGACGCTTTGCCTGCCAGCGGTTTCCAGTGGAATCGGACAAAGGTGGCTTTCCCTTGCGCATTGATTAACCGGAATGTGTGGATGCCAAAGCCTTCCATCATGCGATAGCTGCGTGGGATACCCCGGTCGGACATTGCCCACATGACGTTGTGCAACGTTTCCGGCTGTAATGAGACATAATCCCAAAAGGTATCATGCGCGCTTTGGCCCTGTGGGATTGCCCAATGCGGCTCCGGTTTAACCGCATGGACGAAATCCGGGAATTTATGGGCATCCTGAATAAAGAAGACAGGCGTGTTGTTTCCCACCAGATCGAAAATGCCCTCTTCAGTGTAAAACTTGGTCGCAAACCCCCGAATATCTCTGACTGTATCCGCGGAGCCTGCGCCGCCCTGAACCGTAGAAAAACGCACAAAAACCGGTGTGATTTTATTTTCATCACTCAGAAAGTCCGCTTTCGTCGTTGCGCTGAGGCTGGCATAGGGCTGAAAGTAACCGTGAGCGGCAGAACCTCGGGCATGTACGATCCGCTCAGGGATGCGTTCGTGATCAAAGTGGGTGATTTTTTCCCGCAGGATGAAGTCTTCCAGCAGGGTGGGCCCACGGTTTCCGGCGCGCAGAGAGTTTTGATCGTCCGCAATGCGCACGCCCTGATTGGTGGTCAGGGCAAAATCCTCGCTTCCTTTGCGAAAACTCTCCAGCGCGTTGAGTTTGTCACTTGTGACGTCAGGCGCTTTTAAGCTGCCGGACGTAGTGGGCTGCATGCCTGGAGGCGTGGGTTCAGGCGCTGGCCGATGTGAACCGTCTGTTGGCGCCAGTGAGTCAAGTCCTGGCTGGGATTCGCTGGCATCATGAACCGGCGCTGAGTGATGGAGTGGGTGCTTATCATTCTGTGACATTAAACTCTTCTCCTGCTTTCATCGCTTAAAGGGTCGTTGTTGCCGTCAAAAGCTTTAACTATAGACCACTCACTCAGTGGCGCAGGAACAGACCGATGGTGTAAAGCGCGATGAACCAGGCAAACAGCGCACGCAAGGCAGGACGTCAGGAGGCAAAATCGGCTAAGATAGCAGTTTTCTGATTTTTAGAATTTGTCTTTAGTGAAGCAACTGATTATGAAACCTCTTCGCCAACAAAATCGTCCGGTTATCAGCTATGTTCCTCGCGTGGAGCCAGCCCCACCAGAGCATGCGGTTAAAATGGATGCGTTTCGTGACGTATGGATACTGCGCGGAAAATATGTCGCTTTTGTCTTAATGGGGGAGGCGTTTCAACGTTCGCCTGCATTTACGGTCCCGGAATCAGCGCAACGCTGGGCTAATCAGGTTCGTCAGGAAAATGAACTGAGCGATTAATGGATATAAAAAAACCGCCGGAGCATGACACTCCGGCGGTTTTTTGTTTTTCAACTAACCGGCTTAGCGATGCGCCAGTTCGGCGTTATCGTCGCTGTCCAGAATCGTTTTATCGGTCTGCTTCAGCCATTGACTGGTCAGCGTACCGGCAGTCATAGACCCGCTTACGTTCAGCGCGGTACGACCCATATCGATCAGCGGTTCAACGGAGATCAGCAGCGCAACCAGCGTGACCGGCAGACCCATAGCAGGCAGGACGATCAGCGCGGCAAACGTTGCTCCGCCACCGACACCCGCAACGCCTGCGGAACTCACGGTCACGATACCGACCAGCGTGGCAATCCACATTGGGTCCAGCGGGTTGATTCCGACGGTCGGCGCGACCATTACTGCCAGCATTGCCGGGTACAGGCCCGCACAACCGTTCTGGCCAATCGTGGCGCCAAAAGAGGCGGCGAAAGAGGCGATAGATTCAGGCACGCCCAGACGACGGGTTTGCGCTTCAACGTTCAACGGAATTGAGGCTGCGCTGGAACGGCTGGTGAAGGCGAAAGTCAGTACCGGCCACACCTTACGGAAGTATTTCAGCGGGCTAACGCCGTTAATACCCAGCAGGATCCCGTGAACCACGAACATGATGCCCAGACCGAGATAAGAGGCCACGACAAAGCTACCCAGCTTGATGATGTCCTGCAGGTTGGAGCCTGCAACCACTTTGGTCATCAGCGCCAGAACGCCGTACGGAGTCAATTGCATCACCAGACGAACCAGCTTCATCACCCAGCTTTGCAGGGTATCGATAGCGACCAGAACGCGCTCGCCTTTTGGTGCATCATCTTTCAGCAGCTTCAGCGCGGCAACACCCAGGAATGCAGCGAAGATAACCACGCTGATAATCGACGTCGGGTTAGCACCAGTCAGGTCGGCAAACGGGTTTTTCGGGATAAAGGATAACACCAGTTGCGGAACGCTGAGGTCAGCCACTTTGCCAACGTAGTTGGTTTCAATCGCATTCAGGCGTGCAGTTTCGGCGCCACCTTGAACCAGACCTTCGGCGGTCAGGCCGAACAGGTTGGTCACCAGAACCCCTACCAGCGCGGCAATCAGCGTGGTAAACAGCAGGGTGCCGATGGTCAGGAAGCTGATTTTACCTAACTGAGAGGCGTTGTGCAGACGTGCGACGGCGCTGAGAATAGACGCAAACACCAGCGGCATGACAATCATCTGCAGCAGTTGGACATAACCGTTGCCGACAATGTTGAACCACTGTACGGAATCTTTAAGAACCTGGCTGTCGGAGCCATAAATGGTGTGCAGGGCAAGGCCAAACACGACACCCATGACCAGACCGACCAGTACTTTTTTTGCCAGACTCCACTGTTTGTGACGGGCTTGCGCCAGCAGCAACAGCAGCACTACGAACACGATAATGTTCGCGATTAATGGAAAGTTCATCCCCGTTCTCCTGATCTTATTATGCGTATCACCGTTTAAAGGTGATTCTGTTGGCGCAAGATTAGCAGAACTGTGACTTGCCTCTTATATTCAAATGGAATTGTTTATGCCAAAAATGACTTTTTGGCTGATTAATTAGTCAACCTGGTGCGTTATAAAACGATTAAACTGCATTTGCAGCGTATTTATCATCTGTGATGACCAGCGCACCGCACTGTTCTCTTGTACGGTCTGCGGCATCCAGATTGCCCACGCGAACAGCGCCATGCACAGAAACCGCTCCAGTTGATTACCTTTCTGCGGCACGAGGATCGGCAGACGAAAACGCCAGCGGCATGGCCAAAGCAGAGGAACGCCCGCCGGGGTTAGCATATCGGCCAGTATATGGCTGAGATAACCAAGAACCATACCTTGTAAGGCATCTGCCGGTATTATCCACGTGTCCGGGACTTTCAGGTAAAACGTGGCCAGCAGGGCAAAGACTGCCAGCAGGCTATGCGTAAACCCGCGATGACCAAATGCCCGGGCAATGGGTTTTGATATCCACTTCAGACGCTGCCCCAGCAGGGATTTGGGATGATCGATATCCGGCAGCAGGCACGTTAAAATGGCTGAAGGAACAATATGCCACCAGTCACCCTGCGCAAGAACGGGCGTTAGCTCGGCATTCTTGGCAAATACCGCACAGGCAATAGAAAAAAGAAGGTGACCTTCCGCCGTCATGATAAAACCCAATAAACTGTCGATTCATACAGTATAGGGGTTTTATACAGTAGGCGGAAGAGGTGACGTTGTAACCCTTTGTCACAAGTGCGCCTTTACCGCGCCAGCCAACCGCCATCCACGGCCAGCGTATAGCCATGTATATAGTCAGAGGCAGGACTGGCGAGGAAAACGACCGGGCCTTTCAGGTCATCTGGCGTGCCCCAGCGTCCGGCGGGAATACGATCGACAATCTCCTGATTACGCTCACTGTCTTCGCGCAACTGCTGTGTGTTATTGGTCGCCATATAGCCGGGAGCGATGGCATTAACATTAATCCCCAGGGGCGCCCATTCATTAGCCAGCAGGCGGGTGATACCCAGCACGCCGCTTTTTGATGCGGTATAGGATGGTACGCGGATACCGCCCTGAAAAGAGAGCATTGAGGCAATGTTAATGATTTTTCCGCCGTTGCCCTGAGCCAGAAACTGGCGCGCCACGGCCTGTGACAGAAAGAAAACGGATTTAAGGTTGAGGTTCATCACGTCATCCCAATCCTTTTCGCTGAAGTCCAGCGCATCCTGACGGCGGATGGTTCCCGCATTGTTAACCAGAATATCGACCCGGCCAAACGCCGCCACCGCTTGTGTCACAATGTTGGTGAGCGCATCCTGTTGGCTGAGGTCGGCCTGAATGGCCATAAAGCGCCGACCAAGGCCGTTAATTATCTCTGCGGTTTCATGCGGTATTTTACGATTCACGCCGACGATATCGCAGCCCGCTTCCGCCAGCGCCGCTGCCATACCTTGCCCAAGGCCGGTATCACATCCTGTGACGATAGCGATTTTACCCTCGAGACGAAAAGCTTCCTGAATCATGTTTACCTCAACTATATATGCCATTAACGCTTGCTCTGTAGGGCAAGGATAGGAGAGGTTAAACAGAAATACAATTGAAAATGAAACGATGTTTTAAAAAATAAAAAGCAGGGAAGGCGGGCAATCCGAACATTGCCCGTCACAGGATTAGCCGCGCAGGTGAGCGGCGGTGAGTTCGGTGAGCGAGGTCAGTTTGACGTCGGCAAGAACGAAGCGAGGATCGTCCTGATTTTCATGCGCCGGCACCACGACGGAACGCATACGGGCGGCTTTCGAAGCAATCATACCGTTTACCGAGTCTTCCAGTGCTACGCAGTTTAAAGGATCGATACCCAGTAGCGCCGCGCAATCGAGATAAACCTGTGGGTGCGGTTTGCTGTAGGGCAGTTTTTCCGCAGAAGCCAGTGCGTCGAAGCTGCTGCGCAGCTCAAACATGGTCAGCACTTTTTCCAGCATATGCAGCGGCGAGGCGGATGCCAGTCCTACTTTGATTCCCTGAGATTTGCACAACGCCACGGCTTCACGCACGCCCGGCAGCAACGGCTTTGTTTCTTCTACTAACGCAATTGCCCGGGTAATGATGCGCTCGGTAACTTCCTGACGTGAGGGACCATTCCATGGTTGCTGCGCAAACCACAAATCAACCACCATGTCGATGCGTAAACCAAGGGTATCGGGAAGTTCATGGCGGCGGGAGATATCAACGCCTAAACTTGCTATCACATCCAGTTCAGCCTGATCCCAAAGCGGTTCAGAATCGACCAGTAATCCATCCATATCGAAAATTGCAGCAAGAATCTGACGCGGGGTTGACATCACAACCTCTCCTGTACGGTGATAAAAGGGATTAAGAGCCAGCCAGAACGGGCTCTGAGCGTTCATTATGGCTAATTCGGCAGTATACCGCCTTTAAAGATCAGGCGAAAACGGTAATCAACGGGTAAACTTAGGCCAAAATGACACGTCTTAATCAAGGGGAACTCATGACGTATCAACAAGCTGGACGCATTGCCATCTTGAAAAGGCTGGTGGGATGGGTGGTTTTCATTCCCGCGCTGATTTCAACGCTGGTTTCAGTACTGAAGTTTATGTATGCGCACAGCGAAAAGCAGGAAGGAATTAACGCAGTCATGCTCGATTTTGCCCATGTGATGATCGACATGATGCGGGTGAACACACCTTTTCTTAACGTGTTTTGGTATAACTCGCCGACGCCCGATTTTCAAAGTGGACTGAATCTCGTCTTTTGGCTGATTTTCATTCTGATTTTTATCGGTCTGGCGTTGCAGGACTCCGGTGCCAGAATGAGTCGTCAGGCGCGTTTTTTACGCGAGGGCGTTGAGGACCAGTTGATTCTGGAACAGGCAAAAGGCAGTGAAGGTTTATCGCGCGCGCAACTTGAGTCGCGAATCGTGGTTCCGCACCATACGATTTTTTTGCAAATTTTCCCGCTCTATATTTTGCCGGTGATTGTTATCGTGATCGGCTACTTCTTCTTTTCATTGCTGGGCTTTTTGTAAGTGCAGGTCTATCAGGCCTGCCGCGTTGTGAAACGCCAGGCCTGATAAGCAGGCTAAGCCGCCAGTAACCTGTCCAGCGCTTTCTGCGCGACCACCAGATGCTGCCCCCCGAACAAAATTGCCCGATTCAGCAGCGTATAGAGCTGGTAGACAGGCTGCCTGTCGAGAAAATCTAATGGTAGCGGCGAAACAGACTGATAGCCGTCATAGATTTGCGGCGGCTGGTCGGTATGCAACGGCAGCATGGCCAGGTCACACTCTCTGTCCCCCCAGTAGCAGGCAGGGTCAAAGATGTACGGACCGTTTGGACCGAGAGCGCAGTTCCCGGACCACAAATCACCGTGCAGAAGAGACGGCTGCGGTTGATGGGAAGAGAGACGCTGCTGAACATGCTCGACAATGGCGTCTATATTGCCAAACGCAATGCCTTTTTCAGCGGCGAGTTCCAACTGCCAGCCAATACGCTGCTCGGCAAAAAAGGTTGACCAGCGACGTTGCCAGGCGTTGGGCTGAGGCGTGGTAGAGAGCGCATTATCGAAGTCGAGCCCAAACTGCGGCTGATCGCTCCATTCATGCAAATGCGCCAGCTGTTGGCCGAGGATAAAAGCGTTGTGCGCATCAAGCGGACGGGGAGGAAGGAAATCCATCACCAGAAAGCTGTAATCTCTGTCTGCGCCTACCGCCCAGACTTTCGGTACAGATACGGTTTGACTGCGAGAAAGTAGCTCCAACTGATCGGCTTCCGCCGTAAAGCCGGTTAACAGCTCTCTTTCATCGCATTTGACGAAAAAATCGCGCCCCGCATAGCGTAAATGCCATGCGGCGTGGATCTCTCCGCCGGGCAGTTCGTTACGCAGTTCGATTTCGCCTTCACCTAGTTGCTCGCTTAAAAGACGACTGATAGCCTGCCACATGATGTCTCTCCCCATGTTGTCTGCCAGATCATAAGGTTAGCGCAAGAATGCGGTTAAAAAACACGAACTGACGCACACCACTGATGCGTCATCGCTGGAAAGGCACTTAATGTTTGTCGTTCTTCTTCACCTCGCATCGATGTGAAGACGTCTTGTTTCACATGATTCACTTCTTTGTAATCACGTGATTTTTTATCATAGACGTATAACACCCATGCCGACAGTTTTACGGGCAAATCCCCCTGAATCAACACAAGGGGGAAGGTGTCATTACTGAGTAAGATACGAATATATTTTTTGCGTATCGTCTAAGGCGCACAGACGCGTACCCTGATTCAGGGTAGCAGCGCTACCTGCTGCTACACCGTAGCGGACAATATCTTCGAAAGGTACGTTCTCAGCGAGTTTAAGCGTCATGGCACCGACCATACTGTCGCCCGCGCCTACGGTACTTTGACTTTTCACCGGTGGCGGAACCACCTGAACGCAGGTGTCGCGATCAACGCCCAGCGCCCCTTGCGGCCCAAGCGAGACCACAACGCGATGGGCTTTTCCGCTTTGAACGATTTCCTGCGCGGCTTTGCGCACATCATCGGGTTGTGTCAGTTCGCGGTTGACCAGCGCGCTCAGTTCTTTGAGGTTAGGTTTGACCAGTTCGATATTGCCGATAGCCAACGCCGCCGCCAGCGCTTCACCAGAACTATCGACAATACAGCGAATCCCTTGTTTTTGTGCTGTGGTAACGAGACGGGTCAGCTTCTCAAGCTGTACGCCAGGCGGCAAACTGCCACTAATAACCAGCAGCGCGCCAGACTCTATTTCCAGCACCTGATCCTGAAGTTGGTAGAACTCGTCATCGGTCAGCGCAGCACCTGGCATGACGAAGCGATACTGTTCGCCGCTGGACTCAACGTGCACATGGAGATTTTGTCGGGTCCAGTCTTTGGCTTCAACGGTGGATACGGGAACATTTTCGTCGGCGAGCAGAGCGACAAGATGCTCTCCGGTAGCGCCTCCCGCAGGGAAGATAGCCGTCGCGGTTCCGCCAAGATGGGCAATTGCGCGAGCGACGTTGATGCCGCCGCCGCCGGGTTCAAAAACCGGCGAGGTACAGCGAAGTTTACCTTCCGGGTAGATTTGCGGAGTAATTGTTGCGCTATCGAGAGAGGGCGCAAGTGTTAACGTATAGATACGTACCATCTTTACCTCCTGTTAGGCTGTCTTCAGTCTGGCACTTAACCCCGCGAAAGTGAAGTAATTAACAACATGATTTTTAATATCTTTATTTAAAACATTTGCGTCAAAGATATATAAATAAAAAAACGGTTTAGGAACGCTCTTATTCAAAAAATGAAATAAGAATTTATTGCTATGTTATTCGAGTCTTTTTATAATTTGTTACCTTTCAAGGGTCTTTTGTCATTGATCCATATGAAAGTTTCCGAGACCGTAATGGTCTCTTTTTTTGTTGTACGGACTCTTAATAAATGAAGCTTTTGAAGACAGTGCCCGCAGCATTACTGCTGACGGGTGGCCTGCTTGCGTCAATGCATGCTGCCGCCGATGATTCCGTTTTTACTGTCATGGATGACCCTTCCAGCGCGAAAAAACCCTTTGAAGGTAACCTGAACGCGGGATATCTCGCCCAGTCAGGCAACACAAAAAGTTCTTCTTTAACCGCAGACACCACCATGACCTGGTACGGTGAAACCACGGCGTGGTCTCTGTGGGGAAATGCCAGCAATACCTCCTCAAATGATGAGCGTTCATCAGAGAAATATGCCGTAGGTGGTCGTAGTCGTTACAACATGACCGACTATGACTACCTCTTTGGGCAGGCAAGCTGGTTGACCGACCGTTACAACGGCTATCGCGAGCGTGACGTGCTGACCGCCGGTTATGGTCGCCAGTTCCTTAACGGACCAGTACATAGCTTCCGTTTTGAATTCGGTCCTGGCGTGCGCTATGACGAGCATACGGATGGCACCACCGAAACGCAGCCGTTGGGCTATGCGTCCGGGGCCTATGCGTGGCAGATGACGGACAATACTAAATTTACGCAAGGCGTGTCGGTATTCGGTGCTGACGATACAACGCTCAACTCTGAAACGGCCTTGAACGTTGCCATCAACGAACACTTTGGGTTGAAGGTGGCTTACAACGTCACCTGGAACTCTGAACCACCGGCAACAGCGCCGGAACATACCGATCGTCGTACTACTGTTTCACTCGGCTACCGGATGTAATGACAAACCGGGTCAAATAATTGGCCCGGCTTTTATCTATTAAAGTTAAGGTTATTTAATAGTTAATCTGTGTTTTATTTTTAGTATTTATCAATAACGCGCTATTTTTCAGACAAATTCGATTTAATTGATAAATACATACGAACCGGAACAGCGCGCCAGTATTTTAACCCCAGATCATCGCTGCCCAACGTAGCATTAGCATTGCAGCACAAATAACGAGTAGGATCACCACCATCTTCCAGTGTTTCTTTGCAAAGCGATTTGTTGGCATTGTTCTTTTCCTGCTCAGATTAGATGACTTTCTGCAAGTGTAACAAAGACGTCAGGGTGTCAGTGAATTGATTTACATCATAGAGTACGCGTTGATTGTTGCTTTGATCGGCTCGAAATGCCGTGTACACTGTGAAACGGTGTTATCAAAAAGCGGGTGTAGGTCCAGTGTAGCCATTGAGGCAATCAGTGACATATTTCGCAGAGTGAAGCGGGAATCAGCCCACACCTTTTTGATAATTTTAAATATTGAATCTTTGTATGTGATCTTACGTGTGGGTCACCACTGCAAATAAGGATATAACATGCCTGTTATTACTCTTCCTGATGGCAGCCAACGCCATTACGACCACGCTGTAAGCCCCATGGATGTTGCGCTGGACATCGGTCCAGGTCTGGCGAAAGCCACTATTGCTGGCCGTGTTGACGGTGAGCTGGTAGATGCTTCCGATCTGATTGAGCATGATGCGAAGCTCTCCATCATCACCGCGAAGGATGAAGAAGGTCTGGAGATCATTCGTCACTCCTGTGCGCACCTGTTAGGGCACGCGATCAAACAACTCTGGCCGCACACCAAAATGGCGATCGGACCGGTTGTTGATAACGGTTTTTACTACGATATCGATCTTGACCGTACGTTAACCCAGGAAGACGTCGACGCGCTCGAGAAGCGGATGCACGAGCTCGCTGAGAAAAACTACGATGTCATTAAGAAGAAAGTCAGTTGGTACGAAGCGCGTGAAACCTTCGTGAAGCGTGGCGAGACCTATAAAGTCTCTATTCTTGATGAAAACATCGCCCATGATGACAAGCCTGGCTTGTACCATCATGAAGAATATGTCGATATGTGCCGTGGCCCGCACGTGCCGAACATGCGTTTCTGCCATCACTTCAAACTGATGAAGACCGCTGGGGCATACTGGCGTGGCGACAGCAATAACAAGATGCTGCAGCGTATTTATGGTACTGCATGGGCAGATAAAAAAGCCCTGAATGCCTATCTGCAACGTCTGGAAGAAGCGGCCAAACGCGACCACCGTAAAATCGGCAAGCAGCTTGACCTGTATCACATGCAGGAAGAAGCGCCGGGTATGGTGTTCTGGCATAACGATGGCTGGACTATCTTCCGTGAACTGGAAGTCTTTGTTCGCTCAAAACTGAAAGAATACCAGTATCAGGAAGTTAAAGGTCCGTTCATGATGGACCGCGTGCTGTGGGAAAAAACAGGTCACTGGGATAACTACAAAGATGCAATGTTCACGACCTCCTCTGAGAACCGTGAATACTGCATTAAGCCCATGAACTGCCCAGGCCACGTGCAGATCTTCAATCAGGGTCTGAAATCCTATCGCGATCTGCCGTTGCGTATGGCAGAGTTTGGTAGCTGCCACCGTAATGAGCCGTCAGGCGCGCTGCATGGCCTGATGCGTGTTCGTGGCTTCACTCAGGATGATGCGCATATCTTCTGTACAGAAGAGCAGATCCGTGATGAAGTTAACGCTTGCATTCGTATGGTCTACGATATGTACAGCACCTTTGGCTTCGAGAAAATCGTCGTCAAACTGTCCACTCGCCCCGAAAAACGTATCGGCAGCGATGAAATGTGGGACCGTGCTGAAGCTGACCTGGCCGTTGCGCTGGAAGAAAACAACATCCCGTTTGAGTTCCAACTGGGTGAGGGCGCATTCTACGGTCCGAAAATTGAATTTACCCTGTATGACTGCCTCGATCGTGCATGGCAGTGCGGTACTGTACAGCTGGACTTCTCCCTGCCGTCCCGTTTAAGCGCCTCTTATGTTGGCGAAAATAACGAGCGTCAGGTGCCGGTTATGATTCACCGCGCAATTCTTGGGTCGATGGAACGTTTCATCGGTATCCTGACCGAAGAGTTCGCTGGCTTCTTCCCGACCTGGCTTGCGCCGGTTCAGGTTGTTGTCATGAACATCACCGATTCTCAGTCTGAATACGTTAACGAATTAACGCAGAAACTACAAAATGCGGGTATTCGTGTAAAAGCAGACTTGAGAAATGAGAAGATTGGCTTTAAAATCCGCGAGCACACTTTACGTCGTGTCCCTTACATGTTGGTCTGTGGCGACAAAGAGGTAGAAGCAGGCAAAGTTGCCGTGCGCACCCGTCGTGGCAAAGACTTGGGCAGCCTGGACGTAAATGAAGTGATTGAGAAGCTGCAACAAGAGATTCGCAGCCGCAGTCTTCAACAACTGGAGGAATAAGGTATTAAAGGCGGAAAACGAGTTCAAACGGCACGTCCGAATCGTATCAATGGCGAGATTCGCGCCCTGGAAGTTCGCTTAACAGGTCTGGAAGGCGAAGCTTTGGGTATTGTGAGTCTGAGAGAAGCGATCGAAAAAGCTGAAGAAGCTGGAGTAGATTTAGTTGAAATCAGCCCTAACGCCGAACCGCCAGTTTGTCGTATTATGGACTACGGCAAGTTCCTTTATGAAAAGAGTAAGTCTTCTAAGGAACAGAAGAAAAAGCAAAAAGTTATCCAGGTTAAGGAAATTAAATTCCGTCCTGGTACCGACGATGGCGATTACCAGGTAAAACTCCGCAGCCTGGTACGCTTTCTGGAAGATGGCGATAAGGCTAAGATCACGCTGCGTTTCCGCGGTCGTGAGATGGCCCACCAACAGATCGGTATGGAAGTGCTCAACCGCGTCCGTGACGATCTGAGTGAACTGGCAGTAGTCGAATCCTTCCCTACGAAGATCGAAGGCCGCCAGATGATCATGGTGCTCGCTCCTAAGAAGAAACAGTAAGGCCTTCAAGTAGCAATGTCTGTGGAGCCTGCGGGTTCCACAGCCGTTGTTCGCCTACGTTTCGTTTATTAACAATGCGAAGTGGAAGTTATTAAAATGCCAAAAATTAAGACCGTACGCGGTGCTGCTAAGCGCTTCAAAAAAACCGGTGGTGGTGGATTTAAGCGTAAGCACGCAAACCTGCGTCATATTCTGACCAAAAAATCTACTAAGCGTAAACGTCACCTGCGTCCAAAAGGCCTCGTGTCTAAAGGCGATCTGGGTCTGGTTATCGCGTGCCTGCCGTACGCATAAGCCGTTAACGTTTAATTCATTTTTTTACTAAGAATATAGATACAGGAGAGCACATATGGCTCGCGTAAAACGTGGTGTAGTTGCCCGTGCACGTCACAAGAAAATTTTGAAACAAGCTAAAGGCTACTACGGTGCGCGTTCTCGCGTATACCGCGTTGCCTTCCAGGCTGTTATCAAAGCTGGTCAGTACGCTTATCGTGACCGTCGTCAGAAAAAGCGTCAGTTCCGTCAACTGTGGATTGCGCGTATCAACGCAGCAGCACGTCAGAACGGTATTTCTTACAGCAAATTCATCAACGGCCTGAAAAAAGCCTCTGTTGAAATCGACCGTAAGATCCTGGCTGACATCGCAGTATTCGACAAAGTAGCGTTCACCGCTCTGGTCGAAAAAGCGAAAGCAGCTCTGGCATAAGCCGGTGAAAAGAGGGAGCCTGGCTCCCTCTCTTTTATTTGTAGCGCAATCAATTAGTTGACAATTTATCCGTAAGCCTTTTCAATAACGGTTGTCCGGTTTTTTTTACCACACAAGGTAACGCAAGCATGAATGCTGCTATTTTCCGCTTCTTCTTTTACTTTAGCACCTGAACTCAGGAGGCTTGCGCGTGAAAGAAGAAACGGAAAACAGCGCCTAAAAGCCTCCCTGGTGGAGGCTTTTTTTATACGCGTCATCCTTCAAGTTGTCTCTGTATTGGCTGCATTTGCTCTTTTGCCGCGTTGATACAACTTGAATGGTTTGGCGTATAGACGAGCGACTAGTGAATATCGCAACATAACGAGGAAAACCATGTCACATCTCGCAGAGCTGGTTGCCAGTGCAACGGCCGCCATTAACCAGGCTTCAGATGTTGCCGCGTTAGACAATGTCCGCGTCGAATATTTGGGCAAGAAAGGGC
The DNA here is from genome assembly GCF_030334595.1 of Citrobacter sp. Ce104. Taxonomy (NCBI): domain Bacteria; kingdom Pseudomonadati; phylum Pseudomonadota; class Gammaproteobacteria; order Enterobacterales; family Enterobacteriaceae; genus Citrobacter; species Citrobacter sp. Ce104. Next base: position 97,904 of record NZ_JAOWDP010000069.1, read on the forward strand.
ACCTGACCCTTCAGATGACTACCCTGCGCGAACTGCCGGCAGAAGAGCGCCCGGCTGCAGGTGCGGTGATAAACGTTGCCAAAGAGCAGGTTCAGCAGGCACTGAACGCGCGTAAAGCCGAATTAGAAAATGCCGCGCTGAATGCCCGTCTGGCTGAAGAAACGATCGATATCTCTTTGCCTGGGCGTCGTATCGAAAACGGCGGTCTGCATCCGGTAACGCGTACTATCGACAGGATTGAAAGTTTCTTCGGTGAGCTGGGCTTTACCGTGGCGACGGGTCCAGAAATCGAAGATGACTATCATAACTTCGATGCGCTGAATATTCCTGGCCATCACCCGGCGCGCGCTGACCACGACACTTTCTGGTTTGACGCGACGCGTCTGCTGCGTACACAGACTTCAGGCGTGCAAATCCGCACCATGAAGGAAAAACAACCGCCGATCCGTATTATCGCTCCGGGCCGTGTATATCGTAACGATTACGATCAGACGCACACCCCAATGTTCCATCAGATGGAAGGGCTGATTGTTGATACCAACATCAACTTCACCAACCTGAAAGGCACGCTGCACGATTTCCTGCGCAACTTCTTTGAAGAAGACCTGCAGGTTCGTTTCCGTCCGTCCTACTTCCCGTTCACCGAACCTTCTGCGGAAGTGGACGTGATGGGCAAAAATGGTAAATGGCTGGAAGTGCTGGGTTGCGGGATGGTTCACCCGAACGTGCTGCGTAACGTCGGCATCGATCCGGAAATCTACTCTGGCTTTGCATTCGGTATGGGTATGGAGCGTCTGACCATGCTGCGTTACGGCGTTACCGATCTGCGTTCTTTCTTCGAAAACGATCTGCGTTTCCTCAAACAGTTTAAATAAAGGCAGGATAAAACAATGAAATTCAGTGAACTGTGGTTACGCGAATGGGTAAACCCGGCAATTGATAGCGATGCGCTGTCAAACCAAATCACGATGGCGGGTCTGGAAGTTGACGGTGTGGATCCCGTTTCCGGCGCGTTCAATGGCGTTGTGGTGGGCGAAGTGGTTGAGTGCGCTCAGCACCCGAACGCTGACAAACTACGCGTTACCAAAGTGAATGTCGGCGACGACCGCCTGCTGGATATCGTCTGCGGTGCGCCAAACTGCCGTCAGGGCCTGAAAGTGGCCGTGGCAACCGTGGGTGCCGTTCTGCCGGGCGATTTCAAAATCAAAGCCGCTAAACTGCGCGGTGAGCCGTCTGAAGGCATGCTGTGCTCGTTTTCCGAGTTGGGTATTTCCGACGATCATAACGGTATTATCGAACTGCCAGCCGATGCGCCAATTGGCACCGATATCCGTGAATACCTGAAGCTTGACGACAACACTATCGAAATCAGCGTTACGCCGAACCGCGCCGACTGCTTAGGCATTATCGGTGTGGCACGTGACGTTGCTGTACTGAACAAAGCCCCGCTGGTTGAGCCAGAAATGGCGCCAGTGGCCGCAACCATTAGCGACGTCCTGCCGATTCAGGTCGAAGCGGTGGAAGCCTGCCCACGCTACCTGGGGCGCGTGGTAAAAGGTATCAACGTTAAAGCGCCAACCCCGTTGTGGATGAAAGAAAAACTGCGTCGTTGCGGTATCCGCTCTATCGATGCCGTGGTTGACGTGACTAACTATGTGCTGCTCGAACTGGGCCAGCCGATGCACGCCTTCGACAAAGACCGCATTGAAGGCGGGATTGTTGTCCGTATGGCAAAAGAGGGGGAGTCCCTGGTATTGCTGGACGGCAGCGAAGCGAAGCTGAATGCGGATACGCTGGTGATTGCGGACCATAACAAAGCGCTGGCGATGGGCGGCATCTTTGGTGGCGAACACTCCGGTGTGAATGATGAAACGCAAAACGTCCTGCTGGAATGCGCATTCTTTAGCCCGCTGTCTATTACTGGTCGCGCACGTCGTCACGGTCTGCACACCGATGCATCTCACCGCTATGAGCGTGGTGTTGACCCGGCTCTGCAGCATAAAGCCATGGAACGCGCGACACGCCTGCTGATTGATATCTGCGGCGGCGAAGCGGGTCCAATCATTGATGTGACGAACGAAGCTACGCTGCCAAAACGCGCAACCATTACGCTTCGCCGTAGCAAACTGGATCGTCTGATCGGACACCATATCGCGGATGAGCAGGTGAGCGACATTCTGCGTCGTCTGGGATGTGACGTGACGGAAGGGCAGGATGAGTGGAAAGCGGTAGCGCCGAGCTGGCGTTTCGATATGGAAATCGAAGAAGACCTGGTAGAAGAAGTCGCCCGCGTATACGGTTATGACAATATCCCGAACACGCCAATTCAGGCGGGTCTTATCATGGGTACGCATCGTGAAGCGGATTTGTCGCTGAAACGCGTAAAAACCATGCTGAATGACAAAGGCTACCAGGAAGTCATTACCTACAGCTTCGTCGACCCGAAAGTCCAGTCGCTGCTGCATCCGGGTGAAGAAGCGCTGCTGCTGCCAAGCCCAATCTCTATTGATATGTCGGCAATGCGTTTGTCCCTGTGGACTGGCTTGCTGTCTACGGTAGTGTATAACCAGAACCGTCAGCAGAACCGCGTGCGTATTTTCGAAACGGGTTTACGTTTCGTTCCGGATACGCAGGCCAACCTCGGGATCCGTCAGGATCTGATGCTGGCGGGTGTGATCTGCGGTAACCGTCATGATGAACACTGGAACCTGGCAAAAGAGACCGTTGATTTCTATGATCTGAAAGGCGATCTGGAAGCGGTTCTCGACCTGACCGGCAAACTGGCGGACATTCAGTTCAAAGCTGAAGCGAACCCAGCACTGCATCCGGGGCAGTCTGCGGCGATTTATCTGAAAGGTGAACGCATTGGTTTCATTGGGGTTGTTCATCCTGAACTGGAACGTAAACTGGATCTGAACGGTCGCACTCTGGTGTTTGAACTGGAGTGGAACAAGCTCGCAGACCGCGTGGTGCCTCAGGCGCGTGAAGTTTCTCGCTTCCCGGCGAACCGTCGCGATATCGCGGTCGTTGTGGCTGAAAACGTTCCCGCTGCGGATATTTTATCCGAGTGTAAGAAAGTTGGCGTAAATCAGGTAGTTGGCGTAAACTTATTTGACGTGTACCGCGGTAAGGGTGTTGCGGAGGGTTATAAGAGCCTCGCTATCAGCCTGATCCTTCAGGATACCAGCCGTACACTTGAAGAAGAGGAGATTGCCGCTACCGTCGCCAAATGTGTAGAGGCATTAAAAGAGCGATTCCAGGCATCATTGAGGGATTGAACCTATGGCGCTTACAAAAGCTGAAATGTCAGAATATCTGTTTGATAAGCTTGGGCTTAGCAAGCGGGATGCCAAAGAACTGGTCGAGCTGTTTTTCGAAGAGATCCGTCGTGCTCTGGAAAATGGTGAGCAGGTAAAACTCTCTGGTTTTGGTAACTTCGATCTGCGTGATAAGAATCAACGTCCGGGACGTAACCCGAAAACGGGCGAAGATATTCCCATTACAGCACGGCGCGTGGTGACCTTCAGACCCGGACAGAAGTTAAAAAGCCGGGTCGAAAACGCAACGCCCAAAGAAGAGTGATTTAACGATACGCAGAGTATGACGCGTATAACTAAAAAGGCCGCTATGCGGCCTTTTTCCTTTTCACTACTGAATCAGCACCGTAGAATCACCTCCATCTCTTTTCAGCAGAATGGAAAACATGCTGACTTTCGCCCATCAACAGCAGCGACGAAACGTGCGCTGGATACTGTCACTGTCAGTACTGATGCTACTGGCAACGATTCTAAGCTTGTGCGCAGGAGAACAGTGGATCGCCCCCGGCGACTGGTTCAGCGCCCGCGGCGATCTGTTCGTCTGGCAAATTCGACTTCCCCGTACTCTTGCCGTTTTGCTGGTAGGCGCTGCGTTGGCCTTATCAGGAGCCGTGATGCAAGCTCTATTTGAAAACCCGCTCGCAGAGCCTGGATTATTGGGCGTGTCTAACGGCGCGGGAGTCGGGCTTATCGCAGCGGTGCTGCTGGGGCAGGGTCAACTCCCCGGCTGGGCGTTGGGTTTATGCGCTATCGCTGGGGCGCTGATTATCACGCTTATTCTGCTACGTTTTGCCCGACGTCATTTGTCTACCAGCCGCCTGTTGTTGGCGGGAGTAGCGCTGGGGATTATCTGTAGCGCGTTGATGACATGGGCCATCTACTTCTCCACGTCTTTTGATTTGCGACAGCTGATGTACTGGATGATGGGGGGCTTTGGTGGCGTAGACTGGCATCAGGCCTGGCTCATGGTGGCGTTGATTCCGGTGCTGGTGTGGATCTGCTGTCAGTCGCAGCCGATGAATATGCTGGCGCTGGGGGAGACTTCCGCACGTCAGCTGGGACTGCCCCTGTGGTTCTGGCGCAACCTGCTGGTGGTCGCCACTGGCTGGATGGTTGGCGTAAGCGTGGCTCTGGCCGGAGCGATTGGCTTTATCGGGCTGGTGATCCCACATATTTTGCGGCTGTGCGGCTTAACCGATCACCGCGTGTTGCTGCCGGGCTGCGCGTTGGCTGGTGCAATCGTACTACTGTTTGCTGATGTTGTCGCGCGTCTGGTGCTGGCCTCGGCTGAGCTGCCAATCGGCGTGGTGACGGCCACCATGGGCGCACCGGTATTTATCTGGCTATTGTTAAAAGCCGCGCGCTAGAACGCGTTGGTTCGGTCTATGATTAAAAACTGAAAATTCACCTGTTGTTCTGGAGATGCTATGCAAAACACTATTCTTGATACAGAAGTGACGACCATCGACGGTGAGGTTACCTCACTGCAGCCGTATTCCGGAAATGTGCTGTTAATCGTCAACGTGGCTTCAAAATGTGGACTGACGCCGCAATACGAGCAACTGGAGAATCTGCAGAAAGACTGGCATCAACAGGGTTTTACTGTCCTTGGGTTCCCTTGTAACCAGTTTCTGGGTCAGGAGCCGGGCAGCGAAGAGGAAATAAAAACGTATTGCAGTACCACCTGGGGCGTTACCTTCCCAATGTTCAGTAAAATTGACGTTAACGGCGAGGGACGCCATCCGCTGTATCAGAAGCTGATTGATGCCGCACCAACGGCCACTGCGCCTGCGGATAGTGGGTTCTATGAGCGTATGGCGAGTAAAGGTCGGGCACCGCTCTATCCGGACGATATTCTATGGAATTTCGAGAAGTTTTTAGTGGGGCGAGATGGTCAGGTATTGCAACGATTCTCACCCGATATGACGCCTGAGGATCCCATTCTGGTGCAATCTATCAAGAAGGCGCTGGCGAACTAATGTCTCGATTGATGCAGCTACAGGACGTAGCGGAATCGACCCGGCTTGGTCCGCTCTCTGGTGAGATAAAAGCCGGAGAGATCCTGCATTTAGTGGGGCCTAACGGTGCTGGAAAGAGCACGCTGTTGGCACGAATGGCGGGGCTGACGACCGGTGAGGGCAGCATCACCTTTGGTGATATGCCGCTGGACGAATGGCCGTCAGTAAAGCTGGCGCAATACCGCGCCTATCTGGCGCAACAGCAAAACCCGCCGTTTGCGATGCCGGTCTGGCATTTTCTGACGCTGCATCAGCCAGACAAAGCGCGCACCGATCTGTTACAGGAAGTCGCTGATGCGCTTGGGCTTGGGGATAAGCTGGGGCGCAGCGTGAATCAGCTCTCCGGCGGTGAGTGGCAGCGCGTGCGTCTGGCTGCGGTTATCCTGCAGATTAGCCCGCAAGCGAATCCATTCGGCCAGCTTTTACTGCTGGATGAGCCGATGAACAGCCTAGACGTGGCGCAACAAAACGCGCTGGACCGCTTGTTGAGTCGGCTGTGTCTGCAGGGCATAGCGATTGTCATGAGCAGCCATGACCTTAATCACACCTTACGTCATGCGCATAAGGCCTGGCTCCTCAAACGTGGGAAGTTGCTTGCCAGCGGCGCTCGTGATGCGGTACTCACGCCCGCCAATCTGTCTGCGGCTTATGGCGTGAACTTCCGTCGTTTGGATATTGAAGGCCACAGAATGCTCATATCAACCACTTAAGTTAAATGGGTTCTTGAAAATCATATAATTTCCACGCTAAATTGGCATAAAAATATAATTCAGAGGATTCGTCCTGAATGCGCTTTTGGCTTCTTTTCATCACAGCATTGTTTTTGGCGGGCTGCAGCAGCCATCGTGCTCCTGCGCCAAATGCCCGATTGTCGGATTCTATCGCGGTTATCGCCGGTCTTAATGACCAGCTACAAACCTGGCATGGCACACCCTATCGTTATGGCGGCATGAGCCGTAGCGGGGTGGATTGTTCTGGATTTGTTTTGATGACAATGCGCGATAAATTCGATCTGCAACTCCCGCGTGATACGCGCACGCAATCAAAGATTGGTACCGAAATTGATAAAGACGATTTGCTGCCCGGCGATCTGGTTTTCTTTAAAACCGGGTCTGGGGAAAGTGGTCTGCATGTCGGAATTTACGATACCAATAATCAATTTATTCATGCCTCCACCAGCCGCGGAGTGATGCGCTCGTCCCTGGACAACGTTTACTGGCGTAAAAACTTTTGGCAAGCGCGACGTATTTAATCCTCATTAGTCTCGAGGCCGCTCAGGACTGTGCGGCCCCGGCATTTCCATTTGAAAGTCACTTTTTAATTCTGCCATCAGCCGGACAATACCCCTGAACAGTAAGAGTGTATCTTGCTAAAAATATGATTTATCCCGAGATATTAAAAAGTGCAAAGCTGGATATTCGCTTATAATCAGGATAAGCTAAAAAAAAGGATTCGATTTACTGGCTATAAAGGGAAAAATGAAAGGGCCTCTACTTGCATCAGCAATAACGTATTTCTCCATCCTTTGCTACAGGATGCCGGATAACACCTATGCAGAGGGGCTGGCGCGATGATTGTTTCACTGGATACTCTTTACCATTCAGAGTTTTCTTTTTTGCCTGCGAGAAGCGAAAAAGGCGATCTTGAATACGTCGATATCATCACCAGTTTCGCCAGCGCGGATGGGGATGTGCGTATACCCACTGAGCTGGTCCTACCTCGGATGTCGGATGAAGAGCAATGTCGCTTATTTACCGAAAAGCTTGAATTAATCGAAACGTGCCAACATTTTTTTATTCAGCGAAATGTCCTGGCCTGGATTAATTTAACGCCGGCAATTGCTAATACTTTATTATCAGATGCTAAATTTGCTTCACAAGTTGAACGATTTTCATTTCTGGAACTGGCTATTAATGAAAACTATCCAGAGTTAAATAATGGAAAAGAGAATCCAACGCTGGCCGCGCTGGCGGCGAGATTTCCATTAGTTCTGACAAACTATGGTGCTGGCGGTATATCCACCCGGGCAATTTTTGATGGGCTGTTCAAACGCGTTGTGTTAGATAAAAACTTTGTTCAACAAAGGATTACACATATTTCGTTTGAGCCGTTTATGCGGGCTATTCTGGCACAGTTATCTCCCAGCAGTGAGTCAATCATCATTAGCGGTATCGATACGCCAGAGATGTTAGCGCGCGTACTGCCTTTGGGATTCAGCGCCATACAGGGCGGGCTGTGGCCCGCCGTGCCACCGGCACAGATAATTTCGTTATCCAGAATATAACCCTTTTATTTGCTGGTGTTTAACAGGCTTTTAACAGTCTACACTAGAGACAGGAGGCCCTATGACCCTGTCTTTTACCACTCGCTGGCGTGATGAATTACCAGCAACCTATACAGCACTTTCGCCGACACCCCTGAAAAACGCACGCCTGATCTGGCATAACGATGCGCTGGCGGAGCAATTAGCTATTCCTGAGTCGCTTTTTGATATTCCGAGCGGAGCAGGTGTTTGGGGTGGCGAATCGCTGCTCCCCGGGATGTCGCCTTTAGCGCAAGTGTATAGCGGACATCAGTTTGGCGTCTGGGCAGGCCAGCTTGGCGATGGCCGCGGGATCCTGCTGGGCGAGCAACGGCTCGCTGATGGCTCAACGTTTGACTGGCACCTGAAAGGCGCCGGACTTACGCCTTATTCCCGTATGGGGGATGGGCGCGCCGTACTGCGCTCAACAATTCGCGAAAGCCTGGCCAGCGAAGCGATGCACTACCTGGGCATACCAACCACGCGGGCATTGTCGATTGTTACCAGCGACACGCCGGTGTATCGCGAAACGGTAGAAGCAGGGGCGATGCTCATTCGCGTGGCGCAAAGCCATATGCGTTTTGGCCATTTTGAACACTTCTACTATCGCCGCGAGCCGGAAAAAGTGCGTCAGTTGGCTGATTTTGCAATTCGCCATTATTGGTCGCAATGGCAGGAAGAAGCCGATAAGTACCAGCTGTGGTTTAACGATGTCGTCACGCGTACAGCGACGTTAATCGCTGACTGGCAAGCGGTAGGATTCGCGCATGGAGTCATGAACACGGACAACATGTCGATTCTGGGACTGACGATGGATTACGGTCCATTCGGTTTTCTTGATGACTACGAGCCCGATTTTATCTGCAACCACTCGGACAACCAGGGACGATACAGTTTCGATAATCAACCGGCCGCGGCGCTGTGGAACTTGCAACGTCTGGCGCAAACCCTGTCGCCATTTATCCCGGTCGAGACGCTCAATGATGCGCTGGACGGTTACCAACTGGCACTGTTAACTCGCTACGGTCAGCGGATGCGGCAAAAGCTCGGCTTCTTTAGCGAGCAGAAAGACGATAACGAATTGCTAAGCGAACTGTTTAGTCTGATGGCGAGGGAAAGAAGCGACTATACGCGAACGTTTCGTATGCTCAGCCAAACGGAACAACACAGTGCGCAATCCCCACTGCGCGATGAGTTTATCGACCGCGCGGCGTTTGACGACTGGTTCACGCGGTATCGCTCGCGTCTGCAGCAAGACAACATTGCTGACGCAGTCAGACAAACGCAGATGAAGGCGGCTAATCCGGCGATGGTATTACGTAACTGGCTGGCGCAACGGGCGATTAGTCAGGCAGAGCAGGGGGATTACGCCGAGCTGCATCGGTTGCACCAGGCGTTGCGTACCCCGTTTACCGATCGTGATGATGACTATGTCAGCCGTCCACCTGACTGGGGTAAACGGCTGGAAGTGAGCTGTTCAAGTTAAGGGGCCAGAAACACCTGCGGAGATCCGTTGGCCGGATGCTGGCCAACGTGTACCTGAGCGCCATACCAACGCTTCAGGTCATCGGCCTGTAGCACGGTCTCAGGCGTTCCCTGCGATACCAACCTGCCATCGTGCAGCAACACTATTCTGTCCGCCCATAGTGCGGCGAGGTTCAGATCGTGAAGCACAATGCACACATGTAGCTCTCCCGAAGCGGTTAGCGTCTTCAGCAAGCGCAACAGGTGCTGCTGGTGATAAAGATCCAGCGCAGAGGTGGGTTCATCAAGGAATAACCAACCGCGAGGCGCGCTGTGGCACCAAAGTTGCGCCAGTGCACGGGCCAACTGCACTCGCTGTTGCTCGCCGCCGGAAAGTGCGGCGTATTGCCGGCCCGCCAACGGTGTGCACCCGGTCATTTCCATTACCTGAGCGATAAGCCGGGGTTCCTGCTGTTGGGTCCAGGGCGCACGTCCCATCGCGATGACGGCCTCTACCGGCCAGTCAAATCCCAGTTGCGTTTGCTGGCGCATTACCGCCCGATGCCGCGACAGCGTTTGGGTAGGCCACTCCTCCAGCGGTTTGCCCGCCAGCACGCAGCGCCCGGTTGCCGGTTTGAGAAAACCGGTCAGCAGGCGCAGCAGGGTGGATTTTCCCGCACCGTTTGGGCCGATGAGCGCCACCAGTTCACCTTTTGCGAGGGCGAGTGATACATCGTCAATTACCGCTCTGCCAGCCACGTGATAATGAATCCCTTCAGCGATGAAATGTTCAGCCATGCGGTCCTCGCTGACGAAAAATAAGCCATAAAAACCACGGTGCGCCGAGAAGACTGGTCAACAGACCGACCGGCATCTCTGCAGGGGCAACCGCCGTACGGGCCAACGTGTCGGCAATCAGTAACAGAAACGCGCCCGCCAGCACGGATCCCGGAATAACGGCCCGATGATCTGAGCCAAGCCACATGCGCATCAGATGCGGGATAACCAACCCGATAAATCCAATTACGCCGCTTACCGCCACGGCTGCGGCAACCAGCAATGCGCTACAAAGCAGCAAAATACGCTGAACGGTACGCACATCTACGCCGAGATAATGCGCCTCTTCCTCACCCAACTGCAGCAGGTTCAGTGCCGGTGCCAGACGCCAGATAATCAGCACCGTCGGGATAGTCAGCGAGGTTACCGCCAGCAGCGTTGACCATTGCGCGGCCCCCAGACTTCCCATTCCCCATAGCGACAGCTGGCGCAGTTGCGCATCATTACTGACCCACGACAGAACGCCAACCGCCGCCCCGCAAAGCGCGTTGATGGCAATACCGACCAGTAGCAGACGCGAGAGTGACCCGTCGCGCTGTTGGCTGAGGATAAAAATCACCACCGTTGCCGCCAGGGCACCCATAAAAGCGGCCAGCATTGGGGCGTACAGCATCAGCAGCGCGGGCAAAGAGACAGGCAGCACCACCCACAGGGCGACGGCGCAGGCAGCGCCGCTGCTTATCCCCAGTAATCCCGGGTCAGCTAGCGGGTTGCGAAACAGCCCCTGCATCACGCAGCCTGCGAGCGCCAGAGAGCCGCCAATCACCAGCGCCAGCAGGACACGCGGCAGACGAATTGTGAGCCAGATTTGACGCAGTGCCTCATCGCCATCATGCCAGAGCAGACTTACCGGCAGGCGCAACGCGCCAAAACCGGTAGCCAGGATTGTCATCATGACTAATATGAGTGCGAGCGCCCATAAAGAATAACTGATACGTCGGGACATCAGGGCAATTGCTCTGCTTTAGCGCGAAGCTGCAAAATGGCCTGCGGCGTACGCACGCTGAAGCCGAGTAGCGCCATATCATCCACCTGTAACACCTGTTTATTCCGCCCGGCAGGCGTTAGCGCAAGGCCCGGCAGCGCCCACAGGTTATCTTCGCCACCCATCGCCTTAACGCCGTCCTGTGAAATCACCACCAGATCGGGCTGGCTGGCAATGACGCCTTCCTGTGACAGCGGCTGATAGCGGTTAACGCCCTGCATGGCGTTGTGCAAACCGGCGGCACGAATAGCCGCATCGGCTCCGGTTTGCTGGCCCGCCGCCATTGCAGTCATCCCGCCATGATTAAGAATAAACAGCACGCGTTTATTTAGTTCAGATGACGGCAACGCCGCCATTTCCTGACGTAAGCTGGCGCGCAGCGTTTCGCCTTCGGCCTGCCGATGGGTTGCTTCGGCGATGACGCGAATTTTTTCATCAATCACCTCAAGATCGTTGCTCGCCGGGATCGTAACAACCCTGACGTTGCTCTGCTCAAGCTGTTTTAGCGCCAGAGAGGGCTGTGCCTGCGCGCTGGCAAGGACCAGCGTAGGGCGTGTAGCAAGGATCCCTTCGGCGTTGAGCTGGCGTAAGTAACCAACATCCGGTAGCGCGTTTGCTGCTTCAGGCCACTGGCTGGTGCTGTCTCGCGCCACAAGGGAAGACTGTGCTCCCAATGCGTATACAATCTCGGTAACATCGCCACCGAGTGCAACAACCCGTTCCCCGGCAGCAGCCAGCGCTGCAATGGGCAGCAGCGCGATCAGGACCAGCAGTTTTTTCATGCGGCCAGTCCTTTCGGCGTCAGCGCGTCAATCTGTGCACGCCATTGCGTCTGCTCCGGCTCGCCTTCCGTACGTTGACCGTACAACTGGGCAATTTGCGTGCCGTCGGCAGCAAACAGTTCCAGACTGGTGACGTGTCCATCGGCGGTCGGTTTGCGCGTTACCCATGTTTCTGTCACGCTCTCTGCCAGCAGGTGTAAGGTAAATGCCGGGTTGAATATATTCAGCCAGCCTTTCATCGGTACCAATTTTTCAATCACGCCGGTAAAAATCTGTACGCAGCCGCGATTACCCACAAATATCATGATTTCATTGCCATCCTGACGCGCGGTGTCGAGTAACTGCGCCAATGCGCTATTAGAAACTTTACAGGCCAGATCGTCGCCCACCAGATTAAACGCCTGTTGGCGGGTGAGGTCGTGGCGTTTCAGCAGACCGAAGAACTGATGGACATCGGTCATTGCTCGCCACTCTTGATCAACGGTCTGCGCATCGACCGTGACGACGGCGGGAGCAGAATTGTTGGCGGGTTGCAGCACCAGAGGCGGGTTTTCGGCAAAGATGAATCGGGTCAGCAACGCCGCCCAATCCTCAATGAGGGTATTCTGCGTGGCGTAGACCTTCAGCAGCGCATCTCCCTGATGGTCAAAGAACTGGATGCTCTGACGTTCGCCGTGGGCGGTTGTTTCGCTGATATGAAATACGCTTGCCCACTGATTGAGGAACAGGCGCAGGTCGAGGGCTCGCGGATTAAGAACCAGCCCGGCATGACCGTTGAGGTGCTGATTTGTAAAAGCACCCACCTGCTCATGTACCGCGTATTCGTTGCGGCAAATGCATTTGGTTTCGCCTACGGTTTCCAGTGCGCCGAGGATTTCGCGTACTTCGCCACGTAAGCGCCAGGCGTCATGACCGACGCGGGCGAAGGTCAGTTCGGCTTCGCTAATATTCATCAACCCCGCAATGTCACGTGCGTATTTGCCAGGATTTTCTTTCTTCAGTTCCAGCCAGCGTGTGTAATGATTCATTGTCTCTTCCTTCCAGATTGCTACCCCGGCGAACCGGGGAAAAGTGATTACCACTGATAACTCACGAAAATTTTGCCATTACGACCATCCTGCGGAATGCCTTGCGGTGACCAATACTCTTTGTCGAAGGCGTTGCCCAGTACCAGTGTGGTGGTCATACCTTTCAGTGCTTGTTGGCCCTGATAGCTCACGTAGAAATCGTTTACCGCATAGCCGGGCTGTTTAGTGTAGCTGCTGCTGATATGCGTTGAACGATCGGCAAATGTCCCTATCCAGCCCACGGAGAATCCGCTGTGCGCAACCGGCACGTTCAGTTTGCTGGTGACCGTATCCGGGTTAATGCTGGAAATGTATTCTCCCGTGTCAGTATCTTTGCCGCGCGTACGGTTATAGGCCATGTCGAGGCTGAACAGATCGGCGGAATATTTCGCCATGACGTCCCAGCCCCAGATTTTGGCGTTGGGGACGTTATAAGACATCGTTGTTGCGGCGGCGAAGTCGACGCTGGTGGAGATGTAATCTTTCGCTTTGGTGTCGAAATAGCTGGCTTTAAATTCGAGCGCATCGCTTGCCATCAGCAGATCGTCAAAGCGCAGACCAAATCCGTATTCCTGCGTTTCGTTGGTTTCCGGACGCAGGTTAGGGTTTGGCACCCAGTAGTTGGTGTAGAAACGGCCAATCGAGAAGTGTTTCGCATCGTTATACATCTCGCCCATAGTCGGTGCACGGAAGGCCTGAGCGTAAGAACCAAACAGCATCAGCCAGTCTGCTGGCGCAACGGTGAGTCCGGCGCGGGACGACCATTTATCGGCATCGACATCTTCATAGCCGTCGCTGCTGCCGCGATAAGAGTCATAACGGGTACCGCCCAGCAGCGTAACCGGCAGATCGCGCAGGGTGATTTCATCCTGTAGCCAGCCGGAGCTGAAATCGATCTTTGCCTCTGGGAAACCGGTGGTTGTGCCACCTGGCTGTTGTTCCTGACGATAGTACTCACCGCCGTAGGTCAGCAGGTGAGATGCGAAAGAGTCGGTAAACAGGCGGGTACGGTTGTCGAGTTTACCGCCTTTGGTCGTCTGCTTGCGAAACTCGCCGGTGTTATCCGTGTTTTGTGCATTAATGCGCGCTTCGGACCAGTAAATACGAGCATCCGCGTTCAGCCAGTCATTGTCCGCCGGGGAGAGCGAGTAGGTCAGTTGCGCATCGCGCTGGATGGTTGAACGGTTGGTCATCGGGTTGCTGGTGGCATCCGCTGCGCTGGTTTGTGGATTTTTAGGTTCACGGGCGTCATTGTTGTAGTAACGCAGCGAACCGGCCAGCGTCTGGGCGCTGTCAATTTTCCAACTGCCTTTCGCCAGCATATTGTTGATCGCTTCGTCGTTTGGCGCTGTTGTACCGTCACTCTGACGCAAATCGCCGCGATCTCGACTCGACCAGGCAAGCAGTCCGTCCAGCGTATCGGTGCGCCCAAAAGCGCTGGCGCCCATACCGAGGCTGTGATCGCCGGTTGCCGCAGTACCGAACACGCGATAACCGCTGTTTTGTCCGGCTTCCAGCAGATCTTTGGCATCCGCTGTGTCATAGGCGATCACGCCGCCCAGCGCACCGCTGCCGTACAGCAGTGCAGAAGGGCCGCGTACGACTTCGATGCGTTTGATAAGCGCCGGGTCGAGGAAGGTACTGTTCAGGTGTCCGGTGTCGGTGCCCTGACGAACGCCGTCAACCAGCACCAGAACGCCGCGTCGATCGTAGCCGCGTAGATTCACGTCCTGGCCATTGGTACGACCTGTGCCATCGAGGGTCAGACCCGGAACCGTCCGCAACAGATCGGCTGCCGAGCTGGCGGTCTGGTTTTCTGGGGCCGTGGCATCAATCACGCTGACCATCATCGGCGCTTCAAAGGCGCTACGGGCATTGCCAGTGGCGGTAACGGTCATATCTTCAACCGCCGCATAAGCGACGGCGGGCAGGTTACTGATAATCGCCAGCGCCAACAGTGATGGACGCAGGGATGCAGTGTGCAGGTGTGGCATAGCAACTCTCCATTAGGAAATCGAAAAGCGCTGGCTGCCTGGGGATTACCTGGGTGGCTGGCGAAAAGTGTTGTTTATTTAGTCAGAATGAGTTTTCCGGCTTGGGTCTGGCGCAGCAGATAGAGCTGACCATCGTGTTCTATGATCACGCGTCCCTCTTTGCCCAATAGACTTTTACTGTCAATTCGACGCTCGTTTGGCGCGACAGCAGGGGGGGCTTTCTCTTTTGCGTGCGTTGTTGTTGTGTTATCCATACGTGAAATAGTTTTTAAAAATAACAATCAATTTAACAATGATAATCATTATCATCAAACTGCAAATTTGCGGCAAGCATTTTTGTGAAATAATTGTGACGAGAATAGATTTTGTACAACAAGGAGGGGAAAAACAAAGGATTAGCACCGGGCAACGTGATGTTACCCGGCGAACAACATTAAAAACGGCTTTCAACCGCAGAGGCGAGTTTTTCAACCAGCAGTTCAGTATCTTCCCAGTTCAGGCATGGGTCGGTAATGGACTGACCGTAAACCAGCGGCTGGCCGCTAACGATTTTTTGCGTACCTTCACGCAGGAAACTCTCGGCCATAATCCCGGCAATCGCCGTCGAACCGTTGCGAATTTGCTGACACACGTCATCACAAACGTCCAACTGACGACGATGCTGCTTCTGGCAATTGCCGTGGCTAAAATCGACTACCAGATGCTCAGGCAGGGAAAATTCGTGCAGGGTATCGCAGGCGGCGGCAATATCTTCAGCATAATAATTCGGCTTTTTACCGCCGCGCATAATGATATGTCCGTAAGGATTACCGCTGGTTTGATAAATGGTCATCTGGCCGGTTTTATCCGGAGAGAGGAACATGTGGCTGGCGCGGGAGGCGCGGATCGCATCGACAGCGATACGCGTGTTGCCATCCGTGCCGTTTTTAAAGCCGACCGGACAGGAGAGCGCAGACGCCATTTCACGGTGGATTTGGCTTTCGGTGGTGCGCGCGCCAATGGCTCCCCAACTGATTAAATCGGCAATAAACTGACCGGTCACCATGTCGAGGAATTCTGTTGCCGTGGGTACGCCCAGTTCATTGACCTGCAACAGCAGCTTGCGCGCCAGTTCAATGCCGTGGTTCACTCGGTAGCTGCCGTTTAAATCCGGGTCGGAAATTAAGCCTTTCCAGCCCACGACGGTGCGCGGTTTTTCAAAATAGGTGCGCATCACGATTTCCAGGCGCGCCTGATGTTTTTCGCGCAGCCCCTGCAAGCGGGTCGCGTATTCCATGGCGGCATCAAGATCGTGAATCGAGCAGGGACCTACGATCACCAGCAAACGAGCGTCTTCACCATTTAATATTTTTTCTATCCGACGTCGGGATTCCGTGACATGACGGGCGACGGAGGAAGAAACAGGATGCCGTTGCGCAAGCTCTGCTGGAGTGACCAGATTGTCAATACGCGCAGTACGGAGTTCATCGGTTCTGTTCATTACTTGTCTCAGAAATTTGTTGCTTCAACGGCAGGACTACCGGGAAGTGATGTACATCACAATATCACACTCATCCTGCCTGGTGGCGAGCATAATAACAAAAAATCGAACCAATGCACTAGCATTCTAGTACATGCGGCGATTCAGCCCCATTATGTCGAGGATCTTGGTAGCAATCTCTTCTACCGAATAATTGGTACTGTTCAGCCATGGGATCTGATTTTTACGATACAGCGCTTCCACCTCAGCCACCTCCATACGGCACTGGCGCATGGAGGCGTAACGGCTGTTCTCCCGGCGCTCTTCGCGGATGGCCGCCAGGCGCTCAGGGTCGATGGTCAGGCCGAATAATTTATGCTGCAACGGCTTCAGTGACGCTGGCAGCACTAGATTATCCATATCATCGGCAATAAAGGGGTAGTTGGCCGCACGAATACCAAACTGCATCGCCAAATAAAGACTGGTTGGGGTTTTGCCGCAGCGAGAAACGCCGAGCAGGATCACCTGCGCCTGATCGAGGTTGCGCAACGAAATACCGTCGTCATGGGCCAGGGTGTAATCAATGGCGGCAATGCGCGCATCGTACTTGTTGAGGTTGCCGGGATTCAGACCGTGGGTACGATGGGCTATCGGCGTGGGATCGAGCTTCATTTCGTGCTGCAGTGGGGCAACCAATGCCTGCACGATATCCTGACAAAATCCTTCGCTTTGTAGAATGATTGAGCGAATTTCCGGCAAGACGATGGAGTAAAACACCAGAGGGCGCACCCCAGTTTGTTGGTAGATCGCGTCAATCTGGTCTTTAACCGCCCGCGCACGACTCTCATTTTCCACAAACGGCAGCGTAATGCTGCTGATCGTGACCGGAAATTGCGACATTACCGCGTGGCCCAATACCTCGGCGGTGATGGCCGTACCATCAGAAATATAAAATACGTGACGATCAACAGCATTATCCATTTTGCTCATCCTGGGGCTGACATAATTCTCTGAAAGCATAAATTAAAATTCGCCAGAAGCGAATATTGCTGCATCTATTTTATAAAATGAAACGGTATTTTTATATTTAATGAAAAGTACATTTCATTTTTCGGAACAAATGTTTATACCGATAGTTTTTGTGGTGATCCCCTGTGGCTCGCGGGTTTGCGCAAATGCGTAAACAATCTGAAAAAATAAAAAATAAAGTTGCTTGAACGATTCACCGTTTTTTTCGTTGAGGTAAATATGCAAAGATAATTACGCAAAATTGAGTTTCCTAACCTCGTTCATATATAAGGATTGTTCGATGTCCAACAATGGCTCGTCACCGCTGGTGCTTTGGTATAACCAACTCGGCATGAATGATGTAGACAGAGTTGGGGGCAAAAATGCCTCCCTGGGTGAAATGATTACTAACCTTTCCGGTATGGGTGTTTCCGTACCGAATGGTTTTGCAACGACCGCCGATGCGTTTAACCAGTTTCTGGACCAGAGCGGTGTAAACCAGCGCATTTATGAGCTGCTGGATAAAACGGATATTGACGACGTCACCGAGCTTGCGAAAGCCGGTGCACAGATCCGCCAGTGGATTATCGACACTCCTTTCCAGCCGGAGCTGGAAAATGCCGTTCGCGATGCCTACGCGCAGCTTTCAGCGGACGATGCCCATGCTTCTTTTGCCGTGCGCTCTTCCGCTACCGCAGAAGATATGCCAGATGCGTCATTTGCCGGTCAGCAGGAAACCTTCCTCAACGTCCAGGGATTTGATGCCGTACTGGTTGCTATCAAACACGTATTTGCCTCGCTGTTTAACGACCGCGCGATCTCTTATCGTGTTCACCAGGGCTATGACCATCGTGGCGTGGCGCTCTCCGCTGGCGTCCAGCGGATGGTGCGCTCAGACCTCGCGTCTTCTGGCGTAATGTTCTCCATCGATACCGAATCTGGTTTCGATCAGGTGGTGTTTATCACTTCCGCATGGGGCCTGGGTGAAATGGTCGTGCAGGGTGCCGTTAACCCGGATGAATTCTACGTGCACAAACCGACTCTGGCGGCTGACCGTCCGGCGATCGTCCGTCGCACAATGGGTTCGAAAAAAATCCGCATGGTCTACGCGCCAACCCAGGAACACGGTAAGCAGGTAACGATTGAGGATGTACCGCAGGAACAGCGCGACATTTTCTCCCTGACCAATGCAGAAGTGCAGGAGCTGGCGAAGCAGGCGGTACAGATCGAGAAGCACTACGGTCGTCCGATGGACATCGAATGGGCGAAAGACGGTCATACCGGCAAGCTGTTCATTGTGCAGGCGCGCCCGGAAACCGTGCGTTCTCGCGGCCAGGTCATGGAGCGTTATACGCTGCATGCGCAGGGTAAAATTATTGCTGAAGGTCGTGCTATCGGCCATCGCATTGGCGCGGGCCCGGTCAAAGTCATTCATGACATCAGCGAAATGAACCGTATCGAGCCAGGTGACGTACTGGTTACCGACATGACCGACCCGGACTGGGAACCGATCATGAAGAAAGCGGCGGCGATTGTGACCAACCGTGGCGGTCGTACCTGTCACGCGGCGATCATTGCCCGCGAACTGGGGATCCCGGCCGTGGTAGGCTGTGGCGATGCCACCGAGCGCATGAAAGACGGTGAGAAGGTAACCGTTTCCTGTGCCGAGGGGGATACTGGTTATGTTTACGCTGACATGCTCGACTTTAGCGTGAAGAGCTCCAGCGTGGAGACCATGCCGGATCTGCCGTTGAAGGTGATGATGAACGTCGGTAACCCGGATCGGGCTTTCGACTTCGCCTGCCTGCCAAACGAAGGCGTCGGCCTGGCGCGTCTGGAATTTATCATCAACCGTATGATTGGCGTACACCCGCGTGCGTTGCTGGAGTTCGATGATCAGACGCCTGAGCTGCAAAACGAAATCCGCGGCATGATGAAAGGTTTCGATTCCCCACGTGAATTCTACGTCGGTCGTTTGACGGAAGGGATTGCAACGCTGGGGGCGGCGTTTTATCCGAAACGCGTCATCGTGCGTATGTCGGACTTTAAGTCCAATGAATATGCCAACCTCGTTGGTGGTGAGCGTTATGAGCCGCATGAAGAGAACCCGATGCTGGGCTTCCGCGGGGCGGGCCGCTACGTTGCTGATAGCTTCCGCGACTGCTTCGCGCTGGAATGTGATGCAGTGAAACGTGTCCGTAACGATATGGGCCTGACTAACGTTGAAGTGATGGTACCGTTTGTGCGTACCGTTGCTCAGGCGAAAGCGGTAGTAGAAGAGCTGGCGCGTCAGGGTCTGAAACGCGGTGAGAACGGACTGAAGATCATCATGATGTGTGAGATCCCGTCCAACGCCTTGCTGGCCGAGCAGTTCCTTGAGTACTTTGACGGCTTCTCCATCGGCTCAAACGACATGACGCAGTTAGCGCTGGGTCTGGACCGTGACTCTGGTGTGGTTTCTGAACTGTTTGATGAGCGTAACGACGCGGTGAAAGCGTTGCTGTCGATGGCGATTCGCGCAGCTAAGAAACAGGGTAAATACGTGGGTATTTGCGGTCAGGGACCATCCGACCACGAAGACTTCGCGGCCTGGCTGATGGAAGAGGGTATCGACAGCCTGTCGCTGAACCCGGACACCGTCGTGCAGACCTGGCTGAGCCTGGCTGAACTGAACAAGTAACATCATGCCTTATCCGGCCTATTCAATGTAGGCCGGATAAGACGCAAGAGCGTCGCCATCCGGCATTTTATCCTGCAACGATCTCCACACTCTCCACGTTTAAACGCTGAATAATATCCTGACGCAGCTGGTATTTTCGTATCTTACCGGACGCCGTGCGCGGTAAATTCTCGACAATCACGACATGCTCCGGATATTTATACTTTGCCACCCGTTTGCGGCTAAAAAAGGCCACCACTGATTCCAGCGAGAGTGAGTGATGCGGAGGTTTCAGCACCACGTAAGCGCACGACCGTTCACCTAAGCGTTCGTCCGGCATCGCGACAACGCAGGCATCATGAATGCGTGGGTGCTGCAATAAAATGTCCTCAACTTCGCGACTGCTGATGTTTTCCCCTCCGCGCACAATAATATCTTTTTTTCGTCCGGTGATTTTGATGTATCCCGCGTCGTCCATTCGGCATAAATCGCCACTGTAATACCAGCCGTCCTGATCCAGCGCGCGAGCGGTTAGTTCGGGTTCGTCGAGGTAGCCCATAAAAACATTGGGACCACGCGAGGCCTCTTCACCTTCAACTCCTGCGGGCAGGGTATTGCGCGCTTCATCGACGACTTTAATTTCGACGCCTGCGGCAGCATAGCCGTCGGTTGTCATCATGCGGGAGGGTGAATCATCGAGATTGACCAGCGCATGCGGCGAGCTCTCCGTGGAACCATAAATACTTAACAATTTAATGCCTCGCTGTTGGCAGTCACGGGCAATCTTTTGCGGAATAGTGGTGCCTCCGCATAAGAAAAAACGCAGTGAGGTGAGATCGCAGGGCCGTTTTTCCATGCTACATAACATGTCGTAGACGAAGGGCGTAGCCCCGAGCACGCAGGTACAGCGTTGTTGCTCCAGCAGTTCAAGACAAGCTGTTGGGGTGAAAATATCCAACAATACGCTGCGCGCGCCGATTAAAAACGGCGCGGTAACGCCATGCAGAAAACCGGTAGCGTGTCCAAGTGGAGCGGGCATCAAAAACACATCCTGCCAGGTAAGGTTGAGGCGGGCGCAGTAGGCACGCTCGCTGGCAAGGATGTTGTTGTGGGTTAACATGACGCCTTTCGGCATTCCCTCGGTCCCGGAGGTAAACAGCACGGCAGCCAGTTCATCGGCGTGAACGTTAATCATCTGAGTTAACGGTGGCGCTAAAAGCAACTGGCTGAGCGCCAGCGAGGTTGTTGCTGGCGCCAGTTTATCTACGGCGACAATCTGTTGCAGATGCGGCAACTGGTTTTGTAAGGGGAGGATCAGATCGACCGGTCGGGTCTGCTTAAAAAGCGTTGGTGCGAAAAAAATCTTCGCCTGGCATTTGTTCAGTACCCATACCAACTCCGCTTCGCGCCAGGCAGGCAACAGTGGGACGGAAACCGCTCCAGTTTTCAGGCAGGCCAGATAGATAATGGTAAATTCGCACCAGCCCGGCAACTGAAAGGCAATGCGATCGCCGGGTTGAATACCGCAGGCTAAAAACCAGGTTGCCAGACTGCTGGCAGCACCGTCGAGTGCGGCGTAAGTGTACGAAGCGCCATGATTATCAACCACGGCGATTTTATCCGGCATGGCTCTGGCCGTTTGGCACCAGTAGTCGCTAAGCGAAGCATCTCCCCATAAACCCTGTTTTCGCCAGGCTTCACGGCGTTCGGCGTTAAACGTTAGTGTGATACTCATGAAGTTATTCCCTGGATGATTTCGGCATACATCTGACCGGATGGCCAGCGGGGCCAATCCGGCGGACAACATGCAAAACCCGCTAGCCGTAGCGGAAATCGACGCCAAATGTTCCGAGCGGATATTCCCATTGTGTGAGGATCGTGTCGCCGCACAGCACCCGGCAGGTGCCGCACTCCAGACAGCCTGCGGAGTCAAAATGAATATTGCCACCCTCATCCTGCTTATACAGTCCGGCGGGGCAGGCTTTCAGCAGCTTGCGAAATTCATTAAGGTCGGGATGCTCAGCCAGGATGATGTGCGGATGACCTTCATCGACATTAAATTTATTGACGCCCAGTTTGACGTCGACGTTAACGTTATTGTCCTGATTCATAGCGCGGTTGCCCCCATGATGCCGTCTTTCAGTAAGTTCATCAGCCCAACTTTTCTGGCGTGGGACATGATCATCTTGCGAACCGGCTGATTTGGGCGTCCGTCAACGGTAAACATATCGCTCATAATATCGGCCACCATGCGGGGATACTGGGTGAACAGGCGCGGGTTTTCCATCAGCGCCGGGATCTTGCGAAAATGCTGCAAATCACGCATCACGCAGCCCTGTTCGAGGGCGCGTTTGTAGTCCATCAGGCTAGTGGCTGAGTAATCCTGACGTTCTTTGGCTGCAATGGCTGTCTTGGCGGCGGCTTCTGCGGAGGCTATCGCCAAATCCATGCCACGCACCGTGTAACCCAGATTCAGACAGAAACCAGCGGCATCGCCGACGATCATCACACCGTCATCAACCAGCTTCGGAACCATTGCCAGTCCACCTTCCGGTACCATATGTGCGGAGTACTCCAGCAGTTCGCCGCCGGCAATCAACGGACGAATTGTCGGGTGTTGCTTAAAGTCTTCCAGCATTTGTGGAATGCTTTTCGTCGCATGGGCAATCTCTCCCAGTCCACACACCAGACCCAAAGAGATGGAGTTCTGGTTGGTATACAGAAATCCTCCGCCCATCAGTCCATCTGACGGCGAGCCTGCAAACAGCCAGGCTGCACCTTCGTTGCCTGACAGGTTGAATCGATCCGCAATGACCGCCGACGGTAAGCCGATCAGCTCTTTCACCCCAACGGCATAGTGCTGTGCAGAAGAGGGAGGCACCATCCCCAGTGACCGTCCCAGGATAGAATTGACGCCATCGGCAAGGATAACCATATTGGCTTCCAGGATGTCGTCCCCGGCTTGCACGCCGGTGACTTTATTACCTTCGCGGATTAGTGCGTCGACGCGCACGCCGGGGATGAACTGTACGCCAGCCTGTTCCGCTTTTTCCATAAGCCATGGGTCGAGCCTGTTGCGCAAAACTGTCCAGGAATCTTGCGCTGGCGCGTTGTCTTTCTCACGATGGAAGTCGAGGGTAACGGCGCTTTCTTCGGTCAGAAAGGAGATTTTTTCGCGGGTCACTTTACGTTCGAGCGGTGCTTCCGGCGCAAATCCAGGCATGATGCGCTCAAGGCTGTGCGCGTAGAGTCTCCCACCGGTCATATTTTTACTGCCTGCGCTGTTCCCGCGCTCGATGACCAGTACGTCCAGTCCTGCCTGGGCCATAACGTAGCCTGCAATTGTACCCGCTACGCCAGCACCGACCACAATGGCATCAAATTTTTCATCTGACATGCTTTATGCTCCTTTCCCGCCGCGAGGCAGCGGGAGATGTGCGTTAAAGAGGATTAGCGGCTGAGATGTTCGATAAGCGCTGGAACGACTTTGTAGATGTCGCCTACCAGGCCGTAATCGGCGTAATTGAAAATAGGCGCTTTTTTATCTTTGTTGATGGCGACAATGACTTTCGCGCCGTTACCGCCGACCATATGCTGGATTTGTCCTGAGATGCCTAGCGTGAGGTAAAGGTCCGATTTCAATAACACGCCAGAAACGCCAATATAGCGTTCGCGCTCCATCCAGTTTTCGCCTTCAGCAATGGGGCGTGAACAACCCACTTCAGCACCCAGTACGGATGCCAGTTGGTGCACCATTGCCAGGTCGTTTTGCGCAACCAGGCCGCGACCCACACCCACCACGCGTTTGGCTTTGCTGAGGTCCACGCTGCTCACGGATTTGGCGCGACGCTCCAGGCACATAATTTCATGGTGCGGTGAGATGTAATTTGCTGAGACAACAGGGCAGTTATGCGAGGCGTTTTCCGCTACGGGTTCAAGCAGGCCAGGGGCAAGCGTGATGATCGCCAGCGTGCTTTTGATTTTTTCTTTGCCAAATGCCAGCCCACCGTACATACGGTGTTCAGCGAACAGTGTGCCTGCATCAAGCGTTACTGATGTGGCATCGTTCACCATCGCGGCGTTGAGCTGAATGCTTAAGCGCGCGCCAAGGGATTTGGCCCGTTTGGTGGCGGGCATCAATAGCAGTCCGGCGTGTTCCTGTATCAGAGCGGCGATGGTTTCGGCATAATTTTCAACACGCTGCAAACCGGAGATTGCTTCGAGCACGACGATTTTATCAGCGCCCAGGGGTTGCAACTGCTTGGCCTGGTCGCTGCCTTGCACAATAAGGTGTACCTGCTCACCCCACTGGCGAGCGCCGGCCATTAATTCTGCATAGCGTTCTACGTTATCGCTGAACACCCAGACGTTGGCTAATTTACTCATGATAATTTCTCTCCGTTGGGCTTAGTTCAGGGCTTTTTTCAGATGTTCAGCCAGTTCGGCAATGGCTTCTGCTGAGTCATTTTCCAGAATGATGTGCTGACGTTCGGTTTGCGGCGGCACGGTGAGACTCACCAGTTCTGCTAACGGTGACGCAGGTATCCAACCAATATCGCTGGCTTGCCACGGAGTGACCGGTTTTTTACCTGCGCCCAGAATCGCTTTCATTGAGGGGATACGCGGTGTGTTGATATCCGACGTCACGCAAAGTACGGCGGGGAGCGGCAGATCAATCACTTCGACTTCATCTTCCAACGTGCGCTCAACCACCAGGCGATCGCCGTTACGTTGGATGCGGCTGACGGCATTAATCACCGGGAGCTGTAATAGTTCACCAACCAGTAAGCCGACCTGCTGAGCGTAGATATCCCCCGATCCTTCACCGAACAACATCAGGCCGACATCCATTTTTTTGGCCGCGCAGGCCAGCGCCTGAGCGGTATCGCGGGGTAATGAGTGCTCCAACTGTGGATCCTGCACCATAAACAAACTGTCCGGCCCGCGGGACAGCACGTCCTTACGCACTTTAGAGTTTTGTAGTAGCGAACCACCCACCGTTAAGGCGACGATTTCATCACCCTCGGCGCTAAGTTGCGCAGCGGCCTCTATCGCATTTAAATCAAACTGACTGATTTTGGCATCGGCCCGGTCAAAGTTAAGCGAGCGCTGTGGGGTAACAACAACGTCCTGTTCTTCAGGCACCAACTTAAAGCAGGTTATTATTTTCATGGCATCTCCAGTGATTCTCGTGTGGATAATGACGTGGCGCGTCATTATCGACAGTAGGGAAAATTGACTGAAAATAGTGTGCGACAGAGGGGACTGTATTTTCGACGGGACAATCTGTTTTCATTGCCAACAATCTTGCAAAAAAAACGACCCGGGATTACCGGGTTTATCAGCAATAATCAGACGTTGCGTACTGCAGGAAAAAACGTGAAGACAAAGGCAGTGAAAATAAATGCGAAATGCATCATGTTTTTAATCGCTTTTATGCTTGATTTGTTTCTTATATGTAAATTATTAATGCAGGGTTAATAACATTTATTCTTTCTGATTATTATAAAACACAAATAATCAGTGGTGACAATGCACTGGAGCAGCCGGTGTCATCTTGCAGATGGCGCAAATAATTTTGTTTCGCCTGGAAGGAATAACGTTGTATAACGTCATTATCGTTTTTATTTTTTCATATTAATAATTCATAAAATTGCTGCCTTTAGGTGGAGGTTGTCATGTATCAACGCTGCTTTGATAATGCCATGGAGACCCTTTTTGAACCGGGGAAAAACCCGAGGTTTTCGCGATTCGTCATCAGTGATGACCCTAAGTGGGAGTCGGGGCATCATGTTCACGATAATGAAACGGAACTTATTTATGTCAAAAAAGGGGTCGCAAGATTTATTATCGATTCGTCGCTGTATGTTGCGCATGCCGGGGATATCGTGGTGATAGAGCAAGGGCGGCTTCATGCGGTTGCTTCAGATAGCAATGCGCCTGCTACCACATACACCTGTGCGCTCCACGATTTTCGTTTCAACGGTTGGCAGGATAATCAGCTATTACAACTGCACTCGTGTCCGGTCATAAGCGTGACTCAGGGTAAGGAGGTTATTAAGAGTATCTTTAATGAGTTGAGCGTCATGCTGCCCCAGAGCAAAAATAATTTGTCGTCTTCAGCTTACGATGCATTTGCTTATGCACTAACTGTTTTATATTACGAAAATTTTAAAAATGCATATCGTTCTGAACAAGGTTATATCAAAAAAGATGTTTTAATTAAAGATGTGCTGGTTTATTTGAATAATAACTTCCGCGAAAAAATAACTCTCGATCAGCTCTCCAAAAAATTCCGTGCCAGTGTCAGTTATATCTGTCACGAATTTACTAAAGAGTATCGTATTTCGCCGATAAATTATGTGATTCAGCGACGGATGACCGAGGCAAAATTTGCCCTGACAAATACGGAAGCCTCGTTAGCGGAAATCTCCTGGCGGGTAGGGTATGAAAATGTCGATCACTTTGCCAAACTCTTCCAGCGGCATGTGGGTTGTACACCCAGTGATTATCGTAAGCAGTTTAAAAATAATCTGGCTGAGCAGGAATGCCTGATGCCAGAGGTCTGATTATCCTGGCTTGTGCCGGAAAACGCATTTGCGCTATCCGGCACGTATTACCGCTTACTTGTTCTGATAGTCTTTCAGGATTTGGCGACCAGCGACGTAAATCATAATTTCGTCGGTACCGCCGCCAATACGTTCGCAACGGACATCGCGCCAGAATCGGGAAACGCGAGCTTCATCGGTGTAACCCAACCCGCCCATGATCTGAATGGCGTCATCAATCACTTCCATTGCCGTACGGGCGCAATACAGTTTTGCCAACGCCGCGCTGGTCCGCAGTGACTGTTCCTGATCGGCCTGCCAGGCAACTTTCAGCACCATGTTGCGCATGTTTTCGATTTTAATCGCCATCAGCGCCAGTTTTTCCTGGATCATCTGGTTATGGCCAATCGGTTTACCAAATGCAATACGTTGGTTAGCGTAACGGGCGGCATCTTCGAAGGCGCACTCGGCAAAACCGGTACTGCGTGCAGCGTTGATCAACCGTTCCATTTCAAAGTTGTACATGACGTTAAGGAAACCCATGCCTTCTTCGCCGACCCTATCGCTTTCGTCTACTTCAACGTCATCAAGATAGACTTCGCAGGTGCTGAGCATGTGCCAACCAATCTTATGCAGTGGATTAACCTTAATGCCGGGTTTCTTCGAATCCACCCACCACAGCGTAAAGGCTTTTTTCGGATCTTTCGGCTCCGGATCGCGAGCCAGTACCAGCATATACGGGTACTCTTTCGCGCCGGTGATAAAGGTTTTTTGCCCGTTGAGATAGACCTTGCCATTTTTGCGAGTGTAGCTGGTGGTCGCGCTGTTGTTGTCTGAACCCGCTCCCGGCTCGGTTAATGCCAGTGCATAGGCCGGATCGCCCGTTTCCATGGTGCTTTCTGCCGTTTTACGTAACTGCTCGGCGGAGCCAAAACGGCGCATACTGTGGATACACTGACCGTTCGTTATTAAAAAAGCGGGTGCGCCGCATTTGGACACTTCCATCAGCGCCAGCATCTGCGTGACGTAATCTGCCGGGATACCGCCGAACTCTTCCGGAACGCCCAGCATCGAAATACCATTGTCGGCAAGGGCGCGCATAAACTCTTTCGGATAGGTAGCCGTCTGATCGCAGGTACGGAAATATTCTTCCGGGAAATTACTGGTAATCAGTTCCCGAATGCTGGCAAGCAGCAGTTCTTGTTCTTCAGTTAATGAAAAATCCATTAGGGTACTCCTTTTAATTGGCAGCATCGGGTAATACAAAACCCATCGAGGTGTCGATAAATAATCTTTCGTCCATCAGTTTCAGCTCGGGGGAAATAACCGGAGAAAAATCCATTTTGTCCAGAATGTCTTCCTGTAAAGAGACTCCTGGGGCAATCT
The DNA here is from genome assembly GCF_030334595.1 of Citrobacter sp. Ce104. Classification (NCBI taxonomy): domain Bacteria; kingdom Pseudomonadati; phylum Pseudomonadota; class Gammaproteobacteria; order Enterobacterales; family Enterobacteriaceae; genus Citrobacter; species Citrobacter sp. Ce104. The sequence continues at coordinate 125,730 of NZ_JAOWDP010000069.1, forward strand.
CGATTAAATGAAGGCCATCTTCTTTTAACGTAAATACAGCGCGCTCGGTGATGTAGCGCACATCAAGCCCTCGCTCGAGGGCAATTTTCCCGCTGAAGGTAACTTCAGGTAATTCATTGACGAATTTTTTTACCCGTCCTTCCTGAACGATATTTAATTTGCCATCGGCAACTTCTGTTTTCAGACTTCCGGCAGTTAATGTGCCGCAAAATATTATTTTCTTCGAGGTGGCGCTGATATCGATAAAACCGCCAGTACCCATGATTTTGCCATTGAATTTATGTACGCCGACGTTGCCGTGGCGATCCACCTCAGCAAAGCTTAAATAGCATACATCCAGCCCGCCACCGTGATAGAAGTCAAACTGAGAGGTCATATCCAGAATTGCGCGAGTGTTGACGTTGGCGCCAAAAGCGATGCCCTGAGAGGTAATACCGCCTATCGGGCCAGTCTCAACCGTCAGAATGAAGTCGTCAGCGCAGCCTTCTTCGCGCGCGACGAGACCTATACCATCGGCGATACCCACGCCAACGTTGCCGACCGCGCCTTTACGCATTTCGAACAGGGCGCGGCGAGCCACCAGTTTACGCTGATTGAGCGCCAGAGGCGTTTGTTGGCTGTCATCGAGGACAAAATCGCCCGAGATAAAGCGGTTAACTGCCGCACCGCCGTACAGTTGAGTTTGATCGGGGTCGATGACCACAATATCGACCAGATAGCCCGGGATACGTACCGCTTTCGGGTGCAGGGTGGCTTTCTTCACCATTTTTTGCACCTGCATCATGACGATGCCGCCGTTGTTGTGTACGGCCTGGGCAATCACCAGCGCATCGAGATACATAACTTCATCTTCAAAGGTGGCGTAGCCTTCGCTGTCGCAGGTGGTGGCACGAATAAAGGCGATGTTTGGCGCAATGGCTTTGTAATAGAGGTACTCTTTGTTATCGATTTCCACCAGCTTGATCAGATCGTCGGTGGTCACTTCATTCAGTTTTCCGCCCTGTTGGCGGGGATCGACAAATGTTCCGATACCAATCTCACTCAGAATGCCAGGCTGGTGGGCTGCCGATGCACGCAGGGTCTGGGTTAATACGCCCTGAGGATAGTTGTAGGCGGCGATTATATTCTGTTCAGCGAGGTCGGAGATTCGTGGTGATTGTCCCCAGTGGCCGCATAATGCCCATTTGACTAAACCTTCCTGTGCCAGCGGGCTAATTCCACGGTCTGCACGGTCACCCAGCCCCGTTGGGCTAATTAATGATAAGTTTCGCGGTGACTGTTCATTTTTATATTTTTCAGCCAGCGCGTTAATTAATGTCGTTGCTTCGAGGATACCTCCGCCTGCGCCTAAAACACAGAGCGTTGCTTCATCAGGAATGTAATTAATGGCTTCAGCTGCGGATAATACGGGTACCCGACCATCAATGCGTTTTGGTCTTAATAATTTCATGTAAACTCCAGATTATATGCGTGCGACAGCCTGTCGCTATATTCGACAATAATAATTTGAGTTATTTAATAATGTCCGGCCAGCTGCCCGATATTCGTGAATGAGCGAATATCTGGGGCAGGGCATTACTGATATTAATATGAATAAATTTTATTATTACGCCTGATGCAATATGGTCAAAACGGTACGTAGATCGGTGACCGAAATTTGCCCAGGGGCAGAGGCTTTTTTCACCGCGCCAAAGGTTGCCGCTGAACCGAAAACCTCACCGGACAGGCGTGAAATCACCCCTGTTTTGGCCATTGACATGGTAATGATCGGCCGATCGGCATAGCGTTCTTGCATTTCCAGCGTGGCGCCAAGCAGGGTCAATACATCCGATGTGTTCTGCGGCATCAGGGCGATTTTAGGAATATCAGCGCCAAGTTCCTGCATTTTACGCAGACGTTGAATAATCTCTTGTGCGGCTGGCGTCTTATGGAAATCATGATTCGACATAATGACGGCGACATTTTTAGCGTGCGCATGTTCGACGGTGGCTTTAACCAACTCATCACCAGTGAAAAGCTCCAGGTCGATCATATCCACCAGACCGCTATCTACTGCCGCACGGTTTAGCTCGATATAGTTTTCAACAGATAGCGCCTGTTCACCACCTTCTTTAGCGCTACGAAAGGTAAACAGCAGCGGTTTGTCAGTCATTACATCGCGGATGGCGCGTGCAGCTTCCAGCACGCCATCTATGGAGGAGATATCGCTGAAATGGTCAACGCGCCATTCCAGAATATCGAAATCCGCTTCTCGATAGGCCTGCGCTTCACTTTTTACCGTTGCGATGTCTTTACCCATCAGCGAGACAATGATCTTCGGCGCACCCTCGCCAATCACGAGGTTTTTTACGGTTACGGTTTTCATCGATTACCCTATTAATATATTACAAATGCTTGTCCGTCAGGCTGCAAAACCCATAACCTGTTTCACATACTCCAGTGGGAAATCTTTCCCGGTCCAGAGTTTGAACTGTTCAGCCCCTTGCCATAACAACATGCCGTAACCATCAATCGTTTTGCAACCGGCAAGTTGTGCCTGCTGCAATAATTTGGTCATATGCGGGTTGTAAACGCATTCAGTTACCAGCAGGTCCGGTCGCAGCAGGGTAACGTCGGTTACGAGAGAGTCGTTCTCCAGCGGTTTCATGCCCACTTTCGTACCGTTGGTCAAAATATCTGCACTGGCCAGTGCGTCAGCAAAAGCCTGTCGATCGTCGAGATCGATAACGGTGACCACGCAGTCGGTATTCTCATTGACACGTTTGGCGAATTCTTGCGCTTTGGCAAAGAACTCATCCTGGCGGTTGAAGAGTTTGATTTCTTTGATGCCTTCAATCGCTGCCTGGGCGCCAATGGCCGTTGACGCGCCGCCTGCGCCCAACAGTACCATGGTTTTACCTCTGATATCGAAACCGCTTTCCTTGATTGCCCGAATATGACCGGTGCCATCGGTATTGTAGCCGCGCAGGTAACCATCGTCATTGACGATAGTATTGATCGCGCCGACCAGTTTGGCTGCAGGCGTTAATTCATCAACATATTCGCATGCCAGCTGTTTGTTGGGCATAGAGACTCCGGTACCGCGCATCTTTAAGGCTTTCAGCCCGGCAATTGCGTTAGCAAACGTTGAGTTATCAACTTCAAATGCCATGTAAGTAAAAGGCAATCCTGCTTTTTCTAATGCCTTGTTTTGCATTTCAGGCGACAGACTATGTCTGATAGGGTAGGCCATCAGACCAATCAGTTCATATTTTGCAGTTACGTCCATTTGATACTCCTTCTGAATAATTTATTGAAAATAACGTTCGCCCAACCGCACATCATTTTGGGGAATATCAAATACGCGGTAGTAACGAATAAAAACGATGATGGCGGTGACGAAGGCCAGCAAAGCGAATGCGAGGTCCAGCAAAATGATGTACTGCAGGCCAATGTTAGAAAGGTATCCGGTGATTAATGGGATAATAAAGTTGGCGACGCCACCCATCATCATATAAATACTGGTAACTTTGGCTTTGCTCCTGGGAAAAAACTCTGACATCACCGAAACGCCGAGCTGTAAAATCCCCCCTGCTGCAGAGAACCCAATCAGAAATGAACCGGCGTTACACACCAATGGAGATGGATATAAATAGATAATGGCGGCGGTGACGGTTGCCAGTCCGGCGTTAAAGACATTCGCCCAAATAGGTCGAACCATTTTCTTAAGCAGCGCTGCAAAAATAAACACGCAGACCAGCGATCCCATGCTGTAGTAAGAGATGGTTTTTAGCGCGTCGGCTTCTGCCATACCGGCAAATGCCATCGCGTATTTCGGCATCCAGACAACGATGACGTAAAAGGTCGAAAATGCGGCTACCCCGAACATGACGGATGCCACGCCTTCCAGCCAGACCAACGGTTTACTGTTCATCTGGGGGAGTTCTTTTGCAATGCCCGCATCCACCATCTGGCTGGGGAAGCGACTTCTTAGCAACATTAAGGTGATGATGACAAACAATACGCCCGGGATAATGACCGCATAGCCGTACCAGATATGATTGAGCAGCATGGTGCTGACGACGATGGGGTAGACCATCTGCCCAAACGAGACCATCGCTTTAACCAGGATAACAGCGGATCCAGATGCCTTAGGGAAACACTCCATCAATGCCGGATAGCCGCCTGTATCCAGCGCCGAGTTTGCCACACCGACGCAAACAGCCAGAATAAAGGCAATCATCAGATTCGGGCTGGCGGGAATACCGAAGAAAAACAGCATGTACAGAATCGCACCTAACAGAATGATTGCCCGCCGACCAAATTTGTCTGAGAGCACCCCAAAGAATAAAATACTCACTAATCGACCAAGACCAATGCCGGAAATTAAATAGGCAATCCCGGCATTGTCGGTGGAGAATTTTTCTGCAAGCGAGCTCATATTTTGCGCCAATGTAATGACGCTAATGCCGTGTAAAAAATAACTTAAATAAATACAGCTTATCGCCAAAAGAAATGGCGTAGTAAAGGTCTTGTTTTGAGACATTTTCACAACTCCTTGCGGATTTTAAAATTGTTCTGTGCTCGTCGGTTTAGTTTAAATTGCGGCGACCTTGTGAATAATATACCGGGTGGTAACTATTGGGCCTACATAGCATGGCGTTTAACTTACCAGGGATGTTGCATGTCAAATTGTGAATTTAATACTCTGCGCCCACTTTTTGCTGAAATTTTAAAAATGCAGTCAATTATTTTGCAGGTATGAGGAACAATATTGCATCCGCGTTATTCTGCGACTTGAGTCATTTTTAATTGATGCTTTGACGCGATGTTGCTGCGATAACCAATAAACAGCGCCAACAGAAAACCTACAGCGGCTATGGCGGTATCAAACCACATGATGTGAGCGATGCTAATCTCGGAAAGTTTCGCTGTAATCAACGGGATGGTAAAAGTGGCTATGCTGCCTGCGCTGTAGTAAATCCCGGTGGCTTTGCCCTTTGCCTGCGGAAAGCGTGCCGCCATCAGCGTTAAACCGATTTGCACCACGCCTCCGGCTGAAGAAAAACCGATGACAAACGCGAAGACGATGACCACGTAGGTTGTTGGATGCAGACACACCATGAGCAGGGCGCAAAATGAAATGAACGTGTACAGCATCAATAACGATGTCGCGCGTGCTGCTTTGCGTACCAGTGGGGCAGTAATCAAAACGCACAACAGGGAACCGCACGTGTAAATGCTTAAGAGTTTGATCGATAACGTATAGGACATCCCGGCGACAAACTGTCCGTATTGTGCCAGCCACTGGCTCACCAGATAAAATGTCGCCATGGCGATATAGCCGTATAAGGTATAACTGGCAAGGTCGAGCAAGGAGCATTGATGTTCAGGCTGTGCGGTTTCTTGTTTTGCAGGTTGTGTTCTGATGACGATATCAGGCCCGGGATGTGGCGGAAACCGACAGCGAAACAAAAACACACCGTTGAATAACATAATGGTTGCAGCCAGCAGGAAGGACCAGCCAAACCAAAGTTTAGCCCACACCAGTAGACTGATAATCATAGGCAGTAGAAACTGGCCACTGGAGACGAACGCTTTAATTAAAATATTGGCCGTGCTGGGTGTGCGGGGAAACGCCTCCATCAGGCTGGGGTATGTACCGGCATCGAGAAAACTGTTTGCCATTCCTGCCAAAAACCCAAATGCATAGGCAATGTAAATACTGTGAGTATTGACGATACCGACAAAGAAAATCAGGTAGCAGGTCATGCCGAAAATAATAAACGGTCTGCGGCCATAGCGATCTGAGAGCATGCCTGCCACCAGTAAGACGCTTAAACGGCCAATGCCGAGTGAGGAAATAACAATTGAAACACCCGCGGCATTGGTCTGCCACTGTTGTTCCAGTGCAGACATATTGAGGCTCATCAGAATCACCCCCATGCCGTGTACCAGGTAATTAAAGTACAGCCCTATCGCAGTGGAGAAATAGGTATTTTTCATAATATGTTACTCAGCGAAGAGGCTAAATGAGAGTGGTGTTGCTGTCTCTTAACACAAACGCTCAAGGTCGTGGGCATACAGCTCTGCAGCAGCAGATTGGTAGATTTTCCAGTCAAGAAAATTATCGTGCTGATAAACCGTCTGAAAAGAGATGAAATCGGGGAAAAAACGCATGGTGTTATTACCGATACGATTATTTATTTTGTCGATAATTGCGTTAATTCTTAACTTTCTCATGGCCTTCATTTCTGCACAAATTCGCGTGATATCTTCCGGGATTTCCCTTTCGCCACTTTCCCATTGATGCCAGGCGGCAACATTATGATCCCGCGAGATATACATAGCGCTTTCTTCTACCGTCATAGCAAAAATATGGCGGAAAGCCTGGAGTTCTAATGCGTTCATTATTTGATAACCTCATCAAAGACGGTGGAATAGTAATAACATTGCTGTGGATATTTCGGCTTGAAGAGAGTCACAGTATCTTGTGCAATATTATTTGTTCATCAACGGGGAAGTGGACGTGTGGAGCGGTTAGGCGGGTGGTAGAGCGTGCGAAGGACAAAAAAAAGCCCATCGTGGGAGATGGGCAAAGACTACACACAGCAATTCGTTGTTTCACTCAGGGGATTTCCATGCTTATAAATCAATGTGTTGATCTAAAGCCATGGGCTAATAGTAGGCATACTGGTTTTTTACGTCGATCAGATTCATCTCAATAGTTTAAAAACTGTAAAGAATTTGCGACACAAATGAGTATTTAAAGAGGGGCGGGGTTCAGTCCAATACAGTAAGGGAAAGGAACTGATTAGCATTGTTAAACAATCAGGCGGCCGTGCCGCCTGAAGTGGGATTACTTATTGCGTTCCATTTCAGCAATTTCTTCGAGGATTTCATCCGGATTGCTGCCTGGTGCAGGGGCTTCGTTTACCCAGGCTGAGAACAGACGCCAGGAGACGGCCAGTACTACCGGGCCGATGAACAGACCAATCATACCGAAAGCAATCAGTCCGCCGATGACCCCAGAGAGAATCAGGATCAGCGGCAAATCGGCGCCCATGCGAATCAGCATCGGGCGAATAACGTTATCCAGTGTACCGACCACGCCGCTCCACACCAGCAGCACGGTGCCCCAGGTAGAATCCCCCGTCCAGTACAGCCAGATAATGGCCGGTACCAGCACCGGTAACGGCCCTAGTTGGATCAGGCATGACAGGATCATCAATACCGCCAGCAGCGTGGCATACGGCACGCCGGTTACCGCCAGACCAATGCCGCCAAGAACAGCCTGCACCAGGGCGGTGACCACAACACCTAAAGCGACGGCGCGAATGGCCTGCGCTGCCAGCAGAATGGCAGCATCGCCGCGTTTGGATGCCAGGCGACAAGCAAAATGGCGAATACCTAACGCCACCTGTTCACCGCGCCAGTACAGCAGGGCGCTGAACAGCAGCATCAGACCACAGTGCATCATAAAGCGACCAATATGCGCAGCCTGTCCGACAAACCAGGTTGTCGTCGTGCCAATATAAGGACGAACCTTGGCCATGATGGCCGAGCCGCCCATATCCAGCAGGCTGTGCCATGCGGCATACATTTTGGCACCGACCAACGGAATACTGTTCAACCACGCCAGATCCGGCAACGTCATATCGCCAGCGGTTACGGCATGGATCAACGGCCCGCTGCCATCAACAATGCTATTAACCAGCAGCGCGATAGGAATGATAAACAACAGCACCAGCAGCAGGGTCATTACCAGCACGGCCAGTGAGCGGCGTCCCCAAAGTAATTTTTGTAAGCGTAGCAGGATCGGCCAGGTTGCAATGACCACCGTACCTGCCCATGCAAAACCGAGGATAAAGGGTTGAACAATCCAGAGACAGGCCACAATCATGATGGCTAAAAACAGCACCGATAGCAGCACTTGTGCAATATCCCTGGGCTGACGGAAATTTACCATAAATACTTTTCACCTTTGTCTTTGCGCCAGAACGTTGACGCGACGTGAACACTTAAATGACACCCTGTAATGATGAGCAATTTCAGCGGTTTTGAACAGGCGGATTCTGCCTGTAAATCTGCTGAGCGTATTAGAAAAAAATGTGATACAACAAACAAAGCAACACGCAAACGATTAAATTCACAACACAGACCGCAGGAAAGGGTCACTATAATGATTCCACAAATTTCTCAGGCGCCAGGTGTCGTTCAACTGGTGCTCAATTTTTTGCAGGCGCTGGAGCAGCAAGGATTTACGGGCGATACGGCAACGAGCTATGCCGATCGCCTGACAATGTCGACGGATAACAGTATTTATCAGCTGCTTCCTGATGCTGTTGTTTTCCCGCGTTCAACCGCAGATGTGGCGCTGATCGCCCGTCTGGCGGCGGAACCTCTTTTCTCTTCGCTGATTTTTACCCCGCGCGGCGGCGGCACCGGGACCAACGGTCAGGCGCTGAATCAGGGCATTATTGTTGATATGTCCCGCTATATGAGCCGCATTATAGAAATCAATGTGCAGGAAGGCTGGGTGCGGGTCGAAGCTGGGGTGATTAAAGACCAGCTCAACCAGTTTCTGAAACCTTACGGCTATTTCTTTGCTCCCGAATTATCCACCAGTAACCGGGCAACGTTGGGGGGGATGATCAATACCGACGCATCCGGACAAGGTTCGTTGGTTTACGGTAAAACCTCCGATCACGTGCTGGGTATCCGCGCGGTGCTGATGGGCGGCGATATTCTTGATACTCAGCCAATGCCGGTCGAACTTGCCCAAACGCTGGGTAACAGCAATACCACTATTGGCCGCATCTACAAGACGGTTTATGAGCGTTGCCGCGATAACCGACAGTTGATCATTGATAAATTCCCCAAACTTAATCGCTTCCTGACCGGTTACGATCTACGGCACGTCTTTAACGATGAGATGACCGAATTTGATTTAACCCGCATTCTTACCGGCTCTGAAGGTACGCTGGCGTTTATCACCGAAGCCCGTCTGGACATCACGCCGCTGCCCAAAGTCAGACAACTGGTTAACGTTAAGTACGACTCTTTCGACTCGGCGTTGCGTAATGCCCCGGTGATGGTGGAAGCTCGCGCGCTGTCGGTAGAAACCGTCGACTCTAAAGTGCTTAATCTGGCGCGGGAAGATATCGTCTGGCACTCGGTAAGTGAATTGATTACCGATGTTCCTGATAAAGAGATGCTGGGTCTGAACATTGTGGAGTTTGCCGGTGACGACGAAGCATTGATTGATTCGCAGGTCAGCGCACTGTGTGAACGTCTGGATGGCTTAATCGCTCGTCAGGAAGCGGGCGTCATTGGCTGGCAGCTATGTACCGAACTGGCGGGTGTAGAACGAATTTACGCTATGCGTAAAAAAGCCGTTGGTTTGCTGGGGAATGCTAAAGGTGCCGCGAAGCCGATTCCGTTTGCCGAGGATACGTGCGTCCCGCCTGAACATCTGGCTGACTATATTGCCGAGTTCCGCGCGCTGCTCGATAGCCATGGTCTCAGTTACGGCATGTTTGGTCACGTAGACGCAGGCGTGCTGCACGTCAGACCCGCGCTGGATATGTGCGACCCGCAGCAGGAAGTGCTGATGAAACGCATTTCTGACGATGTCGTCGCGTTGACGGCAAAATATGGCGGACTGCTTTGGGGCGAGCATGGAAAAGGTTTTCGTGCAGAATACAGCCCGGCGTTCTTCGGTGAGGAGCTGTATAGCGAACTGCGTAAAGTAAAATCGGTCTTTGATCCGCAAAACCGGCTGAATCCGGGGAAAATCTGTCCACCTGAAGGTGTAGATGCGCCGATGATGAAAGTGGACGCGGTGAAGCGCGGAACGTATGACCGTCAGATCCCGCTGGCCGTACGCCAGGAGTGGCGCGGGGCGATGGAGTGTAACGGTAACGGATTGTGCTTTAACTTCGATGCGAAAAGCCCCATGTGTCCGTCGATGAAAATCAGCCTCAACCGTATTCATTCACCGAAGGGGCGGGCCACGCTGGTGCGTGAATGGCTGCGTCTGCTGGCCGATCGCGGGATTGACCCGGTACAGCTGGAGAAAGAGCTACCGGAAAAACGCGCCAGTTTACGTACGCTGATTGCCCGTACCCGCAACAGCTGGCATGCGCGCAAGGGTGAATACGATTTCTCGCACGAAGTAAAAGAGGCAATGTCCGGCTGTCTGGCGTGTAAAGCCTGTTCCACACAGTGTCCGATTAAAATCGATGTCCCGGAATTCCGCTCGCGCTTCCTGCAAATGTACCACACGCGTTATCTGCGACCGTTGCGCGATCATATGGTGGCGACCGTTGAGAGTTATGCGCCGTTAATGGCGCGGGCGCCCAAAACGTTTAACTTTTTCATCAACCAGCCGCTGGTGCGGAATCTGGCTAAAAAGCACATCGGTATGGTCGATTTACCGCTTTTGTCTGCGCCATCGCTTCAACGTCAGATGGTTGGTCATCGTTCCGCCAATATGACGCTGGAACAGCTCGAGTTGCTCAGCATTGAGCAAAAAGCCCGTACGGTGCTGGTGGTGCAGGACCCGTTCACCAGCTATTACGATGCGCAGGTGGTGGCTGATTTTATACGCCTGGTTGAAAAGTTGGGTCTGCAGCCGGTATTGCTGCCTTTCTCGCCAAACGGCAAAGCTCAGCATATTAAGGGCTTTTTAAACCGTTTTGCCAAAACAGCGAAAAAGACATCCGAGTTTCTCAACCGGGTGGCGAAGCTGAACATTCCGATGGTGGGGGTCGATCCGGCGCTGGTGCTCTGTTATCGCGATGAATACAAGCTGGCGCTCGGGGAACAGCGGGGTGATTTCCATGTGCTGCTGGCTAACGAATGGTTATCGACAGTCCTGGAGTCACAGCCGGCAGTCACAATCGGCGGCGAACCGTGGTACTTCTTTGGACACTGTACTGAGGTGACGGCCCTGCCGGGCGCGCCTGCGCAGTGGGCGGCTATCTTTGCGCGCTTTGGCGCCAGACTGGAGAACGTCAGCGTGGGTTGCTGTGGAATGGCGGGCACTTATGGTCACGAAGTGAAGAATCATCAGAATTCACTGGGGATCTATGAGCTATCATGGCACCAGGCAATGCAACGATTGCCGCGTAACCGTTGCCTGGCTACTGGATACTCCTGTCGCAGCCAGGTCAAACGCGTTGAAGGCACGGGCGTTCGCCATCCATTACAGGCACTGCTGGAGATTATAGGATGATCTGGAAACGTGAAGTTACACTCGAGGCACTCAATGCTATGGGTGAAGGAAACATGGTGGGGCTGCTCGATATTCGTTTTGTGCACATTGGCGAGGATACGCTGGAAGCCACGATGCCGGTGGATCACCGTACCAAACAACCTTTTGGTTTGCTGCACGGCGGCGCGTCCGTAGTGCTGGCGGAAAGTATTGGTTCGGTGGCTGGCTACCTGTGTACCCAGGGGGAACAGAAAGTCGTGGGCCTGGAGGTTAACGCCAACCATATTCGCTCCGCGCGGGAAGGGCGCGTCAGAGGGGTATGTCGCGCGGTATATACCGGCTCTCGTCATCAGGTGTGGCAAATCGAAATCTTCGATGAGCAGGGACGATTGTGCTGCACGTCGCGTCTGACAACCGCAATTTTGTGATGCATATTGCTTTTGGTCATTATCTGCACAGGGAATGTGTTATACTGTGCAGGTTTTGAACACAAGCGAGGATGATATGTCTACCCAATTAGACCCGGCCCAACTGGCAATAGAATTTTTACGTCGTGATAAAACCGATCTTTCACCGGCTCAGTACCTGAAAAGACTGAAACAACTTGAGCTGGAGTTTGCTGATCTGTTGGCGCTCTCTTCAACTGAATTGAAAGAAGAGATCTATTTTGCCTGGCGCATGGGCGTTCATTGATTCCGGTATGCTTATCGTAATAAAACCCCGACACGCGTTCGGGGTTATTTTTTGCCTTAGATCTTAATTACCACTTCATCTCACCGCTATTAACCTTCGCACTTAGCTCCAGAGAACTTGCGTCCGCAAGACCCGGCCATGCTGCGGTCATGGTTTTAATCACATAGTCTGAACCTTTCTTCGCCCCCAACGCCTGCTCAAACGACTGTAAATAGTCATGTGTGAAGCGAATGGCCTTATCGCCCGCAGGGCGTTCGCCAATGTAATGGCCCGGAACTACCTGAGTAGGCTGTAAATTCTGCATTTCGCTCAGTACGCTACGCCATGCGCTACGTTGTTCTGCAGATTGTGTATCCGCCGTCCAGACGTGAATCCCGGAAGCCACGCCGGTCCCGCCAATAATGGCACGGTTCGCCGGGATCCAGACATAGGCTGCATAATCGTCAGGATGACGCAGTTCCAGCGTTTCGCCATCAATCGTGAAATGCGTTTGCGTGGTCGCCTGTGGAACGGTGAGCGATGTTGGCGCGCCGTCCTTCATTTGCGGGCCCCAGAACTGCAGCTTAGCCTCTTTGGTGGCGCGGATATGGTCTACTACGTGCGGTGTTGCCAGAACTTTAACCTGCGGGAACGCGTTGACGATGGGCTGCAGACCGAAATAGAAATCCGGATCGCCGGAAGTGATCACGATAGCCTTCAGCGTTTTACCGCTGGCGCGAATCATCTGCACCAGTTGTTCGCCATCTTTGGTGCTGAACTGGGCGTCAAACAAAATCGCCTCTTTGGGGCCAGACACCAGCGTCGAAGAGACTGGGAAAATAGCCTTATCCTGCGGATTATAGACGTCGAGCTGTAGCGGTGCGGCAAAAGCTGAAGACGCAAACAGAGGTAATAACAGGGCCAGAGATTTAACTTTCATACCAGGTAACCTTATGCAGGGAATTGTCTTTTGATAGTCCCCGTATTTTAAGCATATTCGTATCTGTTAGAATTCCCTCATTAGGACATGCTGAGTTTCATAAAACGATCGGATGGGATGCAATGGACAGAGTGATGGCGGCAACGGTATTCAACCATATCTGTGATTTGGGCAGTCTGAGTGCCGCCGCGCGCGCATTGGGGTTGTCGCGCCCGATGGTCAGTCGATATCTCGACGAGATGGAGAAATGGGCGGGGACAAGGCTTATCCATCGTTCGTCGCGCCGTTTGACGATCACGCCAGCGGGTGAAGAGGCATTACTGAAAACACGTTCTCTGGCGCAACTTTCGCTGGATATTGGCGCCGCCAGCGCCGCACAAACGCCGTCCGGCACGTTACGTGTGGCCTGTGCACATTTTACTGCCTTGCATATCTTAGCGCCGGTTCTGCCCGCTTTTCTGGCTAGGTATCCGCAACTGCGTATCGAGGTGGAGATCAATAACCAACCGGTAAGCCTCGTGGGAGAACGTATCGATGTGGCGATCCGTATAACGGAAAACCCCGAGCCAGGGACTATCGCCCGTCGCCTTGGCGACTGTAAATCGGTGCTCTGTGCGTCTGTTGATTATCTGCATCAGCATGGCACTCCAGAGACTATCGATGATCTTACGCAGCATAATTGTCTCTACTACAGCGGTTTTGCTGGAAAATCCTGGCACTTTCTGGATGCCCAGGGCCAGGCTGTCTCTGCTGCAATCAGAGGTAATTTGAGCGCCGGGATCTCTTCGCTACTTTGTGAGTCAGCGTTGGCGGGAATAGGCGTTGCGTTGGTGCCTGAACTGGAGGCGCGGGAAGGGCTGGCACAGAGAAAACTGATTAGACTATTGCCCGAGCTTCAACCTAAATGCCTGCCGATATATGGTTTATACCTTTCTCGAGAGCATCAGCCAGCAGGGTTGCGCCTGTTGCTGGATGCGCTTAGTGAACCAGAGTGCTAACCGGGTGGCTAAACGTGCTTATAAAATAGTCAAACCGCCATTAGTGTTAAAAAAAACTGTTCAGTGTATGAGATTCTTCTTATCGCCCCTTCAAGAGCTAAGCCATCGTGAGTGCCGGAGATAAGCGCCGGATGGGGCCGGAACCCTTAAGCCTGCCAGCAAGCAGACTTAAGGGTTTTTTGTTTGTTCATTATTAGAATTGTATTTCCCTTCGGTCATCCCCACCTATCCCTTAAATAGACATTATCTATACATCTTTTAATATTTGACCTGCCTGAACGATTGGATTTTTATAATCTATTGTTAATCAATGTATTGAACAAAAAATTCCATCCCTGTAAACCCACGCTGCAGGGTCTATGCTTAGTAAAAGTAGTCAAAAAGGGCGATTAACCCGAATGCCCCTGCTGTTGAGGGGTTGAAGTGATAATCATTATCACTAACATGGTGTTATAGCTTCAAAGCTAGTGACTCGAGGTAACTCTATGGAATTGCATTCAGGAACATTTAACCCGGACGATTTTGCCTGGCGTGGACTGACGTTAACGCCAGCGGCTGCGGCGCATATCCGTGAGCTGGTAGCAAAGCAACCCGACATGTTGGGCGTGCGTTTAGGCGTGAAGCAAACGGGATGTGCGGGATTCGGCTACGTGCTGGACACCGTCCGCGAGGTCCAAAAAGACGATCTGTTGTTTGAAACGGATGGCGCCAGACTTTATGTGCCGTTACAGGCGATGCCGTTTATCGACGGTACAGAGGTCGATTTCGTTCGCGAAGGATTAAATCAGTTATTTAAATTTCATAACCCGAAAGCCCAGAACGAATGCGGCTGTGGCGAAAGTTTTGGGGTATAGGCGGTACTATGTCTCGTAATACTGAAGCAACTGACGATGTCAACACCTGGGCTGGCGGGCACCTTAATTATAAAGAGGGCTTCTTCACCCAACTGCAAACTGATGAGCTGGCGAAAGGGATCAACGAAGATGTCGTGCGTGCGATTTCGGCAAAACGAAATGAACCCGACTGGATGCTGGAATTTCGCCTGAATGCCTTTAACGCATGGCTCTCCATGGAAGAGCCGCACTGGCTGAAAGCGCATTACGACAAACTGAATTACCAGGAGTATAGCTATTACTCCGCGCCGTCCTGCGGCAATTGCGATGAAACCTGCGCATCTGAGCCGGGAGCGGTACAGCAAACGGGGGCGAATGCGTTTTTAAGCAAAGAGGTTGAGGACGCATTTGAACAGCTTGGCGTGCCGGTCCGCGAAGGCAAAGAGGTGGCGGTTGATGCCATTTTTGACTCGGTGTCGGTAGCGACCACCTATCGTGACAAACTGGCGGAACAGGGCATTATTTTCTGTTCGTTCGGTGAGGCGATTCACGATCACCCTGAGCTGGTAAAACAGTATCTGGGCACGGTCGTACCAGGTAATGACAATTTCTTTGCCGCGCTGAATGCGGCGGTGGCATCCGACGGTACGTTTATCTATGTACCGAAAGGTGTGCGTTGCCCAATGGAACTGTCGACCTATTTCCGTATCAATGCGGAAAAAACCGGGCAGTTTGAACGCACCATTCTGGTTGCGGATGAGGGCAGCTACGTCAGCTATATCGAAGGCTGTTCAGCCCCGGTGCGTGACAGCTACCAACTGCATGCCGCGGTGGTGGAAGTCATCATCCACAAAGATGCCGAAGTGAAATACTCGACGGTACAAAACTGGTTCCCTGGCGATGGTAACACCGGCGGCATTTTAAACTTCGTTACCAAGCGCGCTCTGTGCGAAGGTGAAAACAGCAAAATGTCGTGGACGCAGTCGGAAACCGGCTCAGCCATTACGTGGAAATACCCAAGCTGCATTCTGCGTGGCGACAACTCTATCGGCGAATTCTATTCCGTTGCGCTAACCAGTGGTCACCAGCAGGCCGATACCGGCACCAAGATGATCCACATCGGCAAGAACACCAAATCGACCATTATCTCGAAAGGGATCTCCGCCGGACACAGCCAGAACAGCTATCGCGGTTTGGTGAAGATCATGCCGACCGCCACCAATGCCCGCAACTATACCCAATGCGATTCGATGCTGATCGGCGCGGATTGTGGGGCGCACACCTTCCCGTATGTCGAGTGTCGTAACAATAGCGCCCAGCTTGAGCACGAAGCCACAACGTCGCGTATTGGTGAAGACCAGCTGTTTTACTGCCTGCAGCGCGGCATCAGCGAAGAGGATGCCATTTCGATGATCGTGAATGGTTTCTGTAAAGACGTGTTCTCTGAACTGCCGCTGGAATTTGCCGTGGAAGCGCAAAAACTGCTCGCCATAAGCCTTGAACACAGCGTCGGTTAAAAATTTAAGGAAAGCACATGCTAAGCATCAAAGATTTACAGGTCAGTGTGGAAGATAAGGCGATCCTGCGTGGTCTCAGCCTTGAGATTCGCCCCGGAGAAGTCCACGCCATTATGGGACCGAACGGTTCCGGGAAAAGTACGCTTTCCGCCACGCTGGCCGGACGTGATGACTACGAAGTCACCGGCGGGACGGTAGAATTCAACGGTAAAGATTTACTGGAACTGTCACCGGAAGACCGGGCCGGTGAAGGGATCTTTATGGCATTTCAGTATCCGGTGGAAATCCCCGGGGTCAGTAATCAGTTTTTCCTGCAAACGGCGCTGAATGCGGTGCGCAGCTACCGTGGCGAGGAGTCGCTGGACAGGTTTGACTTCCAGGATCTGATGGAAGAGAAAATCGCGTTGTTGAAGATGCCGGAAGATCTGCTGACGCGTTCGGTAAACGTCGGTTTCTCCGGCGGCGAGAAAAAGCGTAATGACATTTTGCAAATGGCGGTACTGGAGCCTCAACTGTGCATTCTTGACGAGTCGGACTCCGGGCTGGATATCGACGCGCTGAAAATCGTCGCCGATGGCGTGAACTCGCTGCGCGATGGGCAACGTTCATTCATTATCGTCACCCACTATCAGCGCATCCTGGACTATATCAAACCCGATTATGTTCACGTTCTCTACCAGGGGCGAATTGTGAAGTCTGGCGATTTCTCGCTGGTCAAACAACTGGAGGAGCAAGGTTATGGCTGGCTTAGCGAACAGCAGTAACGTGCTGCAACAGTGGCATCATCTGTTTGAGACGCAAGGGGAGACGCGCTCGCATCATGCCCAGCAGCATCTGCAACAGATGCTACGTCTGGGACTGCCAACGCGTAAGCATGAGGACTGGAAATACACGCCGCTGGAGGGATTAACCAACAGCCAGTTTGTCAGCCATGTCGCTGAAATAACGTCAGCCCAGTGTGAAGCGTTAGCGCCGGCTATTGATGCTGTCCGACTGGTGTTTGTCGACGGGCAATTCTCTCCGACGCTCAGCGACAGCGCGGAGGGTAGCGGTTTTGAGATTGTCGTTGACGATGTGCGCCAGGCGCTGCCTGCGGCTGTACAACCGGAAGTCTTTCTGCACCTGACGGAAAGCCTGTCCCGCAGCGTAACGCACATTCAGGTGAAGCGTAACCAGTGCCCCGCGAAACCGTTGCTGCTGCTGCACATTACTCAGGGACTGACGGGCGATGAGGTGAATACAGCGCACTACCGCCACCATCTGGAGCTGGCGGAAGGCGCTGAAGCCACCGTCATTGAATACTATGTAAGCCTAAGCGAGCTTCGCCATTTTACCGGTGCTCGTTTAACCATGAACGTCGCGGCGAATGCGCATTTGCGCCATATCAAACTGGCATTTGAGAATTCGCTCAGCCACCATTTCGCCCATAACGATATTCAATTGGGCGCAGATGCCACCGCCGCCAGCCACAGCTTTTTACTCGGTGCTGCGGTGTTGCGCCATAACACCAGCACCCAGCTTAATGGTGAAAACACCACGCTTCGGCTTAACAGCCTGGCGATGCCAGTGAAAAATGAAGTCTGCGATACCCGGACCTGGCTTGCGCATAACAAAGGATATTGCAACAGCCGCCAGCTGCATAAAACGATTGTCAGCGATAAGGGCCGGGCGGTATTTAATGGCCTGATCAACGTCGCCCAGCACGCTATTAAAACCGATGGTCAGATGACCAACAATAATTTGCTGCTCGGTAGACTGGCAGAAGTGGACACCAAGCCACAGCTGGAAATCTATGCCGACGACGTGAAATGCAGTCACGGAGCGACGGTAGGGCGGATTGACGATGAGCAGATGTTCTATCTGCGTTCACGCGGGATCGGCCAGCAGGATGCTCAACAAATGATTCTCTATGCGTTTGCCGCTGAGCTAACGGAAGCCCTGGGCGAGGAAACGCTGAAACAATTGGTACTGGCGCGGATCGCCCAACGCTTGCCGGGAGGCGTAGCATGACATTTCCCATTGAAAAAGTGCGGGCCGATTTTCCGGTCCTGGCGCGTGAAGTGAACGGTTTACCGCTAGCCTATCTGGACAGCGCCGCCAGCGCGCAAAAGCCTAATCAGGTGATTGATGCCGAAGCCGAATTTTACCGTCATGGCTATGCAGCGGTCCACCGCGGGATCCATACGCTGAGCGCGCAGGCCACAGAAAAAATGGAGAATGTACGCAAGCTCGCCTCGCTGTTTATTAACGCCCGTTCAGCTGAAGAGCTGGTGTTCGTGCGTGGTACCACGGAAGGTATCAACCTGGTGGCGAACAGTTGGGGCAGCAGCAATGTGCGGGCGGGCGATAACATTATCATCAGCGAAATGGAGCATCACGCCAATATTGTACCCTGGCAGATGCTGTGTACCCGCGTAGGCGCAGAACTGCGCGTTATTCCACTCAATGCAGACGGTACGTTGCAGCTGGAAACGCTACCGACGCTGTTTGACGATCGCACGCAACTGCTGTCGATTACCCACGTATCTAATGTGCTGGGCACGGAAAACCCGTTGGGTGAGATGATTGAGCTGGCGCATCAATACGGCGCAAAAGTGCTGGTGGATGGCGCACAGGCGGTTATGCATCATCAGGTGGATGTGCAGGCGCTGGATTGCGATTTCTATGTTTTCTCCGGACACAAGCTTTACGGGCCAACCGGTATTGGCGTTCTGTATGCCAGAGAGTCGCTGCTGCAGGAAATGCCACCCTGGGAAGGCGGTGGTTCGATGATTGCGACAGTAAGCCTGAGCCAGGGGACGACGTGGGCCAAAGCCCCCTGGCGGTTTGAAGCCGGAACGCCAAACACCGGGGGCATTATTGGGCTTGGCGCGGCGATTGAGTACGTTTCAGCGCTGGGGCTTACTGAAATCAGCGAATATGAACAGTTCATGATGCGCTATGCGCTGGAACAACTGGCGGAAGTGCCGGATTTGACGCTTTACGGTCCGGATAACCGCCTGGGGGTGATTGCGTTTAACCTCGGCAAACATCACGCCTATGACGTCGGGAGTTTTCTCGATAACTATGGGATCGCCGTGCGGACGGGACATCACTGTGCTATGCCACTGATGGCCTACTACAACGTTCCCGCTATGTGTCGTGCGTCGATCGCCATGTACAACACCCACGAAGAAGTGGATCGCCTGGTAACGGGTCTCAAGCGTATTCATCACTTACTGGGATAACAGGGAGGCGTTATGGCTGCGCTACCGGACAAAGAAAAGTTGTTGCGTAATTTTCTGCGTTGCGCGAATTGGGAAGAGAAATATCTGTACATTATTGAACTGGGTCAGCGTCTGCCGGCATTAAACGACGACGATCGTAATGCGGAAAATAGCATCCAGGGATGTCAAAGTCAGGTATGGATTGTTATGCGTCAGAATGGCGAAGGTATTATTGAATTACAAGGCGACAGCGATGCGGCAATTGTGAAAGGGCTTATCGCTGTGGTATTCATTCTGTATGACCGCATGACGGCTCAGGATATTGTGAATTTTGATGTGCGTCCGTGGTTTGAAAAAATGGCGCTCGCACAGCATCTCACACCGTCCCGGTCACAGGGGCTGGAGGCGATGATTCGGGCGATTCGCGCCAAAGCTGCAACTCTTAGCTAAACTGATAAAACACGTCAACTTTCAGACCGTCTTGAAAGCGTTCGTGTAGGGCAACGCAGTGACTCGTAGGCCGGATCGGGCGCTTGTCGCCGTCCGGCAAGAACGCCAGGGGGGTGAGTGAGTATGAAACGCGCGTCTGTTATTACGTTAATGCTAATCGGCGCTTACAGCGCTATTCAGGCCGCATGGGCGGTCGATTATCCTTTGCCCCAGGCGAACAGCCGTCTTGTTGGGCAAAACCAAACCTACACCGTGCAGGAAGGCGATAAAAACCTCCAGGCGATAGCCCGTAAGTTTGATACCGCCGCAATGCTGATCCTTGAAGCCAACAATACTATTGCCCCCGTACCTAAACCTGGAACGCTGATTACTATTCCCTCGCAATTACTGCTGCCGGATGCGCCACGCGAAGGCATTATTGTGAATCTGGCGGAATTACGTCTGTATTACTTCCCGCCGGGAGAGAATATTGTTCAGGTATTCCCGATTGGTATCGGTTTGCAGGGGCTGGAAACGCCGGTAATGGAAACCCGGGTTGGGCAGAAAATCCCCAATCCGACCTGGACCCCTACAGCAGGCATCCGTAAACGCTCTCTGGAGCGCGGCATCACATTACCGCCGGTAGTACCCGCCGGGCCAAATAACCCGTTAGGACGCTTTGCACTGCGTCTGGCGTATGGAAACGGTGAATACCTGATCCATGGCACCAGCGCGCCGGACAGCGTGGGCCTGCGCGTGAGTTCTGGTTGTATTCGTATGAACGCGCCGGATATCAAAGCACTGTTTGCCCAGGTCCGTACAGGTACGCCGGTCAGGGTGATTAATGAGCCGATAAAATATTCGATTGAGCCGAACGGCATGCGGTATGTCGAGGTGCACCGACCGCTGTCGCCGGAAGAGGAGCAAAACGTCCAGACCATGCCGTATGTGCTGCCAGCCGGTTTTACCCAGTTTAAAGACAGTAACGCCGTGGATAACAGCCTGGTGGAAAGAGCGTTGTACCGCCGCGCGGGCTATCCGGTCACCGTGACTGCCGGGCAAGCCTCGGTCGTTAACAATGGAGCGGAAGTGAAGTCTGCACAGAATGGCGCGCCGGGAGAGGGCGCAGAGGTGCGTATTACGCAATAACAGGGAAGGAAATTAGGGGCAAAAAAAATGGCGCACAATGTGCGCCATTTCTATTACACAGATACTATTACTTGCGGTATTTAGTAGCTGCGTTGTCCAGACGCTGGTTAGCGCGAGCTGCGTCATCTTTAGCAGCCTGAACGTCGGAACGCATTGCGTTCACGTCGTTGCTCAGCTGGTCAACTTTAGCGTTCAGAGTCTGAACGTCAGAAGACAGCTGATCGATTTTAGCGTTGCTGGAGCAACCTGCCAGCAGAGTAGAACCCAGGATTACCGCGCCCAGTACCAGTTTAGTACGATTCATTATTAATACCCTCTAGATTGAGTTAATCTCCATGTAGCGTTACAAGTATTACACAAAGTTTTTTATGTTGAGAATATTTTTTTGATGGGAATGCACTTATTTTTGATCGTTCGCTCAAAGAAGCATCGAATTGTACAAAAACGGCTAAAAAACCGAGTGAAAACAGAAAGCTTCCATCGGATTCATCTTAGATAATCACGGATTAGATAGTGAAATCCGATTTGATTTTTTATTAATTGTGGCTATCGATAAAATAAAAAAAGCGCCACAAGGGCGCTTTTTTAAGCAAATTAATTCGTGTTGGAATTATTACAGCACGTGAACGGATGCGGTGTTAGTCGTGCCGCTCGGAACCAGTGCGCCGGAAACCATAACCACAACGTCACCTTTCTGAGCCAGACCGCTTTCCAGAGCGACTTCTTTACCCAGGCGATAGAAATCATCGGTAGAGCTGATTTCTTTAACCACTTGTGCAACAACGCCTTTGCTCAGCACCAGCTGACGCGCGGTCGTTTCGTTGGTGGTCAGCGCCAGGATGGTGGCATCCGGGAAGTATTTACGTACTGCGCGAGCAGATTTACCGCCCTGGGTAGCGACGACGATCAGCGGCGCGTCCAGTTTTTCTGCAGTTTCAACCGCGCCACGGCAAACGGCTTCGGTGATGCGCAGTTTGCGGCTGTCGTTATTGAAGTCCAGACGGCTGGTCATCACGCGGTCAGTACGCTCACAGATGGTCGCCATGATGGTGACGGCTTCCAGCGGGTATTTACCTTTTGCAGACTCGCCAGACAGCATTACTGCGTCGGTACCGTCGAGGATGGCGTTTGCTACGTCACCGGCTTCAGCGCGGGTAGGACGTGGGTTTTTGATCATGGAGTCCAGCATCTGGGTCGCAGTGATAACGACTTTACGTGCACGGATACATTTTTCGATGATCATCTTCTGCGCGAAGATAACTTCTTCAACCGGGATCTCAACGCCCATATCGCCACGCGCAACCATGATGCCGTCAGACGCTTCGAGGATTTCGTCGAAGTTGTTCAGGCCTTCCTGGTTTTCGATTTTGGAGATGATCTGGATGTTTTCGCCGCCGTGCGCTTTCAGGTGCTCACGGATTTCTACGACGTCAGAACGTTTACGGATAAAGGAGGCAGCAACGAAGTCAACGCCTTGCTCGCAACCGAAGATAAGGTCCTGTTTGTCTTTTTCAGCCAGGGCTGGCAGTGCGATGGAAACGCCCGGCAGGTTAACACCTTTGTTTTCGCCCAGGTCGCCGTTGTTCAGCACTTTACAGATAACTTTGTTACCTTCGATGGCGGTAACTTCCATGCCGATCAGACCATCGTCAACCAGAACGGTATTGCCGACGGACAGATCTTTAGTGAAGCCTTCATAAGTAACAGCAACGATTTCGTTGTTGCCTACGACAGATTTGTCGGTGGTGAACGTGAAGGTCTGGCCCGCTTTCAGGGAAACGTCGTTACCGCCTTCCAGTTTAATGGTACGGATTTCCGGACCTTTGGTGTCGAGCAGGATTGCGGCTTTCTTACCGGTTTTGCTCATGACGTTGCGCAAATTCTTGATGCGCTGACCGTGTTCTGCATAGTCGCCGTGGGAGAAGTTCAGACGCATGACGTTCATGCCCGCGTCCAGCATTTTGGTTAACATCTCTTCGGGTTCGGTTTTCGGACCGATGGTGCAAACAATTTTCGTCTTTTTCATGACAGTCTTAGTCTTTAAGTTGAGAAGGATATGGAAATCTGGCTCCCGCCGCGCACGGACGGGAAGCTAAACCTGAGTTACGAAAGTTGTGATGCCTCGCTCTAAGGATAGGTGACATCGAAAGAGCGTGCAGAGGAATGTGTGCTTGTGTTTCAGCCCAACGGGATGGTGAGTTTTGTAGTCGTTGAGTTTTACAGGTCAATGTGCTGAAACCATTCAAGAGACAATTGGCGCGCATTATACGCTGAAAATTATCAAAAAGGAAAATGGAAACAGCGTTTCAAAACACATCTGTGCAGTTTTACAAAAATTATTCATTAATTTGTTCAGCTGTATGGATAAAGAAGCTGTTCGCAGCAGCGGTTTGTTGCGCAACAGGTCGTTATTGTCGTCCCACTGTCTGAATTTTTGGCATTTAACGCCGTCCAGGTAAGCATATTTCTAAAAGTTATATCAAATGCGTTTTAATTCATTTTAAAAGCCAATTCTACTGATTACACTCGTTTGGACATCCATACTGCTAAACAGCCAAAAGCGCTAGCAGAAGAACAATAAGCAGCAGCGGATACCCAAACGACATGATTGTCCTGAAAAATATTTCGAAAGTGTTTACGCCAGGCAGGCTTGCCATTACCGCTGTCGATAACGTCAACCTGACGGTTGAACAGGGACAGATTTACGGAATTATTGGTTACAGCGGGGCGGGGAAAAGCACCTTAATTCGTTTGCTCAATGGGCTGGAAAAACCGACCTCCGGCAGCGTAACGATCAACGGCCACGATATTTCTGCCGCCCGTGGGGAGTCATTACGCCAGGCGCGACTGAAAATCAGCATGGTGTTTCAGCATTTCAATTTACTGTGGTCACGAACCGTAAGCGAAAATATTGCGTTCTCAATGCAAATCGCCGGAGCGCCAAAAGCCTCTATTAAAGCGCGAGTTGCTGAACTGATTGCGCTGGTTGGGCTGAGCGGTCGTGAAAACGCGTATCCGTCCCAACTGAGCGGTGGGCAAAAGCAGCGGGTAGGAATTGCCCGTGCGTTGGCGAACAATCCGGACGTCCTGCTGTGTGACGAAGCCACCTCGGCGCTGGATCCGCAAACCACCGATCAGATCCTCGATTTACTGCTCGATATTAACCGCCGCTTCAAATTGACCATTGTGCTGATCACCCATGAAATGCACGTGGTACGCAAAATCTGCGATCGCGTGGCGGTAATGGAAAATGGCAAAGTTGTTGAGGAGGGTGACGTGCTCAGCGTCTTTACCCATCCGCAGCAGCCGATCACCCGACAGTTTGTGCGTCAGGTGAGCCAGTACACCGAGGAAGACGAATTTAATCCGCAGTTGGCAAGCGAGCTTGGCGGCGTAGTTATCAAGCTTACGTTCACCGGGCAGCGTACGCATCGGCCTGTGGTTGGCGAATTGACCCTGCGCTATGGCCTGCCGTTTAACATTTTACACGGCAAGATGACGCAAACTGCGCACGGTGTGTTTGGTCAGCTCTGGGTTCACGTTGTGGCCTCTGAAGAACAATTGAACAATATTTTGGCCGACCTGCGCCAGAGCGACATTGAAGGCGAGGTGATTCAACATGGCTGAAGAACTGTTTCCCCATCTGAAGTGGGAGCAACTGCTGGCGGCAACCCAGGAAACGCTCTATATGACAGCCCTTTCTGGTGCGGCGACCTTTGTACTGGGGATCGCACTTGGCCTGGCGCTGTTCCTGACCGCACGCGGCGGACTGTTTCACAATCGCGCGGTATATAGCGTTATTTCGCTGGTGGTGAATATCTTCCGTTCCATCCCGTTCATCATATTGATCGTGCTGCTGATCCCGTTCACCAAAGCGATGGTTGGCACCATTCTCGGTGCCAATGCCGCGTTGCCTGCGCTGATCGTGGGGGCCGCGCCGTTTTATGCGCGTCTGGTCGAGATTGCCCTGCGTGAAGTGGATAAAGGCGTTATTGAAGCGACGCGTTCGATGGGCGCACGGCTGAGCACGCTTATTTTTCGAGTTTTATTGCCGGAATCTTCTCCTGCTCTGGTGTCCGGGATCACCGTGACGCTGATTGCGCTGGTTAGCTACAGCGCGATGGCAGGGGTAATTGGCGCCGGTGGATTAGGGAATTTGGCTTATCTGGAAGGATTCCAGCGCAACCACAGCGACGTCACGCTGGTGGCGACGGTGACGATTTTGCTCATTGTCTTCATCATCCAGCTTTGCGGCGATGTGATCACCTCTCTGTTAGATAAACGCTAATAAAATACGGAAACCATTATCATGAAAAAATCACTGACGTTACTCGCCGCAGCAACCTTGAGCGCCCTGAGCTTTGCCTCCTGGGCTGATACTCTGACCGTTGGCGCATCTAACGTGCCGCATGCGGAGATCCTTGAGCAGGCTAAGCCGATTCTGGCGAAGCAGGGGATCGATTTAGAGATTAAACCGTTCCAGGATTACATTCTGCCGAACACCGCGCTGGCTGGCCGTGAGATTGACGCGAACTACTTCCAGCATATTCCGTACCTGAACAGCGTGATTAAAGACCATGCGGGTGATAAAACCTATGATTTCGTCAGCGCCGGAGCGATTCACATCGAGCCGATTGGTATCTATTCGAAAAAGGTAAAATCGCTTAAAGATCTGCCGGAAGGTGGCAAGATCATCATGCGCGATGCGGTATCTGAAGAAGGCCGTATTCTGTCGATTTTCGAAAAAGAGGGTGTGATCAAGCTGAAGCCGGGTGTGGATAAAGTGACCGCTCGCATTAGCGATATCGTCGAAAACCCGAAAAAACTGAAGTTCCTGCCTAACGTCGAAGCGGCGCTGTTACCGCAGATGTATAACAACGACGAAGGGGATGCGGTGGTGATTAACGCCAACTACGCGATCGATGCCGGGCTGGATCCGGTGAAAGATCCTATCGCCGTCGAAAGTGGTGAAAACAACCCGTATGCCAACATCATTACCGTGCATCGTGGCGACGAGAAGAAAAAGGATATCGTGGCGCTGGTTGATGTCCTGCATTCAAAAGAGATCCAGGACTGGATCCGCACCAAATATAAAGGCGCGGTGATCCCGGTAAATAACTAATTTGCTTTTTGCCGGATGGCGACTGTGCCTTACCCTGCCTACGACGTCCTGTAGGCCGGATAAGGCGCGTTGCCGTTGCCATCCGGTGCGAGAATTACACTCGCTCAATTCTCGCGGGTAACCCCTGGCGCACCGCCGCGCCCGATACCCAGTCAAGCCAGGTATTCGCTACCTGCCGGGTAGGATCCGCAAAGCCTAAATCGTTGAGATTAATCCCCGACCTTATTTGTGCATCAAACGCCATCGGTTCGCCGTCGAGCGTATGCTGCGCCGCGCCCATTTCTTTATGCCCATAACCGTGTTCAATGGCGATTACGCCAGGCATGACCCCATGCAGCAGGCTTATCTGCGCCAGCGCCTGACCGCCAGGCGTGGTGATCCGTACCTTATCGCCGTGCGCTAAGCCATATCGCTGACCGTCCTGCGGATTGAGCGCCACCAGATTTACCGGCTTCAGATGCTGCAGACGCGGGATCACCGCCGTGGCGCTGGACATTGTATTTGATTTAAAAGAAATCAGTTTCAGCGGCCACTCTTGTTCCGGGAACAACTCCTCGACAGCACGGCCATCTGACAGGCGCGAAGGATACCAGGCCGGGCAGCCGCTGAAGCGCTCGCCGGTAATCGCATGGCGGTGCGCGGCGACGTTCGCATTCCAGATTTGTAGCGGTTTTTCCCACGCATTGCCTACCCGATTCTCAACCCGCCCGCTGATGTCCGGCGCAAAGCGTCCGCCCCGGGAGTAGATAAATGCCACCCGGCTAATTTCATCGGCTTTCAGCGTTTGGGTCATCACAGGCACTATCCGCTGTACCCCGGTCAGCGCAATGTCTTCCGGCTGTGCCTCGGCGACCGGCGCTTTGCCCATAAACGCAATATTAGCGGCGAGTCGCAGGTAGTAATCTTCCGCACGGTTCAGTGGATAGCGGTTGCCTTGCGGATCGGTGATCGCATTGTCGCCGAATCCGGGTAGCCCGATGCGTTTTGCTACAGCGATACAGAAAGACTCCATCGAGGCCGGTTGACCGTTGGCGGTAGTGCTGGTCGCGGCTCTGACAACCGGCCAACGCGCGGTTGTGGCTTTACTGGCCACGCCCGCCCATGGAGCGCTGAATCCCCAACTTTCGAAGTTATGGGTATCTGGCACGATGTAATCTGCCAACGCCGTGGTTTCATTCATAAAGGCGTCAATCGCGATAAACAGCGGCAGACGCGCAGGATCCTTGAGTTTTTCTTCCGCCACGCCGCGCAACCCTGCAATGCCGTAGAACGGGTTGGTCATGTTGGAGATCCAGGCTTTCAGCGGATAAGGGTAACCTTCAAGCGCTGAGACGAGAAGTTCGGTTAGCTGACCGGCGACAAACGGATACCACGGGGCTTTGGCCGGGAAGGGGGATTGTCCGGCAGCCACCTTATTGCGGTACTCTTCGGAAGACTCATAAGCCGTTTTGCTGCGCGCGATGCTTAACCCTTTCGGTTTTACCTTCCCGGCGAAGCTGTCCATGTTGTAGCGCGGACCGTCGGTGGCGCCATTAAACTTGCCGCCGCCGACGAACACGCCGCCTTCAAGGCTGAGGTTGCCAATCAGTGCATTGAGCATCATCACCGACCAGGCATTATAAAATCCATTGCCTGCCATCATGCCACCGTGGGTGATCACCGCCGCTTTGCGTCCATGACGGGTAAACGCATCGGCCAGTGCGCTAATGTCTGCTTCAGACACGCCGCACTGCTGGCTGTATTGCGTGAGTGTTAGTTTCCCGGCGGACTCTTTCAGGCACTGGAGGCTGCTTTTGACCGTCACCGTCTGGCCGTCTGCCAGCATGACTTCGCGGCTGACAAACAACTGCGCACGCGGGCAACCGCTGGCGGCGACAATTTCGCCGGCCTCGTTAACGACTGCTGGCTCCTCGGCGGCATTTGCGTTCAAATGTGCGAGGGTTAAATGCTGTCCGGCAAGGGTTGGAAGCTCATCGGTAATCACCAGATGCGTGGCGTTAGTCCAGCTTTTTTCTTCGGCCTGCTGCATGGCCTGTATGCCGGGAATAGCGAGGTAATCGGCGTTATAACGCTGTTTATCGATAATCCAGCGGATCATCGCCATCGCCAGCGCAGAGTCGCTTCCCGGACGTACGGGCTGCCAGTGACCGCGCTCGTCAGCCAGCACCGTAGTCAATGGCAGGGCGGGCGCCACCACCACATAACGGAAGTCGTCGCGTAACCGGGCGCTAGCCAGTTGCCGGGCCTGGCGCTTAAATGGATTACCGGATTGCGCCGGCGAAGTGCCCATAAACAGCGCGAATTCGACGTTATCCCAGTCGGGTTTCACGTGGGTGTTTTTATCCAGATCGCCCATTAGCGCACCGGAACCGGCACGATAGGCCAGACCGCAGTAAGCGCCATGAGCACCGAAGTTTTTACTGCCAAAACTGTTCAGCGCGAAGCGGCGCAAAAATGTATCACGTCCTTCATCGCTGGTATTCGTGACCAGCAGTTGATTGGACTTTGGGCCAAAGCCGGGATGCCCGGCATCAAGTGGCGTGTTGGTATCATGGATTGCCCGCAGACCGTCAACGTGGCCTTCACCAAACAGATCGCCGCCTTCCACCACTTCTTCGATCAACTGTTCGAAGCTAATGCGCTGCCATTTTCCCTCACCGCGTTTACCGACGCGCTTCATAGGTTCCTGAATACGTAGCGGGCTGTACAGCCCTTCCAGTAAGGTTGCACCACGGGCGCAAGCGGTGGAACGCGCGTCAAGACCCGATTCGCCCGCCAGTTGTTCCATTGCGGTGGCAAAGGGGACGGCGGAGTCAATATGATGCTCCTGAGACAATGGATGATAGGGGTTGCCCGCAATGCGCAGCACCTTGCCTTGTTCATTGTCGACGCGTACCCGCACGCCACACTGCGTCCAGCAGCCAAAGCACTGCGTCATGGAGATAACCTGCTGCGGGTTCTGCTGCCAGCGCGGCTGGGCATTGGCTTCGGGAATGAGGGCGTTACCAAAGATGCGATCACGGGTAATTTTGCCCGAGGTTCCGTCCAATAAACCGTCTATTGCGCGCTTTGCCACATCCCGATAACTCAGGCCAAAAGTCACCATGCCACCTACGGCAAGGCCTACTTTAAGCCACTGACGACGTGTTAAATTAGCCATGTTGCATTCTCCTTGCGATCGCGTTCAGGGCTTCACGAACAATAATGATCAGTGCAATCCACAGTCCAAAGGTGCCCAAAATGGCCAGCCAGCCATCGGTACCCCCAGGCAGGGTGTAAGGGTTAAACTGCGCGTTAAATTTCGGGATGGTCTGTACCTGGATGAGTAACGTCCAGCGCAACAGCCAGCACAGCGCCATCGCGCTAAATGCGAGTATTATGCGCAGCGGCAGCGACAGGGGGTTACGTAGCACCAGCCCACAAAGAGCAAGCGATGCAAGCCATAGCGCAACCCAGCCGATGGCGTAGTGTCGTGCCGAAGAGGCAACGTCGAGCCACTGGCGAATAGCTGAACCGGAAAGCGAATTGCCGCTCGCCCATATCACCACCACTCCAGCCAGCGCGATCAGGGTAATTGTCTGCCCCCATGCCAGTTTGCGTGCTAATGTTTCCTGGTTTTTGGTCGTTGCGATGAGCAGGGCGAGAAACGTTTGCAGCGCGCTGAGAAACATTGCAATCGGAAAGGCGTAGCTGAACCAGACCGGACGCGCCTGCACCACTGACACTTCTCGACCGGTGTAAACCAGCAATCCGATGGCCGACAGGGCGCTACCTATGGCTAACCATTTGGTGACGCTGTAACTTTTTAGCGTTAACCGTTTAACGTGCTGCGCCAAAAACCACAGACCTAAGAAGCCGGTGAATAGGGGTAAAAACAGCGCGCCCCATGGCATCCACGACCATGGCGTTGGCCAGGCGTAGAAATGCCAGACGCGGGCGGTTTGGTGTAAGTCAGCGGTCAGCGCCAGCGGCGCGGTAATCGCGCAGGTCAGGGCGATTAACAGCGTCAGGTTTTCCAGTTCCGCCGTCTCTTGTTTGCGCCAGTGAAGCAGACAGGCGAACAGCGCGGCGCAGGCGGCAATGCCGATGAAAAAGAAATATTGTACGGCCCAGGGTAACCAGCTTACGTCCTGGGGATGGGCCAGAACCTCTTCAATAACCAGTGAATGGTTCATTTAAACCTCCTGCCAGAGAGCGGGTTGAGCACGTCCCATCAACGGGGTGACAAACGCCTCGTCCAGACCCAGATAGAACACGTGCGGGGCTGTCCCATTTTCTGGTTTCAGGACTTTGATGGCGTCATGGTGTTCACGCAGCATTTGCGAGATTCGACTGTGCGGATCTTTGATATCGCCTATGATGCGCGCGCCACCGACGCAGGATTCCACGCAGGCCGGGAGCAGGCCGGCTTCGAGACGGTGAACACAAAAGGTGCATTTATCAGCGGTTTGCGTTTCATGGTTGATGAATCGCGCATCATAAGGACAGGCCTGCACGCAGTAGGCGCAGCCCACGCAGCGCGTGTTGTCGACTACCACAATGCCGTCTTCGCGTTGGAAAGTGGCCTGTACCGGGCAAACGGGGACGCAGGGGGGATTATCACAATGGTTGCACAGCCGCGGCAGCAGGACGTTGGTGACGCTCTGCTGGCCCTCAATCTGCACCTGATACTGGTTAACGAGGGTACGAAATTCGCCCTGCGGCGTCTGGTTTTCAATGGCGCAACTGACGGTACACGCCTGGCAGCCAATACAGCGACGCAGGTCAATCAGCATGGCGTAGCGGTGTTGAAGTGAGCCTTCATGGCGTTCAGGCGAGAAGGGGAATTGCGCCTGAGCTAAAGGTACCAGCGATGCGCCGGCGGTCAGGACGCCCAGTTGCTGGAGAAACTGCCGTTTACTGCTGTCCATATTTTCTCCCGTCACGATGCAACAACGAAACATTGGTCACGCCGTTGATTTGCTTGTGATGAATAAAGAATCTCGATGATTTACAGTGTAAAAATCGTGATGGGGGTACTCTATTGTGGTTAACCACATACCCGGCTTGTTGTTGATCTAAAACAACATAATTGACAGGGATAATTGAGTGGGACGCAACGTAGTAAAATGTCTGGTGGTGCTGGCGTCGCTATGGATGCTAAGCGGGGTGGTCAGGGCACAGACATGGAATATCGGCGTTTTGGCGATGCGTGGGGAGGTCTCCACACGTAATCACTGGCAGCCGCTGGAAACCTTGTTGAATCAGCAAATCCCCGGCGAACAGTTTCATATTCAACCACTGGACCTGCACCAGATGCAGGAGGCGGTGAATCGTGGCACGGTACAATTTGTGGTCACCAATCCGGCGCAGTTTGTGCAGCTAAACAGCAGCGCTGCACTACGTTGGCTGGCGTCGCTACGTTCTACTCGCGGGGGGAAAGCCACCAGTAACGTGATTGGCAGCGCGATCCTCGTCAGACGCGACAGCGGGATAACCTCCGCACACGATCTGATCGGCAAAACGGTTGGCGCCATTGACGCACAGGCATTTGGCGGTTATTTGCTGGGATATAAAGCGCTCAGCGATGCCGGTTTGCGCCCGGAGCGCGATTTGCATCTGATGTTCACTGGATTTCCCGCCGATGCCTTACTCTATTTATTACGCGAAAAAGCCGTGCAGGCAGTGATTGTACCGGTGTGTCTGCTGGAAAAAATGGATGAAGAAGGGCTTATTCGTAAAACAGATTTTATGGCCGTACTTAACCATCCAACGTCGATTCCCTGTTTAACCAGTACGCCGCTCTATCCTGACTGGTCGTTTGCGGCACTGCCTGCAGTAAGCGACGAGCTGGCCGATCGCGTCACGCGGGCACTGTTCAATGCGCCGCAGAATGCGACGTTTCGCTGGGGGGCGCCCGCCTCGACTCGCGAAGTCGAAGCGTTGCTGCGCGACGTCCGCCAACATCCGCAGCAGCGCCAGCTGTGGCTGGATGTCAAAAGCTGGTTTATTCAACATCGGCTGGCGATGGGAGGCGCGGCTCTCGTACTGCTGTTGCTGACGCTCAATTATATCTGGGTGATGCTGCTGGTTCGTCGACGCGGCAGGCAGTTGGAGCGAAACAACGTACTGTTGCGCAAACAGGAACAGGAACTGGAAACCGCTCGCCAAATGAGCGTGCTTGGCGAGATGACTTCAGGTTTTGCTCATGAGCTCAATCAGCCTCTGTCGGCTATCCGACATTATGCGCAAGGCTGTCTGATCCGCCTGCGTGGTCAGGATCAGCAGCACCCGCTGCTGCCCGCGCTGGAGCACATTGATAACCAGGCACAGCGAGGCGCTGATACGCTGCGTAATCTTCGCCAGTGGGTTAGCCAGGCGCAGGGCAATCCGGTAATTACCGACGACTGGCAAGTCGTCAATATTCACGATGCCATCCATCATGTCTGGCAATTATTGCGCATGCCTCAGCAATTCCCGGCGGTGGCGCTGCAAACGCAGATTAGTAAGGCGTTAACATTAACGCTGCCAGCCGTTCTCCTCGAACAGGTTCTGGCCAATCTGGTGCTCAATGCGGCCCAGGCAGGGGCAACTACAGTGTGGTTTAGCGCCGAGCGTGAGGATGGCGATGTGTGTATTCAGGTGCAGGATAACGCCGGAGGTATTGATGAGGCACAATTGTATCAGGCTTTTCAGCCGTTTATGACAACCCGTAAAGAGGGGATGGGGCTGGGATTAGCCATTTGTCAGCGGCTGGTGCGCTACGCGAATGGAGACATTGAGATCAATAATCATCAGGCTCCTGATGAAAAAGCGGGTGCGATGGTGACATTACATTTTAAGCAAAACCTGGAGGGAGGCCGTAGTGGCAATCATTCATCTGCTGGATGACGATATTGCCGTCACCCAGGCCTGCGCGTTTTTACTGGAAAGTCTGGGATATGAGGTGTGTTGCTGGGATCAGGGCGAAACATTCCTCGCCGAGGCAAATCTGCACCAGGTGGGCGTACTTTTGCTGGACATGCGTATGCCGGTTCTGGATGGGCACGCTGTCCATGAAGCCATGCGTCAGCAAGAAAGTACGCTAGCGGTGGTATTTCTCACCGGGCATGGCGATGTTCCGATGGCGGTTGAGCAAATGAAGCGCGGAGCGGTCGATTTTTTGCAAAAGCCGGTCTCCGCTGCGCCTTTACAGGCGGCGTTAGAGCATGCTTTGCAGGTTTCTCTCGCCGCCTTCTCGCGACAAGAGATCGTCGTCTGTTATCAGCAGCTCACGCCAAAGGAGCGAGAGCTGGCACAGCTGGTAGCAAAAGGGTTGATGAATCGGGAAATTGCTGACGCAATGAATATTGCCGTGCGCACGGTAGAGGTTCACCGGGCGCGGGTGATGGAAAAAATGCAGGCGGGAAGTCTTGCGGAGCTGGTAAATCGACTCCAGAAGATTCAGTAGAGTTATGACATTTGTTTGATTTTCATTGAATTTTGTCTAAACCGTCAGACTGATATATGCTGTTGGTTTGAGTTAATGACGAGCGGGCAAAAATGGGAAATCAGACCAAAGACGATGAGCTGTACCGTGAAATGTGCAGAGTAGTCGGTAAAGTAGTGCTGGAAATGCGCGATCTGGGACAAGAGCCTAAGCATATCGTCATTGCGGGAGTACTGAGAACCACCCTCGCCAACCAACGTGTGAAGCGCAGCGAGCTAGAAAAACAAGCCATTGAGACCGTGATTAAAGCATTGGCCGGATAATTCGCAAAAAAGAGGGCGGTAGTTTCTCTCGCCGTCCTCTTATTCTCATTACGTTAATCTATCAATAATTATAATTTAGTGCTGCAATTAGCGTCATCAAACTCGCTGTATATTTAATTATATATCGCATGCGATATAAAAATATATATGAGAGTGGAGTCACAAATATTTGCACAGCATATGAAGTGCTATTTTAATTTATCTAAATGATAATAAATCTCACTCCGCATTAATTATTTCCCTTCCGTTTTTTAATTGATGACGATCAAGACTATGTATGCTGAATAACCACATTATTTCTACGCCTAACCCTAAAGAATTAGATTCATTCAGTTTAACCACCGTCATTTACGCGATCAGGTTAGGGCAAAATTTTACGTGTTGTTGGCAACATAAACCGCCGGAAATGGCTTGAGCTGGACTGGTTTAATTTAGCCTGGAGGTGTTGCTACCACAGCGTTTGCGAAGAGGATGCGAAATAAATGAACCAGGTTGATCGTCCATTTTTAGATTGTGGTTTAACGCGGCTTGAATTTCTGCGGATATCAGCAAAAGGTCTGGCGGGATTAACCATTGCCCCCGCACTGTTATCCCTTTTGGGCTGTAAGCAGGAAGATGTCGACAGCGGCACCGTGGGGCTTATCAATACGCCAAAAGGGGTGCTGGTAACCCAGCGAGCGCGCTGTACGGGCTGTCACCGCTGTGAAATTTCCTGTACTAATTATAACGATGGCGCCGTGGGCACTTTCTTTTCCCGTATAAAAATCCATCGTAATTACTTCTTTGGCGATGATGGCGTTGGTTCCGGCGGCGGACTGTATGGCGATTTAAACTATACCGCTGATACTTGCCGTCAGTGCAAAGATCCGCAATGCATGAAGGTCTGCCCCATCGGCGCTATTACCTGGAAACAGGAAGAGGGTTGTATTGTGGTGGATCACAAACGTTGTATTGGCTGCAGCGCGTGTACTACCGCCTGTCCGTGGATGATGGCGACCGTAAATACCGAAACCAAAAAATCCTCAAAATGTGTGTTATGCGGGGAATGCGCCAATGCTTGTCCGACTGGAGCATTAAAAATTATCGAGTGGAAAGATATTACTGTTTGATAGATAGCAGGTATGCCTGGTACGCGTCATTAATTGCCAAAAATATCGCAGTTTTGCAGATAAAAGCTACCTGGAAAATGGCGGGTATATCTATTAAACCTTCTTGCAAAGGAAAACATGATGGCTAATGGTTGGACAGGTAATATTTTACGGGTCAATCTCACCACGGGTAATATCACCCTGGAAGATTCCAGTAAATTTAAAAAATTTGTCGGCGGGATGGGCTTTGGTTATAAAATTATGTACGACGAAGTCCCGCCTGGCACCATGCCTTTTGATGAAGGGAATAAACTGGTTTTCGCCACCGGACCATTAACGGGTTCTGGTGCCCCTTGTAGCTCCCGCGTCAATATCACCTCCTTGTCGACGTTCACCAAAGGCAATTTAGTGGTGGATGCCCACATGGGCGGCTTCTTCGCCGCGCAAATGAAATTCGCCGGTTACGATGCCATTGTTATCGAAGGAAAGTCCGCATCTCCGGTCTGGATCAACATCAAAGACGATAAGGTGAGCATCGAAAAAGCCGATTTCCTGTGGGGCAAGGGAACGCGCGCCACAACCGAGGAAATTTGCCGTATTACCAGCCCGGAAACCTGCGTCGCGGCTATTGGCCAGGCGGGTGAGAATCTGGTGCCGCTCTCCTGCATGATCAACAGCCGTAACCATAGCGGCGGCGCCGGTACTGGCGCGGTGATGGGCTCGAAAAACCTGAAGGCCATTGCGGTAGAAGGGACCAGAGGGGTCAATATTGCCGATCGCAAAGAGATGAAGCGGCTCAATGACTACATGATGACCGAGCTTATCGGCGCCAACAACAACCACGTTGTGCCAAGCACCCCGCAGGCCTGGGCAGAATATTCTTCGCCAAACTCGCGCTGGACAGCCCGTAAGGGACTTTTCTGGGGCGCGGCAGAAGGTGGGCCAATCGAAACCGGCGAAATCCCGCCGGGTAACCAGAATACCGTGGGTTTCCGTACCTATAAATCCGTGTTCGATCTGGGGCCAGCCGCTGAGAAATACACGGTCAAAATGAGCGGCTGCCATTCATGTCCCATTCGTTGTATGTCGCAGCTTAATGTCCCGCGAGTGAAAGATTTTGGCGTGCCGAGTACCGGTGGTAACACCTGCGTAGCAAACTTCGTTCACACCACCATTTTCCCTAATGGCCCGAAAGATTTCGACGATAAAGACGACGGGCGCGTGGTGGGAAATCTGATAGGTCTGAATCTGTTCGACGATTATGGCATCTGGTGTAACTACGGGCAGTTGCACCGTGATTTTACTTATTGCTATTCGAAAGGCGTCTTTAAGCGCGTACTGCCCGCTGAAGAGTATGCGGAGATCCGCTGGGATCAGCTGGAAGCGGGCGATCCTCATTTTATTAAAGACTTCTACTACCGCCTGGCGCATCGCGTGGGTGAACTCAGCCATCTTGCGGACGGCTCGTATGCCATTGCTGAACGCTGGGATTTGGGCGAAGAGTACTGGGGTTATGCCAAAAATAAACTGTGGTCACCGTTCGGTTTTCCAGTCCACCATGCAAACGAGGCCTCCGCACAGGTGGGGGCGATCACCAACTGTATGTTTAACCGTGACTGTATGACGCATACCCATATCAACTTCATCGGTTCCGGATTACCGCTGAAATTACAGCGCGAAGTGGCGGGCGAGTTATTTGGTTCGCAGGATGCCTACGATGAAACCAAAAACTACACCCCGATCAATGCCGCCAAGATTAAATATGCCAAATGGACGCTGCTGAAAGTCTGTCTGCATAACGCGGTTACGCTGTGTAACTGGGTTTGGCCGATGACGGTTTCACCACTCAAGAGCCGTAACTATCGCGGGGATTTGGATCTGGAAGCGAAGTTCTTCCAGGCGGTCACCGGTGATGAAACCACGCAGGCGAGTCTGGACCTGGCCGCTGAACGCATCTTTACTCTGCATCGTGCTTATACGGTCAAACTGATGCAAACCAAAGATATGCGCAATGAGCACGATCTCATCTGTTCCTGGGTGTTTGATAAAGATCCGAAGATCCCGGTTTTCACTGAAGGAACCGACAAGATGGACAGGGAGGATATGCGTCAGTCCCTGACGATGTTCTATCAGGAAATGGGCTGGGATCCAGAGCTGGGTTGCCCAACGCGTGAAACCCTGAACCGACTCGGACTTGAAGACGTAGCCGCTGATTTGGCTGCACAGGATCTGTTGCCGGCGTAAGGAAAGCAAGATGACTAACGTGAGCGACGTTCTGATACCCGTTGAGGCGTTTCCTGACGAGGTTGACAGTCAAAAGAGACAGTGGCTGCAGGCGTTTCACCCTCCTGTAGAGCAGGTGACTGCACCTCAGGTTCAGGAACCCGTCAGCCCGGAGTCGATTGTGGCAGATTTTATTCGTCAGCATTCAGCGTCAGGACAAGTTGTGGCGCGCAGCGTGTTTCTGCAGCCACCTTATTCGGTCCCTGAAACCGAGCTTTCTACGCTGTTGGATGCGCTGTGTCAGGACGCGAATGACGCGGATATTAGCCGTGTGCAGGGCGCGGAAGATGCGTATTTCTATTCGACGCAAACCATGAGCGCAAATTACGCCGATATGTGTGTGCAGGTGATGGAAAACGACATCTGCCGTGCGATTGCCGAAGCGGTACGCTTCGACTGTCGCACGTATCCTCGCCCCTATAAGGTCGCCATGCTGACGCAACCGCCGTATAGCTTTGAGTCTCAACAGCTTGCAGCTGCGCTCACAGCCATGGAAACGCATCCTGATTACGCAGATATACGGCCTGTGGAATCGTCAAATGCGGAGCCTTATTTGTTCAGCGAACGTTTTATGAGTTATGGCAAAGCGTACGGCCTGTGTGAATGGCTTGAGGTTGAGCAGTATCAGAACCCCTGAATTATTCAGGTTGATGTCATGGAATGTGTGGACGACCACTGTCACAGTATTAGAGGATAACCCGATGTCCTTCACCCGACGAAAATTTGTCATTGGCATGGGGACGGTGATTTTTTTTACCGGCCCAGGTCAAAATCTGTTAGCGAGTACCAGAAGCCCTAAAGATGTTCATTACGTCATGATTCACGACGAATCACTGTGTAACGGATGTAATCTCTGCGCCCGCGCATGCAGGAAAACCAACCATGTTCCTGCCCAGGGCAGCCGTTTGTCGATAGCGCATATTCCGGTCTCTGACAACGACAACGAAACGCTGTATCACTACTTCCGTCAGTCCTGTCAGCATTGCGACGATGCGCCTTGTATTGAGGTGTGCCCGACCGGCGCCTCCTGGCGAGATGAAAACGGTATTGTGCGGGTAGACACGTCTTCCTGTATCGGCTGCAGCTACTGTATTGGCGCGTGTCCTTATCAGGTGCGTTATCTCAACCCGCAAACCAAAGTGGCGGATAAATGCGACTTCTGTGCTGAAACACGTCTGGCGAAAGGTTTTCCGCCGATCTGTGTTAACGCCTGCCCGGAACATGCGCTGATTTTTGGTCGTGAAGATAGCCCAGAAATTCAGAGCTGGTTGCGAGAAAATAAGTATTACGAACATCAACTTGCAGGCGCCGGAAAACCCCATCTGTATCGTCGGTTCGGTCAACATTTGATTAAAAAGGATAATGTATGAACGCGTCGCAGAATGCCGAACAGTTTCACGCCCAGCTTGCGCAGTATGTTCCCCTGTTTTCACCGGACTACTGGCCTGTGTGGCTGGTTATCGCTGGGTTAATGCTGGTGGGAATGTGGCTGGTGCTGGCGCTACACGCCATGCTGCGCTTTCGAGCGGCGCATAAAGCGTCGGCAGGGCACGGTGAGAAAGTCTATTTATACTCGAAGGCTGTACGTTTATGGCACTGGTCAAATGCGCTGCTTTTTTTACTACTTCTGGCTAGTGGTCTGGTCAATCACTTCTCCGCCGTCAGCGCATCGGTGATGAAAAGCCTGCTTACCGTACATGAGGTCTGCGGTTTTTTATTGCTTGCCTGCTGGATTGGTTTTGTCCTGATCAACCTGATTGGCTGCAACGGACATCATTATATTATTCAACGTCAAGGATGGATCGCACGCGCGCAAAGACAAACGCGATTTTACCTGTTCGGCATTATGCAGGGTGAGTCACACCCATTCCCGGCATCAAAGCGTTCTAAGTTCAATCCGCTACAGCAGGCGGCCTATGTGGGCGTGATGTATGGTTTGCTGCCATTACTGCTAATCTCAGGGCTGTTATCGCTCTATCCGACGGTTGTCGGCGATCTGTTCCCTGGCGTGCGTTACTGGCTGCTGCAGGCGCACTTCGCGCTGGCGATTGTCAGTCTGTTTTTCATTTTTGGGCATCTTTATCTCTGCACGACAGGTCGCACGCCGGGCGAAACCTTCAAGTGCATGGTGGATGGCTATCACCGACATTAAGCGATGATGATTACGCGAAGTGATTTACGGGCCTGGCGCGTTGGGCCCGTTATGTATCGCTGGTTTTTACGTACTTTTCCCGCTGGTGGAAGCTATGCCGATGTCCATCGTGCGCTCCAGCGAGAAGGGTATACAGACTGGGCAGACAGCCTGGTGGAATACGGCTGGTCAAAATGGCGGGAAGAGGCGAGTTTTGTCCAGCAGGATATTCGCGCGATGGGGAGTATTTCCCGTGTGCAAACGGCGGGGGAAACCCGCCGTCCGCTGGCGGATGCGGAAGATAATGCCCGGTTTAGTAGCGCTAGCGATAACGTTAAAATCGCCAGCGCAGGGTATGCCGCCCAGATTGCCAGCGCAGGTTATAGCGCACGCATTGGTAGCGTAGGCTACAACGTGCATATCGGCAGCTCAGGCGATCGCGGGCGAATTGTGGTTGCGGGAAATTCGGCACGTATCAGTAGCGTGGGTGACGGGACGCGTATCGCCAGTACCGGCATGCGCGTACGCATCAGCTCGCTCGGTGACCGAAACCGGATTGCCTGCAGTGGCGATTTAACCCAGTTGGCCTGTTTTGGCGCAGAGTCCAAAATCGCCAACTGCGCGGATAACATCCACATTATTGCCAGCGGAGAGAACGCCGTCGTTGCCAGTACAGGCGTTGTCGATTCGATAACGCTCGGTCCCGGCGGCTGCGCGGCGCTGGCCTACCACGATGGCGAGAGGATGCGTTTTGCGCTTGCCGTTGAAGGGGAAAATAACATTCGGGCAGGGGTGAAATATCGGCTCAACGAAGACCATCAGTTCGTGGAATGTTGAGCCGTGGTGTCATTTTAGCGCGAAGCGGCGTTGGGTGATTTTCTCCAGGCTCAG
Organism: Citrobacter sp. Ce104; assembly: GCF_030334595.1. Lineage (NCBI taxonomy): Bacteria > Pseudomonadati > Pseudomonadota > Gammaproteobacteria > Enterobacterales > Enterobacteriaceae > Citrobacter > Citrobacter sp. Ce104. The sequence continues at coordinate 165,917 of NZ_JAOWDP010000069.1, forward strand.
GCACAGCAGGTAATAGACCAGTCCGGTAAAGATAAAAATAGCTGCCGGGTAGATTTGCACCCGGCTGTTAACCTGACCGGCAACCGTCGTGAGTTCCGGCACGTTAACGATAAATGCCAGCGATGTATCCTTCAGTAATCCAATAAAGATCCCCGTGAGCGACGGCAGCACGTTACGCAGCACCTGTGGCAATAAGATAAGCCACAGTGCCTGATAAGGTCGAAAACCCTGAACCACTGCTGCATCATATTGCCCGCCAGGCAGTGCGCTGATTCCTGCGTACACTGAGTGCATCACCGAGGCGGCGGTGAACCATGCCAACGCCAGCGTCACGGTAACGGCGCCGGGGAGATCGCTTCCGGTCAGCATGGGGAGCAAATACCACATCCAGAAAATCACAAAGATGAGCGGAATGCCGCGAATAAACTCTGCCCAGATGAACAATAGGTTGCGAATCGCGCCAGGAAACCGCCAGGCGCAGCAGGCAAGAACTATTCCGCCCGGCAGGGCCAGCAGCGCCGCGCCGAAAGCCATCAGCAAAGTGAGCAGAACGCCGCCGGGTTGCCCCTGCGCCATACGTCCCCACAGGAGATAGTCAAGATTGTCGGTAATGACCGAAATATTAGCGATCACGCGGTATGCTCCTGACGCAGAAAATGCGCGTTCTTACCTTTGACGATTTACCCGACGCAGGCTGCGGGCCAAGACGCGTAAGCAGCATACCCAGAACGATGCCGGTGAACAGGTAAAGCGCCGTGCCAACGGCAAAGGCTTCCAGCGCGTGCGCGTTGTAGCTTTCAATTTGCCGTACCTGGTAGGTGAGCTCGGCAAAACCAATACCGCTGGCGAGCGAGGAGAGCTTCATCAGGTTGAGATACTGCCCAACAATGGGTTGCCAGGCGTTTGCCAGCCCCTGAGGCAGCAGAATGTGAAGGAACGTCGTCCAGGATGAAAAACCCTGCGCCACGGCAGCCTCGCGTTGTCCGGCAGAAACCGCTTGTAAACCAGAGGCGATCTCCTCGACCAAAAATGCCGAGGTAAATACGCCCAGCCCCCATGCTGAACAGATAAATTCTGGTGTTAACCACCAGACATCCCCCGGCAGAATAGACCATGGATGCTCAGCATTGATAAAGGTAATGATGTCGCGGGGCAGCCAATTCCATGCAGCAAAATACCAGAACATCAGTTGCACCAGTAACGGTGTGTTGCGAAACACCGAGACCCACGCGCCGACTACCGCTTTGGCAAGGCGATTGCCCGTCAGGCGCAGGCCGATCAGCGCGATGGCAATAAGCGTGGCGAGCACGATACCTGCCAGCGTCACCCAGAGCGTGGTGAGAAAGCCGGAAATTATCCATTGCAGAGGTAGCCCGCTCAGCACCCCCTGCCAGTCCATTGCAAGCATTATAGCGATGACTCCTGGTGTAACGGATCGAGCACTTTTTTCAGGAAACGCTGGGTTCTCGGGTGCTGTGGTCGGGTGAAAAAATCTTCTGGTGCGGCTACTTCAAGAATATCGCCGCCATCAATGAATACCACCCGATCGGCAATCTCACGCGCGAAATGCATTTCATGGGTCACGACGATCATGGTGATGCCGCTGTGGGCCAGGTTTTTCATCACTTGTAATACCTCGCCGATCATTTCCGGATCCAGCGCAGAGGTTGGCTCATCAAACAGAATGATTTGTGGCGACGAGGCCAGCGCACGGGCGATGGCCACGCGCTGCTGCTGCCCACCGGACAACTGCGCGGCATAGGCGTTGGCTTTTTCTGCCAGTCCCACCTTTTCCAGCAACTCGAATGCCCGACGCTCCGCTTCCGCCTTGTTCCAGCCATGAACATATTCCAGCGCCAGCGCGATGTTCGAAAGCGCTGTCAGATGCGCATAGAGATTGAATTGCTGAAATACGAAACCAATACGGCTGCGTAACTGGCGTAATGCTGCCCCGCGCAACTGACTAATCGGTTTGTCATCAATGAAGATTTCACCTCCGCTCAGCGACTCAAGCTGGTTGATAAGACGTATAAGAGTGGACTTTCCGGAGCCAGAAGGGCCCAGAATAGTCACCACTTCACCGGGTTCAACTGAGAGGCTGACGCCGTTAAGTACGGTGTGAGCGTCATACTGTTTGATGACATTGCGCAGTTCAACGCTCGCCTGACGCAAATGGGTAAAATCCGCAGCAGAAGCTGCGGACCGATGAAAAAGGGCTGAGAGCATATTATCTGGCTTCTATTTTAAAGGCGCGGGGTTGTGGATTCTTGGTTTCAGGACCAAACCAGACATCATAAATTTTGGCCGCCTGCCCGGTAGACTCCAGCTTCAAAAGCTCATCGTTGACGGCTTTTAACAGCGCAGGTTCACCTTTTTTCACCCCCACGCCGATCTCTTCTTTGCTCAGCAGATCCGGAAGAATTTTGAAATCTGCTTTATCCGGCGCGCCGCCTAATAAACCGGCCAGAATCGTACTGTCCTGGGTAATCGCCTGGACATTGCCGTTGCGTAGCGCGGTTAACGCCAGTGGAATATCGTCGTAGGCCAGCACACGCGACTGCGGAAAGCGCTGATGTAGCGCCTGCTCGCCGGTGGTACCTTTTACCGCGCCGATTCGCGCTTTACTGTATTCCTCGAGCTTGTCCGGAGATTTTGCTGGCACAAGGAACTGCTGACCGGTAACAAAATAAGGGACGGAGAAGTCAATCACCTGCGCCCGTTCAGGCGTGATCGTGATATCCGCGACGATTAAATCGGCTTTACCGGATTGTAATAACGGAATGCGGTTTGCCGGATTGGTCGCGACCAGTTCCAGTTTTACGCCAAGGGATTTGGCCAGCGCTTCGGCAAAATCAACGTCGTAGCCGACAATCTTATGCGTTTTCGCATCGATGGAGCCAAACGGCGGATTCGCGTCGAATGTCGCGACTTTTACTACGCCAGCGGCCTTGATATCAGCCAGTTGGTCGGCCTGTGCCTGCGAGACGGTAAGACCTGAAGCCAGCAGCACGCCGAGCGCCAGCAGTGTTTTTTTAGCGCGGTATTTTTTCGTTGCCATCATTGTATGAAATCCCTGTAGTTTTTGGTTTGTGCTTTTTACGCTCCCATAACTTACGGTTGGGACAAAATAAGAAAAAATTCTTATCTATATACAAAATGTTATTAGTGAAAAGGGTGTTAATTACGGGTGAAAATATTGCAATGGCGGAAGGCAAAATAGTGCATAACCCCGGCAGTAATTCACGTTTGGTTTTTGTATGAGGGTGCGCGTGAATATGACTGAAGTGTGCTAATGTCCAGAAACGCTACTGGAATATCCTCCTGACCTGTACCATGTGTCACAACAGGTCTGGATTGGGGAAATGCATGCTGCGTGATAATTTTAACGATCTCTATTATCTCATTATCGTGGCCCGCGAGCGGAGTTTTACCCGGGCAGCGGCAAAGCTTGGGGTTTCGCAATCCGCGCTAAGCCATGCGATTCGTGGGCTTGAGGAACGTCTGGATGTACGACTTCTGACACGCACCACGCGCAGCGTTGCGCCGACCGAAGCCGGAGAACGGCTCATCAACAGTATCAGCCCGCGTTTTGATGACATTGAATCGGAGCTGCTGGCATTAACCGATGTCCGCCAGCGTGTGGCCGGTAACATCCGTCTGACGCTGGGCGAGCACGCGTTACAATCTACCGTCTGGCCCGCGCTGGAGCCTTTTTTACAGACTTACCCTGATGTGAATGTTGAAATGACCATCGACAATAGCCTGACGGATATTGTAACCGGCCGCTATGATGCGGGTATTCGGCTTGGCGAGCAGGTGGCGAAAGACATGGTCGCCGTCAGGATTGGCCCAGACTGGCGCATGGTAGTGGTGGGTTCACCGGCATATTTTGCCCGTCATGGCAAACCCCATACTCCGCACGACCTGCAAAATCATAACTGTATTAACATGCGCATGCCGACGTTGGGCGGTCTGTATGCCTGGGAGTTTACCAAAGACGGTCAAGATTTGCGCGTGCGGGTGGAGGGACAGCTTATTTTTAACAATCTGCCCCCGCGGATCGGCGCGGCGATTACCGGAATGGGGCTGGCATTTGTGCCGGAAGATACCGTAGAACGGGCCGTTGCGGACGGCGCGCTGGAAAAAGTGCTGGAGGACTGGTGCGAACCGTTTCCTGGCTATTATATGTACTACCCCAGTCGCAAACAGCATACCGCCGCTTTTGCGCAACTGATTGAGGCGTTGCGATATACGGGCTCAAGCAGGAAGGGGTAGCAGGCGATAAAAAACCGGCATTGCGCCGGTTTAGAAATCAGATTTTGCAGGCGTCGCCGCAGTCATTATCAGCAATAATTTCCTGCGCTTTCTTGTCTGCATCTTCCAGACGTTCAGCATTACGCTCTTGCGCTTCTTCCAGTCCATCAAAGACCAGATTATCGAGATCAATTTCCATCATTTACCTGCTCAGGTTCAGCGTTTAACATCCCGTTATTATATTGCAAAAATGTTGCTTAATAGCAGCGATTCTTGCTACTTAGCATCGAACGCAATCCGCTGTGCGTATTTATCCGCCAAAGTGGCCCACGGTTCGCAATTGCTAAAGAATCGTTGGTCGTAAATACCGCAAAATCCTCGCTCTCTCTACCGTTTTACCTTCATTTTTTCATTAACGTGATATGCGATCATTTTTAACAAACGCGCGACAAAATCACTATACATATAACTTAATATCTTTTATACATTAATTGTTCAACCCTGCGACTATTCCACAAAAGAGAAAGCTATATGGAACAGACTACTGATAAGAAAAACGATAATTTTCAGAAAGATGGCAAAGAACAGTTCAATCGCTCGATCGGTCTTATTTCAAACTTTGCGCTGGGTTTTACCTACCTGTCGCCGCTTACCGCCGTCTATTCACTGTTTGCGTTGGCCGTAACGCTGGCGGGGCCGCCTGCAGTTTGGTGGATTTTAATCGTCGCATGTGGACAACTTTTAGTGGCGTTAGTGTTTGGTGAGGTCGCTTCCCAGTATCCAATAACCGGCGGGCTTTATCCCTGGGCCAGAAGGTTGTGGGGCAAGAAGTATGCGTGGATCGCCGCCTGGATTTACCTTTGGGCGCTGGTAGTCACCATTACGTCAATCGCGGAATATACGTCTACGTTTGTTGAATCGCTCTTCCACTATGGTCAGACGCCAGCCACCATGTTGGTGACTTCCGTCCTGCTGCTGCTGTTGATGATGGCGGTTAATATGTCCGGGACTAAGAATCTGGCCCGTGTTGCGAAAATTGGCTTCTGGTGTGAAATCGTCAGCGTGATTGCGCTGGGGATTTATCTGCTGATTTTCCACCGTTCGCAGCCGTTCTCTGTCATCTTCGATTCGATGGGCGTGCTGGCTCATGACGGCAGCTATTCCACCGCATTTATGTCCGCCGCACTGATGGGGCTGTTTATGTTCTTTGGCTTTGAGGCCTGCGGTAACGTTGCGGAAGAGGTGCAGAATCCGAGTAAAAAGATCCCGGTCGCGATGATTTTAAGCATCGTATTTGGTGCGATTTCTGCGATTATTTCCGTAATGGGTTATTTGCTGGCTTCACCGAATCTGGTCAGTATTGTGAATGGCAAAACGTCCGATCCGATCCCGGCTATCCTGAACGAAGCACTTGGCGAAACCGGCGCAACCGTCTTTATCATCGTCGCGATTGTGGCGATGCTGTCTTGCATTCTGTCTCTGCAGGCTGCCTTAAGCCGCCTTATCTTTTCCTTCTCCCGCGACAGAATGCTGCCGGGTAGTGAATGGATGTCAAAGATATCTAAAAATGGCGTTCCGGATAATGCCATGGTCGTCAGCTGTTTGCTGCCGGTCATCATCTGTGTTTGGGTCTATTTTCAGCCAGATAATCTGTCGCGTATTACCGCATTTGCCGTCATCGGGATTTACATTTCGTTCCAGATGGTTGTGCTTGCCGCACTGCGCCAGCGCCTGAAAGGCTGGAAACCGGCCGGGGAGTGGACCATTGGCGGTTGGGGCACAATTGTGAACGTGCTGGCGCTGGCCTATGGATTATGTGGGATTTGGTTGTTGGCGCAACCAGCAGACAGCAGCGACTTCATCGATCGTTGGACGGTATTGTTCGGCCTGGCGATTGTTGTTGGCTCGGGGCTTATCTATATGTGCCTGACCCGACCGTTTGGTCGTTCTGCGGCACCGGAAAATGATGCTATTGCTTACGCTAACAAGCTGAATATAGGCCAGGATAACTAGAAACTAAGGGCCTTCGGGCCCTTAGTTTTGATAGTGATAAAGGATAAAGTAGTCGCTTTGATAAACCACACTACTATTTGCTGGAGCGAGTAATTCACCCACGCGAAAGCGCGGCCAACTGGAGAAGATTATCCTGTTTTCCAGATTGGTCAGAATCACATAATCAGGATGAGCGCAGGAGAGCAGTTCGGCTTCTATCTGACTAACCAGCAGGTCGACGGCAGCGACACCAAGAAACTGATCGTTGTAGTAGACTGGTACTGCCGAGGTCAGGGTATAGGAGATATTGCAGATATAGTCGACGTAGGGACCGTGGATATAGGCTTTTCCTGCCGGAGGTGAGTGTTTAAACCACTCGAAGGTTCTGAAATCCAGTCGTTGTTGTGTGGCCTGATCCAAATCGAGGTGCGCCTGACTCAAACCATTATCCTTTTTATACCACCATTCCAGCAGCCAATACTCTTTTGTTGTTGCGGTACTCTCAATATGGCTGGCAAACCCGGCTCCTGAACAGTAATGATTGTCGTTGAGCGTGCGCTTGATGTGTTGCTGAACGGTCGATCTCACCGAGGGATCGAGGACAACCTCTGCCGAGGGCTTTTGCACCCCGGAAATCGCCTCATGGATGCTCCTCGCCAGCGCAACGGTAGAATCTACGGTAGAGGCGGTAATATCATCAATTTTACGAATTAATGCGCTTAAGGATGTCGAAGAGCTCATTATCTGTCCTGCCTTCACTGATTGTCAGTTCGCGTTATATTTCAGCTTTTTTTCAATAAGGTAATAGGTAAACGTGTCGATGATCCGTGTGGCAAGCTGCACAGATTCCGCCTCGTTGTGCGCCGCCAGCGCATCGGCCAACGCCGAATAAAGCGCGATAATTTCGGCATGAATGTTGTCTGCACGATAAAGTATCGCCACCAGCGATGCCCATTCAGCCTGCACCTGCAGCTCCTGGTTGGCCAGCCGCGCCGAATGCGAACTGGCGGCTATCGCCAGCAGGCAACGCATATCGGCCTGGGTCATCAGTTCAGGTGAGTTTGCTTTACTGAGTACTTCAACAAACTCGCGAAATTTGGCGATATCCGCGCTTGTCATCCGTCTGGAGGCCAGCCTTGCGCTATGGCTGATAATGGCGCAATGCATTTCACCCAGATCAGAAAGGTAATCCGTGCTGATTGCTTTGAACGGATGCAGAGCGATGTTTTTGCCATCGATGTTTTCGCATACGAAGCTTCCGCCATTACGCCCACGAACCGTATGGATAAGATTATTAGCCCGAAGCGTGTTTAGCGCTTCTCTGATGGTGATATGTGAGACACCCATCATCTTTGCCAAATCAGTTTCGTTGGGGAGCTGTTCTTTTGGCTCCAGCAATCCCGTGATAATGGCGTTTGAAAGGCGCTGCACTATCTGGTCTGAACGACTGACCTGCCCGATAGGCGCAAATATGACCGCGTGAGTAATCATAATCTTTTCTGTACTCAATTCCCTGAAACAACGACCATTTTTAACACATGCCCGTCGGGCAAGGAAGGTAAGAATGGCCGAGTCATTTTACATGCCTGGGCGCAACATAACTGCACAGGCGAATGTGTGTCCCGATAACCTCATGATGAGCCGGGCATAACGCGTTGACTCACGATGAAAAACCTTACCTTGTAAATGTGAAAATTAAGTTAAAAATGCGAGGCTTATCATAGTGTCAATGTTGCGCATTTGAAAATGTTTTACAATATATATATTACATAAGATTCTTTATGTATTAACTGGCAGGAGACAGGTATGAAAACCCTGAAGCATTTTATTAATGGGCAATATGTAGCAGGCAGCAGCGAAGACACCTTCGAGCTGGTGAGTCCGGTTGACGGCGAAACGTACGCATTATCTCCTAACGCCAGCGCGGCAGAGGTGGAGCAGGCATATTCGGCGGCGGAGGCGGCGTATAGCATCTGGAGAAAATCGACGCCGGCACAGCGGCAAAAGGCGTTATTGCGCCTGGCTGATGAGATTGAACGCAACGTTGAGCGGTTAGTAAACGCGCAGAGCCAGGAAACCGGTCAGCTTCGCCATTTTATTGAGAAAGAAGAGATCGCGGCATCCTGCGATGCCATCCGCTTTTTTGCCGGCGCGGCGCGCTGTCTTGAAGGGAAGGCGGCAGGAGAATATTCCGCCGGGTTTACCTCAACTATCCGCCGCGAACCGCTGGGTATTGTTGGCCAGGTTACGCCATGGAACTACCCGTTCATGATGGCGGTATGGAAGATTGCGCCAGCGCTGGCGGCAGGCAACACGGTTGTATTAAAACCAAGCGACACCACACCGATCAGCACGCTGCTGTTGGCCGAACTGGCTGCCCCGTTGTTCCCGAGAGGAGCATTTAACGTCGTGTTGGGCAAAGCCAGCACCGGTTCGCTGGTGGTTTCAAACCCGAAAGCCTCGCTGGTTTCGATTACCGGTTCGGTCCGTGCGGGTCTGCAGGTTGCGGCTTCGGCTGCGGCAAACCTGACCAGGGCGCATCTGGAATTGGGCGGGAAAGCGCCCGCGGTGGTTTTTGCCGATGCGGATATGGACAAGGCGATTGCGACAATCGCCACGGCAGGCTTTTTCAATGCCGGGCAGGACTGCACGGCGGCTACGCGTATCCTGGTCGAACAGTCCATTTACGCTGAGTTTCTGGAAAAGCTGATCCAGAAAACGAAGAGTATTAAATTTGGACCGCCAGAGGACCAGGAGGCGCTGTATGGCGCATTAAATAGCAAAAATCAGTTGGAGCAGGTGAAAGGCTTCATTGAACGTTTACCAGCACATGCAAAAATTGAAACCGGTGGACGCGCCGGTCCAGGGCCAGGCTTCTATTTTGAACCGACGATCGTCTCCGGATTGCATCAAAATGATGAAGCTATTCAGCATGAAGTATTTGGTCCGGTAATGACTATTCAATCGTTTTCTACTGACGAAGAAGTACTACACAAAGCGAATGATGTGGAGTATGGTCTTGCCGCCAGCGTCTGGACCAGTAACCATGGTCGCGCGCAGCGCTTCAGCATTGACCTCGATTTTGGCACGGTGTGGATTAACAATCACATTCCTCTGTGCGCCGAAATGCCGCACGGCGGGTTCAAAAAATCGGGTTATGGCAAAGATCTCTCATCCTATTCGCTCGAAGAATACACTCGGGTGAAACATATCATGTGTGACATTTCTGAATAGAGAGGATGACGATGAAAACATTAAGAATAGCGGTGCTTTCATTAGTGATGTTCTCGGGCTTTAGTCTGGCAGAAAGCACCTCGCTGAATACCGTGAAAGAGTATATGGCGGCGTGGAATGCGCACGATGCTTCGCGAGCCGCTCAATATCTTGCTGATGATGCGGTCTATTATGATGCCGCTGCGGGCGAACCAATAAACGGCAGAGAAAAAGCGGAAAAAGAGGTCATCGGTGCTTTTATTAAGGCGGTGCCAGACCTGAGCTGGAAAATGGTGGGTAAACCCGTCTACGACGAAGATACCGTGGCATTCCGTTGGGAATTTTCAGGAAAAAATAGTGGTGAATGGGCAGGGAGTCCGCCGACAAATAATCCGATCAAATTTGAAGGCGTCAGCTATATTCATGTTAAAGCAGGAAAAATCACCTGGCAGGGTGACTATTATGATTCTAAAAAACTGGACGAAGAGTTAAAGCCAGTGAAGTAGTCGGCTGTACCCCTTTAATAATTTGAAGGGGTATATCTCTTATTTGTGTCGTATTAAGGGCAGTGTGTAGCAATAAGGAAAAAAGTTAATGGCAATTACCAGACGTGATTTTCTCAACGGCGTCGCGGTGACTATTGCGGCGGGGCTTACTCCGCTGGAATGGGTCAGGGCGGCAGGAAAGGGAAACGCATTTATAGATGGACACTATTATCCGCCCGCGCTGACGGGGCTGCGGGGTAATCATCCTGGATCGTTTGAAATGGCGCATGCGCTAGGCCGCGAGCATAAGCATTTTGATCTAAACGCTCTGCCCGTTGAGGAAGAGTACGATCTGGTGATAGTGGGGGGCGGGATTAGCGGGCTGGCTGCCGGATGTTTCTGGCGACAACTTGCCGGACAAAATAGCCGGGTCCTGATCCTCGATAACCATGATGATTTTGGCGGGCATGCCAAACGTAATGAATTTACCAGCTCGGGCAAGAAACTACTCGGTTATGGCGGCAGCGAAGCATTCCAGTCACCCGCGCATAATTTCAGTCCTGAGGTACAAAAACTGATGGAAACCGTGGGCGTCAGCGTCACGCGGTTAAAAGAGAGTTTTGACGTAAACTTCTACCCCGACTGGCAGCTCAGTCGCGGCGTTTTCTTCGACAAAAAGAATTTTGGCGAAACAAAAATCGTCAGCGGCGATCCGGGCCGCGCGGTATCTGATGATATCCCGCCGGACAGGCTCAATGGGCGTAAAATTGAAGACTTTATCAATGATTTCCCGCTAAGTGAGAACGACAGAAAAGCACTGATCGACCTGCACGTACGTCCTGGCGATTACCTTCCGGGGATGACGGTCGATGAGAAAATGGAATGGCTGGATACCCACAGCTACAGTGAATTTTTAGCAACAAAAGTTGGTTTGAGCAAAATGGCGCTGCTCTATTTTCAGCAGCGTTCCAATGACTTCTTTGCCATCGGCATTGAAGGCATCTCCTGCAGCGATGCCAGGGCGTGCGCCTTACCCGGCATGGAAGGGATGGGGTTACCGCCGTTGGACGGAGAGTCGCTGGCCGACCTCGAAGAGCCGTATGTTTACCATTTCCCGGACGGTAACGCCGGTCTGGCCCGACTGTTAGTCAGGTATATGCTGCCGGATGCGCTACCGGGTAACACTATGGAAGACTCTGTTCTCGCCAGACTGCATTACGAAAAGCTGGATCTACCAGAAAACACCACGCGTCTGCGCCTGAACAGCACGGTGATAAATGCGGCCAACGTACAGGATGGCGTGGTGGTGACCTATCTGCGTGACGGAAAAATGCACCGTGTGCGCGGTAAGAACACCATCATGGCAGGCTATAACATGATGATCCCGTATCTGGTGCCCGAGATGCCGGAACAGCAGCAGGCGGATCTCAAACTGAACGTGAAAGCACCGCTGGTGTACACCAACGTGGTGGTCAAAAACTGGCAGGCGTTCAAACAGCTTGGCGTACATGAATTTTACTCTCCGGCTGCTCCCTATAGCAGGGTTAAGCTCGACTATCCGGTCAGCATCGGCGGGTACCAACATCCGGCCTCACCGGACGATCCAATGGTCATTCACATGGTCTATGTGCCTACCTATCCTGGCAGTAACCTGTCGGCCAGAGAGCAGTTCCGTCTGGGACGAGCCTATTTACTGGGGACCACATTTGCGGCGCATGAGGAGATGATTCGCTCCCAGCTGCAGGAAATGTTCGGCTCAACGGGCTTTGATAATCAACGCGATATCGCCGCCATTACCGTTAACCGCTGGGCGCATGGCTATGCGTATTACCCCAACTCGTTATTCGATGATATGGATAAAATGCCAGAAATTATCGAGCGGGCGCGTCAGCCAGTCGGTCGCATCGCCATCGCTAACTCCGATTCTGACTGGAGTGCTTATGCCCATACGGCGATCGACCAGGCATGGCGTGCGGTTAATGAACTCAAGGATATGGGGTGATCTATGCGTAATGTAACCGTTCTTGCCGCCTGTTTATTTACCGCCTCTGTTAGCGCTGCGGAGTCTAATGGCGAATATATCGCGCGAATCTCAGACTGTGTGGCCTGCCATACCACTGAAGGTGGTGCTGCGATGGCGGGTGGCAAAAAGTTTCCTACCCCGGTAGGGGATATTTATTCGACCAACATTACCCCAGACAAGACGCAGGGTATTGGTAATTACTCATACGAGGATTTTGAAAAGGCGGTACGTCAGGGAATTGCCAAAGACGGTCATCCGCTCTATCCGGCTATGCCTTATCCCTCTTATGCAAAACTTTCTGACGCGGATGTTCAGGCGTTGTATCGCTATTTTATGCATGATGTCAGGCCGTCTGCGCAACCCAATAAAGAGAATGCTATTCCGTGGCTACTCTCCGCCCGCTGGCCACTGCATATCTGGAACTGGTTGTTTACCGACGCGCCAACAACGACAGCAGTGAATGCGAAACCAGATGACAACGCTGCCCTGGTAAAACGGGGCGCTTATCTGGTGGAAGGTCCTGGGCACTGCGGTTCATGTCATACACCGAGAGGCATGGCGATGAACGAAAAAGCGTATACCAATGCTGATGCCGAGTACCTGAGCGGCGCGATGATCGACGGCTGGTATGCGCCTTCGCTGCGGGGCAGCGGAATGTCAGAGCAGGCGTTAAAATCGCTGCTGCTGACCGGTAAAAGCAAACATGCCGCGGTTTCTGGTTCGATGGCTGAAGTCGTTACGCAGAGTACGCAGTATCTGACTGATGAAGATGCCACGGCGATCGCGCAATATCTGCTGAGCCTGAAAAGCGCGAAGCCTGAAGCGGGGCGTACCGCATCGACTACTGCATCCTGGTCGAATTCACCCGAGGCGGGCAAAGTGACCTATAACCGCTACTGCTCCACCTGTCACGGACTGGAAGGGAAAGGTACGGATGATAACGCGCCTTCTTTGATCAATAACCCGTTGGTCATGGTTGATGACCCGACGCCACTGTTCAGAGTGATTGCCCACGGCGCAGAAACACCGACTACGCGTGGCAACGTCTCCTTTAAGATGCCTGCGTACGGTGGCCTGTTAAACGACACCGAAATGCGCGACGTGATTAACTACGTGCGTAAGAGTTGGGGAGAAGGGAATGGCGAAGTAAGCCAGGAAGACCTGGCTGGCGTTAAAAAAGCGTCACATTAAACAGCATGCCGGATAAGGCGCTTACGCCGCTATCCGGCAGTGCTTATACGGCGTTTACTCTGATAATACCCACCAGTCGTGTAAACGCCGCCGCCATTTCATGCTCTTCGATACTGGCAAATCCCAGCAGCAGTCCGCTGCGCTTCTCTTCATTCACGTAGTAGCGAGACAGCGGGCGCACCAGCAGCCCTTGTGTGTTCGCCTGTTGGGCAATAACAACGTCATCGCTCCCGGCGGGCAACTGTAGAATCATGTGTAGCCCGGCGTTGCTGCTGAAAGAGCCAAGATAATGCTCACCAAGCTGGCGGCTGATAAGCTCCACCAGTGTCTGACGACGACGACTGTACAGCTGGCGCATTTTACGTATGTGCGCCGCGTAGTAACCCTCACGGATAAACTCTGCCAGCGCGGCCTGAATCAGCAAATGTCCGCCGCGATAGAGGTCGTTATGAACTTTCTTCAGCGGTGCGGCTAGCGGTTTGGGCAGCACCACATACCCGAGACGTAGCGCAGGATAGAGTGTCTTACTGAATGTCCCGATATAGATGACCGGCGTCTCTTCTTCCAGTCCCTGCAAAGAGGGGATCGGCTGACCTGAAAAGCGGAACTCGCTGTCATAGTCATCTTCCACTATCCAGCTTCGCGTTTCGCGTGCGCGAAACAGAAGTTGCTGACGGCGACTGAGGCTCATCACCGAACCGAGAGGATATTGATGTGACGGTGTCACAAAAATAAGTTTTGGCGCAGGCTCTCCAGCTTCCGGAGGGACCATGCCTTGTTCATCAACCGGGATAGCCGAAAAATTTACCGCATTGATGCGCAGAATATTTTTGATTCCCCAGTAGCCCGGCTCCTCAATCCAGGCATTATCACCGGGGTTGCATAATGTTCGGGTCACCAGATCCAGCGCCTGGTGAATACCTTCAGTAATCAGAATTTGCTCCGGCGAACACCGCACGCCACGCGCGGTTCGCAGATAGTCTGCCAGCGCTTCTTTTAGCTCATTCACGCCGCCTGCGGCATCGTAAGTAAGAAACTCCGGACGCAGGCGTCTCGCCAGCCTGTCCTGAATTTTTTTGAGTACCCGGTGAGGGAAATGCTCTACATCAGGTACGCCTGGAATAAATGCCCCCCACTGACGGGGACTGGCGCTGGCATGACCCAACAGCTCAAGGCAGCGGGCAGATAAGCGGGTGTGATCCTCCAGAGTGGCAGCAACAGGTTCTTTATTGGGACGCAGGTTGAGATTGTCCAGCACGCTGTCAGTGACAAATGTGCCGCTGCTGGTACGCGCAGAAATATAGCCTTCGGCCTGCAACTGCTCGTAAACCCGCAGGACGGTATTGCGCGATAGCGTCAGCTCTCCTGCCAGATCACGCGACGGAGGCATTCGGGTAGCCGGTTTCAGGCTACCTTCGAGGATGCAACTACAAATGGCGGCATACAGACGACGATGCAGTTTTTCATCTGGCTGCTGGCTAAATGCCTGCTTGATCACATCTCCGGCAAGTGAACGCATTTGGATCCTTAAAATAAAACGATTTGGCTCTCGATTAAAGTACCAGACGGCGTCTAAATTTAAAGGGTAATTCAACCTAAATGTATTAATGGACAAGGTGTAAGAATGAACAATAAAAACCTGCAACAACGTCGTCTGGATGCCACCCCGCGTGGCGTGGGTGTAATGTGTGATTTTTATGCCCAGTCGGCAGAAAACAGCACGATTACCGATATCGAAGGCAATCAGTACATTGATTTTGCCGCCGGGATTGCCGTGCTGAACACCGGACACCGTCATCCTCGCCTGGTGCAGGCAGTCGAAGCACAGCTTCAGGCTTTTACCCATACTGCTTATCAGATTGTCCCGTATGAAAGCTATGTGTCTTTGGCTGAGAAAATCAACGCCGTTGCGCCAATCGACGGTAAGCGGAAAACCACGTTCTTCACCACCGGGGCTGAAGCGGTAGAAAACGCAGTGAAAATCGCCCGCGCGCATACCGGCCGTCCTGGCGTTATCGCGTTTGGCGGCGGTTTTCATGGGCGTACTTACATGACGATGGCGTTAACCGGCAAAGTAGCGCCCTATAAAAAAGGATTCGGCCCGTTCCCTGGCTCCATTTACCATGCGCCGTATCCCTCTGAATTTCAGGGGATTTCTACGGCAGACTCCATAAAAGCGATCGAGCGCCTGTTTAAAGCCGATATCGATCCAACCCAGGTTGCGGCGATTATCTTCGAACCCGTCCAGGGCGAAGGAGGCTTCGTAGTAGCGCCGCCGGAATTTGTGACCGCCATCCGCCGTATTTGCGACGAGCATGGCATTGTGATGATCGCTGATGAGGTGCAAAGCGGGTTTGCCCGTACGGGCCAGCTGTTTGCGATGGATCATTACGCTGATAAAGCGGATCTGATGACCATGGCAAAAAGCCTTGCGGGCGGCATGCCGCTGTCAGGCGTCGTGGGCAAAGCCGAAATCATGGACGCGCCAGCGCCGGGTGGTCTGGGCGGAACTTACGCCGGGAACCCGCTGTCGATTGCGGCGGCTCATGCGGTGCTGGATATCATTCGTGATGAACAGTTGTGCCAGCGTGCGGCGGCCCTCGGTGAACAACTGCGCGCCACTCTGACCGAGGCGCAAACAGGGTGTCCTGAACTGGCCGAAGTGCGTGGCTTAGGCTCTATGATTGCCGCTGAATTCTGTGATGCAACGACGGGAGAACCCAACGCCGCCGCCGCACAGCGCGTGCAGAAGAAAGCCCTTGAGCAAGGATTGCTACTGCTGACCTGCGGTCAATATGGCAACGTTATTCGTTTCCTTTACCCGCTGACCATTCCGCAGGATCAGTTCGCCAAAGCGCTTGATATCATCAAAGCGGCAACCAAATAATCCATAAGTCAAAAGGATACTCATAGCCGACGGTCGTCATCACCGTCGGCTTTTTTGTTGCTATAAATTGACCAATTACACGTCGTTATATATTTACATACATATCGATTGGGTCTATCCTATTCATCATACAAATATAACAACTGTACTCTTCAAGAGAAGGCGCTTGCGTTAGTGGCCTCCAGTCTTTCTACCTAACAAACTGAATTAACGAATGTTAAATAACAAAATTACCCCAGTAGCCTCTGGGTTGTTGACCTTTGCCTGTCTTTCCACCGCCGTAACCGCGCATGCTGAAGATACCGTCATCGTTTCGGCGCCCGCCTCGTCACAATCCTCGTTTTCGAAACATGAACCGCCGGCGAGTGAAAAAAAAGCAATGTTAGGTAGCCTTGGCGAGCGTGAGCTGATTGATGTTCCCTGGTCGGTACAGACCTTGTCGAAAAGAGTGCTGGATCAGCAACAGATCAAAGACGTGAAAGATGCCTATCGTTACCTACCTTCCGTTCAGGGGGACGGCGTCCGCCCGCAAACCCGCGGCATGCAGGGGAGTGTGGTACAGAACCATATGATTGATGGCCTGAACGCCGTCTCCACGACGGAATATTCGACTGAACAGTTCCAGAGCATAGACGTGTTGAATGGAATAGCCGGATCATTGTACGGCCCAGCCAATCCGGCGGGGATGTTTAATCTGGTGTCTAAACGACCTGTCGATACGCCGTTACATCGCGTAACCGTAGGGCAAGGTACAGGGTCGGGAACGCTGACGTCGATGGATTTCAGCGGCCCAATCGATGAGGGAGACCGGGTGAAATATCGCCTTAACTTGCTAAATGATGAGGGCCGTAGTTACACCACCGATAGCCATGTCCGTCGACAGTACGCAGGATTAGGGCTGGATTTTCAACTGACAGATCAAACGGTGCTGGAGAGTAATTTCAGCTATTACCATTACTATGAAAAAGGCATGCCAGGGAGTTTTGCCCTGGCGAAGGGCGTTCACTTCCCCACGGCATTTGATCCTACGAACAGTAAATATGGTCAGTCTTATGCGGGTCATGATGACGAAACGACCACCGCCGATATGCATATTAAGCATGATTTTGACGGTAACTGGATGCTGGATCTGGGGGCGCTACACCAGGTCGCAGATCGAGAATCGACGGCAGTGACTAACACTCTGACGAATAATCGGGGAGATTACACCACCACAACCGCCAATTCGGCGGCCAGTCGCTTTACCATCAACAGTTATTTAGCGAACCTGACCGGTAGCATTGATACCGGCTGGCTGACGCAGGACATTTCTACCGGAATGCGTGGATTTGTATGGAAAAACTATAATCCCAGAAACGGGGGAACCTTCACCCTTGGGCATTCTTCTCTTGATCAACATCCCGACTACCCACGACCACCATATCCGGACTTTAACGATCGCTATCATTCAGCAACGACCACTCAGCATGCGTTTTTGCTAAGCGATACGCTGCATTTTTCCCCGCAGTGGAGCTTGCTGCTTTCCGGTAGTGAGAACCTGTTTACCGTCAGTAACTACAACAAAACTGGGCATGAAAGTAGCCGTCAGAAAGACAATGGCATGAGCGGTTCTACCAGCCTGATGTATAAACCGGTGGAGAGCGTCACGCTGTATACCACCTGGGCGGACAGCTTGCAGCAGGGCGATACCGCACCCGCTGGGGCGCGCAATGCCGGGCAGGTATTAGATCCCTACCGTAGTCGCCAGGTTGAAGTGGGCGCAAAATATGCGCCAGTAAAGGATCTGCTGCTTACCGCTGCGCTGTTTGAAGCTAAACGCCCCTTTGCCTATACCAACGACAACGGTGATTTTGCCCAGGACGGAACGCAGAAAAACCGAGGACTGGAACTGATGGCTGATGGGCATATTACCCGAAATTTGCGCGTGTTAGGCGGCGGAGCCTGGCTTGATCCGGTGCTACATAATACCGCGGCCAGCAATGCGGATGGTAAGCAAGTTGTTGGTTTACCACGCTTCGCCTCGAATATCCTCGCGATCTACACCATTGAACGGGTTCCAGGACTGGATGTCGACACGAACGTGCATTATGTCGGGCGTCGGGCTACCGATAACGCCAATGACAGCTGGGTCGGGAGTTACACCACGGTGGATATCGGCACGCGTTATGCCACCAGGCTATGGAACACGCCAACCACCTTCCGGTTTGATATCACCAACCTCACCGATCGTCACTACTGGACCAATATTGTTCCCGGCGCATTGACCGGTTACACGGGGGCAGGGGCTGCCAGCGCGCAACTTGGCGCACCGCGTCAGGCTCAGATTTCTGTTCAGGTTGATTTTTAGAGGTTACTCATGAAAACGTGCCACACATGGCTGCTTTGTGTGTGGCTGGCGTTTCCTGCCCTGGCAACACGCCAGGTTGTGGATGATGCTGGTCACACGGTTACCGTTCCCATGCAAGTTGAGCGTATTGCTGATGGCTGGTTTGCTCATCATTCGGTACTGATGACGCTGGGTGCTGGCCGTAACATTGTTGCGACGGTGAACCATGAGGAGAACCAGCCCTGGATGTTCAAAATCAATCCTTCCCTGAGACAAGCCTTACAGATACGGGGAACATCATTCAATAGTGAGGATTTGCTGGCCCGGCACGTCGATGTGCTGTTTGTGGCAAAAGGAAAAGGGGATGCTCAAAGTTACAGCCAGGCGGGCATCCCGACTCTTGAAATGGCATTTACTGACTATGCTTCGATGGAAAAATCGGTCACTACAACTGCAGAAGTGCTGGGTACCGGGCAAGCGCGCGCCCGGGCGACGGCTTACAATCAGTATCTAAACCGTGTACTCGCTGACGTGCAGGCTAAAACGGCGGGATTAACGGCAAACCATCGCCCACGGGTACTCCATATTCAATCGCTGAATCCGCTTAAAGTCGACGGCAGGCACACGTTGATCGATACCTGGATTACGCTTGCGGGCGGATTGAACGCGGCAGGAGAAGTGAACGGCAATATGAAAGAGGTATCGCCTGAGCGGGTGCTTTACTGGCAACCGCAGGTCATTATTCTCGGGGCGGGTTGCGGTGATATCGGCAATTCACCCTACGCGGCATTGTTCAAAGAACTTGACGCGGTTAAGCAGGGTAACGTTTGGCGTAATCCGGCGGGCGTGTTCCCTTGGGATCGTTACGGTACTGAAAGTGCGCTGCAGCTGCAGTGGGCTGCATCAAAACTGCATCCTGCGCTGTTTAGCGGTTTGGATATGGTCAGCGTGACGCGAGATTTTTATCGCCAGTTCTTCGATTATTCGCTTACTCAGGAGCAGGCGATGCGAATTTTAAATGCGTTACCTCCACAGGAGTAGCGTCCACGTGTAAAGACTGGCGCGCTAGGGATTGCACGCCATATTTACCCCTTTTAAATGTGGGATTTGATGCGACGCATGATGATAATGGGTTGCCAGCTATCACGTTATATAATTTAATGCATATCGATTTTACTCCTCTATCCAGATGGTATCCCATGTTTACTTTCCGTTCTTTTGTGCTGGTATGCGCCAGCATGTTGTTTGCATTTTCTGCCCAGGCCGACCGTACGATCACCGATCAGCTTGGTCGTCAGGTCACGATAGCGGACCACATCGACAAAGTGGTCGTGCTGCAACACCAGACCTTAAATATTCTGGTTCAGCTCGATGCGCAGCAGGACATTGTTGGCGTGATGTCGAGCTGGAAAAAACAGCTCGGGCCTGAGTTTGAACGCTTTATGCCGACAATTTCCACATTGCCGACACCGGGCGACCTCACCAGCGTGAATATCGAAAGCCTGCTGGCGATTCATCCACAGGTGGTGTTTGTCGCTAACTATGCGCCTGCGGAGATGATCCAGCAGATTCAAAACGCCGGTATTCCAGTCGTGGCTATCTCGTTACGTAGGGACGCCGCAGGGCAACAGAATAAAATGAACCCGACCATGGCCGATGAAGAGCAGGTTTACAACGAAGGGTTAAAGCAAGGGATTCGCCTGATTGCGGACGTGGTTGGGCGTAAACCGCAGGCCGAGACATTAATCGACTACGTTTTTGCGGCACGGGCAAAATTTAATGCGCCGGTTGCAAAAATCCCGGATGCGCAAAAAGTCCGTATTTATATGGCTAACCCCGACCTGATGACTTACGGCTCCGGGAAGTACACAGGACTGATGATGCAGCACGCGGGGGGATTAAACGTGGCGGCTGCCAGTGTGAAAGGTGCCCGTCAGGTTGCGCTGGAGCAGGTACTGGCGTGGAATCCGCAGGTGATTTTTGTGCAGGATCGCTATCCGCAGGTGGTGACTGAGATCCAAAATGATCCTAACTGGCAGGGGATTGATGCGGTGAAAAATCATCGCGTCTGGCTGATGCCTGAATACGCTAAAGCCTGGGGCTATCCGATGCCGGAAGCGTTGGCGATCGGTGAGCTATGGATGGCCAAGAAACTGTATCCGGATGCTTTTAAAGACGTGGATGTTGATGCGCAGGCGCAAGACTATTATCAGCGTTTTTATCGCGTGAACTGGCAGTCTGATGCAGCTAAGTAACCGCTTTTTACCCCAGCAGCCGATTTTGATCGCGGCGGTCCTGTTGCTGGGCGTCAGTTCGCTGTGCCTCGGGCAGTATCCGCTTTCGTTGCGCGAGGTATTTTATCACCTGACGCACTTTAGCGATGCCGAAGGGATTGCCGGTCAGGTCATCTGGACGGTCAGGCTACCGCGTATTCTGATGGCGCTGCTGGCGGGTGGCGCGCTGGGTTTATGCGGCGCGACGCTGCAAGGAGTATTTCATAATCCGCTGGTCGACCCGCATATAATCGGCGTGACGTCCGGGGCCGCTTTTGGCGGCACGCTGGCTATTTTGCTCGGTCTGTCGCCGTGGTTGATGATGGGTTCAACGTTTTTCTTCGGCCTGACGGCGTTGATCCTGGTATATGCCATTGCTGCGCTGCAGGGGCTGGAAAATACGCTGGTGCTGATCCTGTCGGGTATCATTTTGAGCGGCTTTTTTGCCGCGCTGGTGAGCTTGATTCAGTATCAGGCTGATACTGAAGAGACGTTACCCAATATCGTGTTCTGGCTGCTTGGCAGCTTTGCGACGGCCAACTGGCATAAAGTACTGCTGCTGGCGATTCCGGTCGGTATTGCCGCGACGGTTTTGTACCAGCTACGCTGGCGGATAAACCTGTTATCGCTTAATGACAAAGATGCCAGAGCGCTGGGCGTCGCGGTTGTTCCTTTGCGACGCAGCGTTTTGGTGTGCTGCGCATTTTTAGTCGCCGCTCAGGTGGCGGTTAGCGGCAGTATTGCCTGGGTTGGGTTGGTTATTCCTCATCTGGCGCGTTTGCTGGTGGGCGTTGATCACCGTCGTCTACTGCCGTGCGCCTTCTGGCTGGGGGGCGGTTTTATGATTGTAGTGGATGATATTGCACGCACCCTGATGCATGCGGAGATACCGTTGGGGATTATCACCGCATTATTCGGCGCGCCGCTGTTTGCTTTTTTACTCATCCGCTCCAGCCGTCGGGAGAAATCATGAAACCTGCCGCACTGCGTGTAAATCAGCTGACTTATGGGTATCGCGCGCCGCTGTTTGACCCGCTTACGTTCTGCTGCCAAAAAGGCGAGATCTGGGCTGTGCTGGGACGTAACGGTCTGGGTAAAAGTACGCTGCTCGATACGCTAACCGGCACGCTGCCTGCTTTGGGAGGCAGTATTGAAAATAACGGTGGGATAGGGATTGTGGCACAGCATAGCCATCTGCCGTTTCCTTATACGGTGAGTGATGTGGTGTTGATGGGGCGAGCACAGCACGTGAAGCTTTTTGCGCAACCGAGCCAGCAGGATCAAAAAAGAGCAACGCAGGCGCTGGAGCAGTTAAATATTGCGCAGCTTGCTTCCAGCTCGTTTAGCTCACTTTCCGGCGGGCAACAACAACTGGTGATGATAGCCCGGGCACTGGTGACTGAGTGTCAGACGCTTTTGCTTGATGAACCATGTTCCGCGCTGGATCTTGCTAATCAGCAGGTGGTGCTTCAACTCATCAGCGATCTGGCCCATTATCAGGGATGCAGCATTCTCTTTTCAACCCACGATCCGCTGCATGCGCTACAGATAGCCACCCATACTTTGCTGCTGCTCCCCGAAGGCAAATGGCGGGCAGGACCTACGGACAGCATTGTGACGGAAGAAAATTTGTTCCTGGCCTATGGCTTACCACTGCGAAAACTTAGCGTGGAGAACCACCACACGCCGTTTATCGCGCCGTTGTTTTCTATTCGTCGTTAAGCGGTAAGAATCCTGCGGCGGTAAGAAACGCCTGCCCGTCGCGGGAAAGTATGAATTCAACCAGCGCCATCACTTCTTTGGATGCATCAAGCACCGCCAGTTGGTATTCGCAGTGAATATTGTGCTCATCAGGGATAGCCACGTAATGTACGTCGGGCAACGCGCGCAGCGTGTGTGCGTAATGCGCGTAACCGATAAACAGATCGGCCAACCCCTGGCGCAGGATCCAGGCGCTTGCTATTTCTCCTTGCGGGATTTTTATCGTATCACGACCACCAACCAGCGGGATGGCGCGCGTTCGAAGCTGTTGTCCGAGTCCCGGCTCCAGTACATCCATGTTGTCGAAAAATGCCCAGGTATAGTCTCCGGAAGGGTCACAGCCGGGCGTTGATGTACCTGGTCGCAGCGTTGGGTCGCGCAGCAAATCCAGCCAGGCGCCGGTTCGATTGCTGACCAGACTCAGTTGATTCCAGCTAAAGGTCTGCGTGAAAACCGCTTTCTTCTGAGCCAGCAGACGTTGCGGATGCTCCCGATTGGCCGAGGCAAAGAGCGCACAGGTTTCACCTGCTTCAATCCGCTCGCGCAATAAACCGGCCGGACCATATTCAACCTTAACGTCTATTCCGCTCTGGTGTGTGAACTGGCTTATCAGTGGAGTAAATGCCGGGCGTAAACTGCCTGCGGCGAACAGGAGGATGGAAGAGGGCATGGTATCCGTTCTCTGGCGAAAGACATTATGCGAAGAAGATGAATGATACGCGTTGATCATGGAACTTAGAATGATTTAGCGCAGTGCTATTGAATCATCATGGAAAATGATAAAACTGAAGGATACAAACCAGAGATAAAAAGAGAGTTTTGAAGGGAAATAGCACCAAATCAAAGAGATGATTTGGTGCGTCCGAGTGGACTCGAACCACCGACCCCCACCATGTCAAGGTGGTGCTCTAACCAACTGAGCTACGGACGCAAGATGGTGCGTTCAATTGGACTCGAACCAACGACCCCCACCATGTCAAGGTGGTGCTCTAACCAACTGAGCTATGAACGCAACGTTGTAGGTGACAACGGGGACGAATATTAGCGGCACAGACCGAATGAGGCAAGAGGGAAATAGCATTTTTCTTCCTGATCTCACGCGATTGCAGAGTAATTAAGCAAGTTGATTATATTTTGTTGATTTTGCAGCGTGTTTTTTATTCAGACAGCGAACTGGAGCATACCAGGGGCGGTTTGCATTACAGGGGCGCTCAGACTTTAAGCGCTGTAAGGATCGTGGCTTCTATTTTTTCTGGGGTAGTGAAGGGGGCAAAACGCTTGAGCGGCTTGCCGTCACGCCCAATCAGGAACTTAGTAAAATTCCACTTGATCCGCCCACCCAGCACGCCGGGTAATTCGTCTTTCAGGTAACGAAACACCGGGTGTGTAGCGGCACCGTTGACTTCCACTTTCTCAAACATCGGGAAGCTCACACCGTAGTTGATGTGACAGGTTTGCGCGATTTCGTCTGCTCCACCGGGCTCCTGATTACCGAACTGGTTGCAGGGAAAACCAAGCACTACCAGACCCTGCGCGGCGTACTTCTTGTAGAGCGCTTCAAGGCCTGCATATTGTGGCGTGAAACCACAATGGCTGGCGGTATTAACCACCAAAACCAGTTTGCCAGCGTAGTCGGCCATAGAGATGGGCTGGCCATGCAAACTGGTGGCAGTTAGTTGATGAAAGGGGGTCATGCCGGATTCCTCAAATAAGATAGCATTACTCATGTTGCCCGCGAGTGACAGGCTTCGCTGCGTATCTATTTATTATGATCGCAACTGCAGGATTAATAAACTTGCCATTGGTGCAGGGCAAAAAGAGAAATTCTCTGCGGTTCAGTTATGGACATTCCATAATTTATATTAACCAGGCTGACGAGCGTTCCATTCGTCGCGCGTGATTTCCCAGAGTTCAGAATCCAGCAAACCGCTGACATACTCTTTCTTTTCTGTCCTGATAAGCCGCATGCCGCTACTGTCTGAAATACGTTTGGAACGGATATGAGGAGACTATATAGCGAACTATCTCCCAGCGTGGATAAAGCACCTGAATCTGCGAGGCATCTTCGGCTTCTACTGGTTTTAACAGCAAACGTTTCGTATGGAGTTTTGGTATTTTCATACTCACTTTTCCTGCTCAAGCAAGAGAAAAGAATCAATGTGGGGAGGATTTTGAAAAAATATTAATAACCAGAACCCCAGCACAAATAAGAAGCATGCCTGCGATCGCCGGAAAATCTAGCTTTTGCCCACTTACCAACCAGCCCAAAAGGCTGATTAATACGATTCCAGCACCTGACCAAATTGCGTACGCAATACCCGTTGGAATGGTCGACAGGGTCTGGGAGAGAAGATAAAAGGCTGTGCAGTAGCACACAATAGTTGCTACAGATGGCCATAAGCGTGTAAATCCGTCAGAGAACTTCATCAGGGTTGTTCCTATGACTTCCGCTACGATGGCCCCGGCAAGGAAAATGTATGAATTCAAAATCTGATCCCATGTAACAATCTAAAACAATTATCGTATCACATAGGGTGAGATGCGTTTGAACGCAACGCTAACTACTTTAGTTTAGTTTAAAAAATGTCATCTTCGTGGCACGTAACGGATCGTCTGAAGCGCCGTGAGGTGTGCTATCAGCAAGAAGCGGACGTGTACGCGTTTTCTGAGATCCTGATATATGCAGGAGGTGTACCATGCGTTGACAGCGAATTTTAGAATACGTATATTGTTATGTTATAACATATCTTGAATGTAGACTTATGAAACTCACTTTCCCCCTGTTGATGTCTGTACTGCTGTTGCTTCCCCTGACTGGCGCAACTGCCGGCCACTATCCACTGACAATCGAAAACTGCGGCGTTAAAGAAACCTTTAATCATGCACCTTCACGTGTGGTGACAATTGGTCAACATGAAACGGAACTCATGCTGGCGCTGGAACTAAAAGATAAAATTGTAGGCACTGCTGTTTGGTTTGGTGCATTACCCGATGATTTGAAAAAGCAAGGTGCGGGGTTAAAGCGACTTGCTGAGAATGCGCCTGGATTTGAAGCCGTAGCGGCCCAGCGTCCTGAGCTGGTTCTTGCTCAGTACAATTGGCACGTTGGCCCGCAGGGAGAGGTTGCTACGCGTCAACAATTTGAACAATTGGGGATCAGGACCTGGATCTCTCCAGCCGACTGTACTGCAAAAACTGTCACAGCGACCTCCAACGGCGATGGCGCACGATCAAAACCTTACTCAATCGATATCATTCTTGATGAAATCTCGGCGCTGGCGCGCGTTTTTGATGTGCCAGCACGTGGTGAAGCTCTGAAGCAAAAGCTGTCTGAGCGAATTGTCGCCGCGCAGCAGCAAATCCACATGCAACCGCAAGCGCCGCTTAAAGTGGTTTACTGGTTTTCAAGTCCCCGTCTGAAAGGCGATCCATGGATAGCAGGCAGTAAAGGCGCGCCAGGCTGGATTAATAAAACACTTGGTCTGAACAATATCATCGATTCTGATGAGGAGTGGCCTGCGGTGACCTGGGAGCATATCGTTAAGTCTCAGCCTGATATTATTGTTATTGCGAGTATGGAAAGACGGCTTTATCCCGCCGATGACGTAGAGACTAAAAAACGGTTCCTGGAAACCGATCCCGTCACGCGTGAAATGCCTGCGGTCAAACAAGGGCATATCGTGGTGGTTCCTGCCATGTCGCTCAATCCATCATTGCGTAACGTAGAAGCAGTAGAACTGATTAGCCAGCAGATGAACGCTTTCGCTCCCTCCAGATGATGAGCAAATCTGTTTTCTACTGGCAAATCAGCCTGATAATTTCCTGCGGGATACTCAGTCTGCCGGTCATGATGATCCTTGCTGCGGCAACCGGCGATATACCGGTAAGTTTCGCGACTGCCTTTCGCGCAATAACCAATGGTCTGGGGCTAACGCACTTTGATTTATCCGCCGTAGAAGCAGGGATTGTCTGGCAGTACCGGATGAGTCGTGCGCTGATGGCGGCCAGCTGCGGTGGAGGGCTGGCGTTATGCGGGCTGGTTCTGCAATCATTGTTGCGTAACGCGCTTGCCGATCCTTATTTGCTGGGGATCTCTGCTGGTGCCTCAACCGGCGCCGTCAGCGTGATGTTGCTTGGTATTGGCAGCGGCTCCATCACGACGGGTGTCGGGGCGTTTATCGGAGCCTGTACCGCTTTTATGCTGATCATATTGTTATCGGGTGGTATGCGCGTGAACTCTGCACGCATCATTCTGGCGGGTATCGCCGGTACGCAGTTGTTTAACGCGTTAACATCGTACATTGTCAGTACGGCGGCCAATGCTGAACAATCGCGCGGCGTTATGTTCTGGCTGCTGGGTAGCCTGAGTGGCGTACGCTGGGCTGATGCGCTGCTGTGCTTCGCTGTCGTCATCATCGGGTTGCTTATCGTAGTTTGCTATAGCCGCTCGCTGGACACCTTTAACTTTGGTATGGAAGTCTCCTCGACGCTTGGAACGCGAGTGCTTCAGGTACGCGTTATTTTACTGCTGACTACCGCGTTGATTACGGCGGTAATCGTCAGCGCCATCGGTGCTGTAGGCTTTGTTGGGCTGGTTATCCCACATATAACCCGCATGATCGCCGGGCATCGTCATTTGCTCACTATCCCTGTTGCTTTTCTTGCCGGATGCCATTTTATGATTCTTGCAGACCTGATCTCACGCACCCTTATTAGTCATCAGGTTTTGCCGATTGGCGTAGTAACGGCGCTTGTGGGCGCTCCTGTTTTTGCCATGATTCTGTACCGCAACCGGGATAAATAATTATGCATATCGTGGTTGATAAGCTAAGTGTGACGCTCCAGGCTCGTCGGGTGTTATCTGATATCAGTTTTGTTGCGCACCGTTCGCAAACGGTGGGGCTACTTGGTCCTAACGGCTCTGGTAAATCCACGCTGATTCGCGCGATCGCTGGCGTTCAGCCCTGCGCGTGTGAGGGGGTGAAAATTGGCGGCAAGCTGACAAGTAACTTGAGCCAGCGCCAGCTTTCCCGCACGCTTGCTTTTGTTCCACAGCATGCGGAGGCGGAAGCGGAGCTAAGTGTTATTGATATTGTTCGCCTCGGCCGCACGCCGCACCGTAATGCATTCACGCCATGGCGGCAAGCTGATGAAGATGCTGTACAACAGGCGCTTTCGATGATGAGGCTTGATGCTCTGACCCAGAGAACCTGGCAGCGTCTGTCTGGCGGCGAGCGTCAGCGCTGTCAGATAGCCCGTGCGCTCACCCAGCAACCGGATATTCTATTACTGGACGAACCAATTAATCATCTGGATATCCAGTTCCAGCTGGAGCTGATGCGCCTTATTTCCGCGCTGCCGATTACCGTGATTATGGCATTACACGATCTGAATCTGGCTGCAAAATATTGTCAGCACCTGGTCGTGCTGCGTGAAGGTCAGGTTGTGGCGTCCGGTGAGCCTGCTGCTGTACTTACCCCGGAGCTGATTCAGTCTACCTGGCAGGTCGATGCGACCATCTGTCGAACTGAACGGGGAATGATGAATATCCAGTACGCCTGAAATAGGCCTACGCAGAAACCATTATCAATATTCAGCGTCCGCTGGATTAAATCACTGGAATGTCAGTTTTGAGCGAGGAGCGGACGTTGAGGCACCTAATAAATCGTCTTAACTTTCAACTTTTCTGACCCGTAATGTCCTGAGGAGCAAATCGTACAAACTATCCACTGCAGGAGAACCCTGGGAAGTATGGCTTCTGAACAATGAGACTTCCATGGGTTCAAGAGGCCCCAAAAGATGTTCACTGCCAAGAATTTGCAGATGAGGTGGCACGCTGCACTGGGTCAGAACGGCAACAGCCAGGCCACTTTCTACAGCTGTAATCTGTCCCGACAGACTGGAGCTGTT
The DNA here is from genome assembly GCF_030334595.1 of Citrobacter sp. Ce104. Classification (NCBI taxonomy): domain Bacteria; kingdom Pseudomonadati; phylum Pseudomonadota; class Gammaproteobacteria; order Enterobacterales; family Enterobacteriaceae; genus Citrobacter; species Citrobacter sp. Ce104. The sequence goes on from NZ_JAOWDP010000069.1 coordinate 194,232, forward strand.
ATACACCACCTTATATCTCCGCCCCTGCAGTGCTAGTGCGTTGATAGCACTACGTTTAGCAAGGCTTGTACTTTCATAAACCGCAATGGGTAATGGATCGCGCCGCCAGACCTCAAACTGTGGAGAACCCACCCACACCATCGGTTCATAAAACAGTAACGCGCCCTGGTTGGGTTGCTCCCGGGAGACCAGGGCCAAATCGAGATCGCCGCTCTCAACGCGAGGAATGAGTGACGTTGATTGCTCGCAGCTCAGTTCGATCTCGACTGACCCAAAGTTAGGGGCAAATCTCTTCAGCGCAGGGGTAAGGTATTTTGCTGCATAGTCATCAGGAACTCCCAGACGAATACGCCCTGTTAACTCCTTACCGTGAAATGCGGCCTGTGTTTCAGCATGAAGGTCGAGCATCCTTCTGGCATACCCCAGCAGTTTTTGTCCTTCAGACGTGAGTTGATGTTGACGAGGGCCGCGAAGTAAAAGCTGACACCCTAATGCAGATTCCAGCTTTTTAAGTTGCATGCTGACCGCAGATTGTGAGCGATGGACTTCAGGTGCCGCAGCCGAAAGCGATCCCGCATCCACTACCGCGACAAAACATTTAAGCCAGTCCATCTGGAGGTCTTGATGATGCACCTTTGAGCCTTGCATTCGATAATCAAATATTAATATCAATTATTATGCGTTTTTATCGATTCCACAATACTGTCATAGTGGCCCCCTGTTTGCTTTCACTGTTATGAAATTCATGAGGTCCCGGATGACGCATCACCAGCCCGATTTGTCTCAACTTAATCATTCGCTGATATGGGATGGTTTTCGGCAGCTTATCCCGGTTTCACTCTTTGTCGCTATTTTTGGTGCCGCCTTTGGCCTGGCCGCATCGCAGAAAGGAGTGGACCCGACGTCGGCGACAATGATGAGTTTGCTGGTTTTTGCCGGTTATGCTCAATTCGCCACCTTAGAGCTTTGGACCGATCAGGTTCCTGTATTAACCCTTATCGCCACCGTTTTTGCCATTAATGCCAGGCATCTGTTAATGGGGGCCACTTTATACCCGTGGTTGCGCGCGTTAACACCCGCTAAACGCTACGGGATCATGATGGTCGTTTCCGATGCTAACTGGGCCATGTCCATACAGGCATTCAGCAGGGGAAGCGCGGGGTTGGGATTACTCTTTGGTGGCGGTCTTGCGTTATGGCTTTTTTGGGGAGCAGGGACCCTGGCAGGACTGTATTTTGGGAGCGTTATCCAGGATCCCAAAAGCGTTGGTCTTGATATGGTCATGGGGTGTTTTCTCCTTTCTATGGTGTTCGAAGGGGAAAGAAACCTGAGGATGTTGATTATCTGGGCCGCAGCGGCCAGTGCCTCGCTGATAGCGTATAAATGGTTACCAGAAAATAGTCATGTGATCGCTGGAGCCCTCGCCGGAGGTATTACTGGAATTATCATGAGAGAGAAAAAATGAGTATTGAGACGGTAGGCACAGGACCTCTTATTATTATTTTTATTATGGCGTTGGTCACACTCGTTACCCGATGGGGTGGTGTCTGGATTATGTCCTTTGTGCCTTTTAATCACCGAATAAAAGCCTTTATTCAGGGGATGTCAGGCTCCGTTCTCGTGGCGATTTTAGCCCCCGTTGCCCTCACAGGCGACAAAGGCGCTCAGATGGCATTATTGACCACGGCCGTCGTGATGCTGGTTTATAAAAGACCTTTAATAGCTATCACCCTTGGGATTGTCGTTTCAGCCTTGGTCAGATATTTTTAAACCGTTCCTGAGCTAATCCTTCGATACATTTAAGCGAGTGCTATGAGCCTAATGCCACGAACGATCGTTTTAATTCCCGGGTATATGCTGAATGAAATGCTCTGGCATGAATTTGAAACATACCTGCCGGCAAACTGTATTGTTCATCATGCTTCCGTAACCGGAGGACTAACCCTCCATGATATCGCGCAGCATATGAGTACCTGTCTGCCTGACAAATTTACGTTGATAGGTTTTTCACTGGGAGGGTACATTGCCCGGCAGTTTGCTGCAGATTTTTCGGATCGTGTGGAGTCCCTGGTACTGATTGCCAGTTCGTTACGGGAGGATACGCCATTAGAGGCGGAATCAAAGCGGCAAAGCGTGCAGTCATTGTCACCCGCAACGTTTAAGGGGCTGAGCAGCAATGCTATTGCCCGGTCACTGCACCCCCTAAACGCATCAGATCGGGATATGATTTCTACTATCCAGCAAATGGGACGTTGTCTCGGATTTGAAGCCTTCATTACGCAATCGACCTTAACCCGACAAGGTATTCCTTCAGCAACGATAGGTTGTCCCACTCTGGTTATTGCCAGTGAAGATGACGCCATCCGTTCCATGCAGGAGGCGGAGGAACTGGTCGATGCCATACCTGGTGCATCGTTGAGAACCATCAAGGATTGCGGTCATATGATCCCGCTCGAACAACCTGAGGCGTTGGCGAGAACCATTACTGAATGGATCTCAGTCGGGTAAATTACTGCAGTGGGTAAGGTCTGCTATTGGCACTTAGCGGGCTGATTTCGATACTATGCCGGACCCGCTAAACAACATGCGGATACCCAGGCCAATCATGACAACGCCTGTAAATCGTTCCTGCCATTTGATAACGCCTGGGTGTTTACCTAACCAGTTTCCAAATGCTCCTGATGCCATCGCGACTGATCCCAGGGAAACAATTCCAGCCAGCTTTTGGATACTGCCCAGAACAAGCAATTGCAGCCAGACAGGACCCGCTGCGGGATCGACAAACTGAGGAAGAAAAGCAAACATGAAGAGCAGGGATTTTGGGTTAGTCAGGCTGTTTAGGGCGCCTTCCTTAACGGCATTCCAGTCAGAAATTTTTGCCGTTTTTCGCAGACGCGTATCTGTGCCTGAAGTTGCAATCATTTTTATGCCCAACCAAATAAGATAAGCCGCACCAACCCACCTTAGTAAATCTAGCGCTACTGGCCAGGCATGAACAACGGTTACCAGCCCCAGGACAAGAAAAGAAACTTGCACAAAACCAGCTATAAATACATTGCCCAGTACCGTAAGCAGTGCAATACGTCTTCCCTGGCCGACTCCTCGGGCGATAGTCAGCATCATGTCTGGCCCCGGAGAAATCTCCAGAAGCGTCAGCGCGAGAAGGAAAGTCATAAACGTTTCGATGGAAGGCATCTTGGTAGAGTCCGGAATAATATTTCCGCTACGTTACCTCAGTCCGATTTGAGTCGAAAGCGGAATGTACTGCAATGTCAGCTCCTGGCACAGCGCTGACATGCTAACTGGGTTAAAGATCCGCTGTAAGCGAAAAGCGGATGTTTACACTCATGATCACCGCTTATGTACGCATTACGAACATAGCGCTGTATTAATCATCGGTAGCAGTTCAACTTAGCCATGTACACTTGCTTTGTACTAATATGTTTATCTAACAGATGCTTTAAAAAATCGCCTCAAAATGGATTTATCAACATGACTAGAACAGAAAGGCTTCTCGAGTTACTACAAATATTAAGGGCACAAAGATATCCGATCACAGCATCCACACTCTCAGAAAGATTGGGAATAAGTGTACGCTCCCTTTACAGAGATATAAAAACGCTGCAGCATCAAGGAGTATGCATTGAAGGTGGAGCTGGAATTGGTTATATCGTTAAATCTGACTTTCATTTGCCTCCCTTAAATCTTTCTCATGAAGAAATAAATGCTATTACACTTGGGTTAAATTGGGTATCGCATAATACAGATTATAATTTCAAAATTACCGCAAAGAATGCGCTTGCGAAAATACATGCCGTCATTCCCAGTGAATTGAAAAATCTTATTGAGAGTCAATCCTATCTGATCGGTCCTTCAGAAAATAATGAGATTTTTTTTGAAGACATTCGCAATGCTATAAAAAAAAGAAAGAAAATCAAAATAAATTATTGTGATAAAAAAGATTCTTACACTTCACGAGTCATATGGCCCATCGGATTGGTATACATGGAGTCGTGCTGGCTTTTGGTTGCATGGTGCGAGATGAGAAATGATTTTCGTCATTTTAGAACTGACAAAATTGAAGATATTGTGCAACTTGACTCCATATACAGTGAAAGCAGGACAGTTTTATTGAAAAAATGGAGAATAAAAGAAGGGATCTGCGAGGGGAAAGAGTACTGACAAAAACTGTCACAGATGGTTTGTATACTATCCCGGATGAAAGACTCAATTCTACTTCATAGGGGGTGGTTATGAATTTCCAGAATAAAATTGCCGTTATAACAGGAAGCACTACAGGTATAGGTGAGGCCGTCGCAGAGCAATTACATAAGCATGGTGCAAAAGTTGTTATTGTATCCCGCTCGTCAGAACAGGCTAAACAAAAAGCGGAACAATTATCTTCACAGGGACAACAAGCCATGGGGATCGGATGTGATGTGTCACAGCCCGAACAAGTCCGGCAAATGATAGATGAGGTTATCAAACATTTCGGCAGACTTGATTATGCTGTAAATAATGCAGGCTTAACAGGTGAACATGGTAAAAATATAACAGAGCAGACAGTTGAAAACTGGGATAAGGTTATTGCTACCTCATTGAGCGGCGTTTTTCACTGCCTAAAATATGAAATACCCCAGATGATGAAGTTTGGTGGATCTATAGTTAATTTATCTGCAGTAAATGGTCTGGTGGGCATTCCTGGATTAGCACCTTACACCGTGGCTAAACATGGTATAATCGGTTTAACTCAAACCGCAGCGCTAGAGTTTGCATGTCAAGGCATTCGAATCAATGCAGTCGCTCCGGGCTATGTCCAAACCCCAAGAATGAGTGAGTTCCCTGAAAATATTGTAAGTAGTTTCGCAAATAGCCACCCTATGAAAAGGATGGCAAAAATGCAGGAAATAGCAGACTTCATATTGTTCTTGCTGTCAGACAGTTCTACATTCTGTACCGGAGGCGTTTATCCAATCGATGGCGGTTATTTAGCTGAATAAAAAAGCACATTATTTTGAAGTGTAAGAATTGCTTTGCCAAAGTGGTAGGCTCAATGGAAGCGTTAGAATATAAAATTAACGCTTCCATTACAGGGCTAGTGAAAACAATATTTTCGTTAGGGATCTATATGTGTATAGATGATCGGTTCTCCATTGGTTCATACATCATGCCATTAGCAACGTCCGCTCCTGGCACACAACTGACGTCGGTATCAAGCAAACCGACGCCCGTTAATATTAAGCTGAACGATTAATTAACCTATTCCCCCGTTTCGTCATCTTCTTGTTGAGACCCTGATACCATTACGGTCAGTGTCATCTACTTCACAACACACATCGGCCTGCCAGATGCCGGCTCGGGGTGTATCTCCGTATCCACGCTGAATACGGTTCTTAGCAATCCAGGGTTCATCACCTCTTCTGGTGTGCCTTGTGCCATAACATGTCCGTTCGCCATCACCACCAGATGATCGCAGTACCGGCTGGCCTGATTAAGGTCATGCAGCACTGCGACCACCGTTTTCCCTTGGGCCCGGAGTTCGCCCATCAACCGCATCAGTTCTACCTGGTGATTGATATCGAGATAGGTGGTTGGCTCATCGAGGAGTACAACGGGCGTATTCTGGGCCAGGACCATCGCCAGAAAGGCGCGCTGGCGCTGACCGCCGGAAAGTTCGGTTAACCGTCGTTCGGCCAGATGATGGATTAGGGTCTGGCTCATGGCGGCATTGACCCGCGTATTGTCTTCAGCGGAAAGCCGCCCCCAGAGTGACAACCACGGGTTGCGGCCGTACGAAACCAGCTCCCGGACGGTGATCCCCTCTGGCGTTAAATGGTGCTGTGGCAGCAACGCCAGCCTGCGAGCGAGTTGGCGCGATGAAAACGCGTTAATGGGATGATCGCCGAAAAATACGCTGCCGGACTGCGGCATTAACAGCCGTGAAAAACAGTTTAACAACGTCGATTTCCCGCAACCGTTAGGGCCGAGCAGGGCGGTTATCTTCCCCGCTGGCAGTACGAGTGAAACGCCGTCAAGCACCTTATTTGTACCGTAACAGACCGTCAGATTCTCAGTTCGTAATGTCATTTATCGCATTCTCACAAGCAGCCAGACAAACCATGGCGCACCGATAATGGCGGTCAGCACGCCAGCTGGAAGCTCCAGCGGGGGATGAATAATTCGCGCCAGCATATCGGCAACCACCAGCAGCAATGCACCTGCCAGGGCCGAAACGGGCAGCAGCCAGCGGTGACGTCCGCCGGTAATGCTGCGCACCATATGCGGCACCACAAGCCCAATAAAGCTGATCGGGCCGCAGACGGCCACGCCGGTTGACGTCATAGCAACAGCCAGTAGCAAAGCCCGGAACTGGGTACGCGGTACCGACACACCGAGCGTGGTGGCGCGCGCATCGCCCAATGCCAGGAGGTCGAGATCGCGGCAAAAACTCAGGCTCAGCGGCAGAAACAACATCAGCAGCGGGAGGGCAATCTTCACAAAGCTCCAGTCACGGCCCCATAAACTGCCGGTTAGCCAGAGCAGGGCGCTGTTCACATCCTGCGGGCGCGCGAGCATCAGATAATCCGTCAGGCTGGCCCAGCAGGCAGAAAGCGCGACCCCTGTGAGCGCCAGCTTTATCGGTTGGCTGGAGTTTGCCAGCATTTTCAACAGGATCAGGCCCGCCATACCACCGGCAAAGGCCAGCGGCGGTAGTGCAATCACCGGGAGTGACGGCAGGAGAAGCAGTGCGCCCACAGAGGCCAGGCTGGCGGCATGGTTTACGCCGAGTATATCCGGCGATGCCAGGGGGTTACGCACGATCCCCTGCACCAGCACGCCTGCAACCGCGAGGGCTGCGCCAACAAACAGCGCCAGCAGCAGTCGCGGCAGGCGGTACGCCGTTAACACGTAATGATACTCGCGCCCGGTCTGCCAGTCGGTCAGCAGGGCGCGCCAGGGAACGGAGATCACTCCCATTTGCAGCGACAGCACTGAAAATCCTGCCAGCGCGAGGGCGATGAAAATAACTAGCGCAATTTTCATCCACGCCTCCTGACCAGCCAGACAAAGCAGGGCGCCCCAATCAGAGCCACCACGGCTCCCGCGGGTAATTCGCCAGGGAAGGCCAGTGCGCGGGCCAGAACATCGGCCAGTAGCAGCAGCGTGGCGCCCATAAGCATGCTCATCGGCAGGACTTTGCGCTGGTCGAATCCCACCCAGAAGCGAGCCAGATGTGGCATCAGCAGGCCGATAAACGCCACCGGGCCAGCCACGCTGACGCAGGTACCGACCAGAAGCAGCACCAGAATGTTGATGATTAAACGTAGCTTCGGCAGATTCACCCCCAGCGTGCGGGCGGTGCTGTCGCTGACGTTAAGCAGGTTCAGTTGATTAGCCATCAGCAACACCACCGGTACAGCAACCGCCACCACCGGGAAAAGCTGCCAGAATTCCTGCCAGCGTGCGTGGGATACGCCTCCCGCAAGCCAGTAAAAAATGCCGTAGGCGTGATCTTCCGTCAGCAGCAGAGTGATACGGGTCAGGGCCATACAAAAAGCCGAGAACGCGATACCCGCGAGGATCAGTTTGTTTCTGTCCTGGGTATGGCGGAATCCACCGCCTGCGGTCATCACCAGCAGCCAGCTTACGCCGCCGCCGCAGGCGGCGATAAAGGCGATGGAGTAACCCGTTATGGACACAGGGCTGATGGCGCTGGTGAGTGCCATCGCCAACGCCGCGCCGCTGTTAATGCCGAGTAGCGAAGGGGAGGCCATTGCATTATGCGTCAGCGTCTGCAGCAGCGTTCCCGCGAGAGCCAGGCTTGCGCCGATCAGAATGGCGACCAGGCTTCGCGGCAGACGAAGGTTTTGCACCAGCGCTTGTGGAAGCGTCGGCACATGACCCGGCAGCAGGGCGCGAATGGCGTCAACGCCAGAAACAGGAATGGCCGAGTAGCAAAACAGACTCAGCCAGAAGATTGCGATAAGCGCGACAAGGGGAAGTCCCCACTGCAACGCTGGATGTTTGAAAACTGTCATTTCACATCGGATAAAGACTGGTGATGAAAGATTTTTACCGTGTCGCTGGCAATGCGTTCGGCCGCGAAAATGCCGCGCATTCGCGCCCAGGCGTTACTGTCGACCGACGCCGTCTGCTGTTTTTGCGCCGCGGTTAACATCTGCCATAGCGGGTCTTGCTGCCAGCGTTTAACGATGCTCTCTTCGCGATAGTGTGCGACCAGCAGCCATGCAGGATTGAGCGCCAGCAGCTGTTCCAGTCCGATGGACGGCATAGACGCGCCTGACATCGCCGCAGGTACCGTCAGCCCCAGAGTGGTCAAAACGCTCCCGGTCCAGGTCTCCTGCGTGTGCAGGTTGAACTGCTGCTCCCGAGAGGTACCGAACAACACCAGCGTGCCTTTTGGCAACTGGCTGGCCCATGCCGACATCTGTTGTTTGTGTCGCTCCAGACGTAACTGCATCTGTGCCTTTTTGCCAACGACTTCACCGATGATGGCCGCAGACTGCAGATTTTCAGCGTAGGTTTCATTGCGAGACTTAAGCAGCAGCACCGGTGCGATTTGCTGTAATGCGCTGTAAATAGCCGCATGGCGGCTGCTGTCGGCAATGATCAGATCCGGTTTCAGCACGCTGATAGCTTCTAAACTTGGCTGTGCACGCGTGCCGACAGATTGCCAGGGGTTAAGACGGGTGCGAACCTCTGGAAGAATGCGCGCGGCCTCGTTATCGTCGGCAATGCCGACCGGACTGACATCGACGGCGGCCAGTGCGTCCGCGAACGACAGTTCCAGCACGACTATCCGCTGTGGCGTTTTATCAAGCGTAAAGGTGCCATGTTCGTCATGTATCGTGGCGGCAAAGGCGTGACTGGTGAGTAGCAGAGCGGCGAATAGCGTGCGTAATGGTGTGAACATGTGAGTTGCCTGTGTCTTGTGGCGCTGCGCTTACCCGGCCTGTAAAAAACAGCATTCAGGCCGGGCAAACGGGATTTAGAACTTCAACGACCCCTGCATATACAGCGTGCGCGGTTGGCCTGTGTAGATGCCTTTGTTGTTGTCGTCGTAAGAGCGGGTGAAATACGCCTGGTCGAAAATATTTTTCACGCCGAACGCCAGATTCAGGTCTGCCATCTGCGGACCAAAGTCATAGGCTACGCGTGCGCCCCAGAGCATGAAGCCAGGGATGCGGCCGGTGCTGCCGTCGGCGCTCTCTTTAGCGGTATTGGCGTTATCCGCAAACTGGCTGGACTGGAAATCGCTGTTCAGGTTGAAGGTCCAGTTGCCCGGCTTATAGTCCACGCCCAACGTGCCTTTGTGTTTCGGCGAGAAAGGCACCTGATTGCCGTAGGTATCGCCTTTCTCACGAATCTCGGCATTCACATACGCATAGCTTGCGTAGATCGACACGTCGTCGAGCGTTGGCGTCAGCGTGCCGAGGTCATAGCGGGCCTGGGTTTCCAGCCCGCTATGGCGCGTTTTACCGCGTGCGGTAACGGTGTCGTTGGTCTGGTTAGAATCGTACTGATTATTAAAGTTAATCAGGAACAGCCCCATTTCCGCTGTCAGCGCTCCATCGTCATATCGGGTTCCAAGCTCCCAGGTTCGCGCTTTTTCCGGTTCCACATTGCCGCTTTGCACAGCCTTGCCAATTTGGCTGTACTGTACGGTGCCGAACGAGCCTTCGGTGTTTGCATAAAGATTCCAGCTGTCAGTCAGGTGATAGAGCACGTTTAGCGCCGGAAGTGGGGCGTTATAGCTCACTTCCTCATGTGTGCCTTTGATGGCGTTGTTCTGATATGACTCGATATGTTCAAAGCGCATACCCGGCGTGATAGTCCAGTTGCCGACGTCGATTTTGTCATCCAGATACCAGGCGTGCGCTTCGGTGCCGGAACGGGTGTCGCGATCGTAAGGGCTGGCGTTGGACGGCAGTTGTCCGCTGCTGGTGGCGGTGTAGTAACGCATTTCATGGGTCGACTCGCTCACATAGCGGTAACCTACGCCCACTTCGTGCGCGGAAGAGCCCATCATAAAGCTCTGACTGTAGCGAGGTTCAATGCCACGTACCCAGTAGTTACGCGGTGAAAGGGTGAGGCGTTTGCCCTGTTCCAGGTAGCCGCTGCGTAGGGTTTCGGTGTAGAAGCCCTGAATATTGAATTTATGCTGGCTGTCTGGCTGGAACTGATAGCCGAGGCTTGCCAGCTTGCGGCGTCCCCAGAAGCGATCGTAAGGGCGCGTGGATTGCCAGCGATCGGCGTTGTAATCCGCGCGAGACAGGCCACCGGGCATGTCGGCTTCACCGTCGTAGTATTGCAACAGACTGTTGAAGGTATGCACTTCGTTTGGCGCATATTTGCTTTTCAGCATCAGGTCGTCGATGCGCGTCGCGCTGTGTTCGCGCCAGTCGCTGCCGCGAGTGCCGGAGTATAGCAGGGCGGTACCAAAACCGTTATCTGCCGTACCGCCCATCATCAGGTTGTGTGTCTCTTTTGGATTATTCTGTGAGGACGTTGGGCTGAGCTGGCCTTCCACGCCGGCTTCGATACCGAAGTCTTGCGGAATAGCGCGGGTGACAAAGTTCACCACGCCGCCCACGCTCTGCGGCCCGTAACGCACTGCTCCACCGCCGCGTACCACGTCGATGGCGTCCATATTTCCGAGCGAGACGGGTGCCAGTGAAAGCTGTGGCTGGCCGTAAGGGGCAAACGGCACGGGAATACCGTCCATCAGTACGGTTGATCGACTGGCGAGGCGCGGGTTCAGACCGCGAATACCAAAGTTCATTGCCAGATCGTGGCTGCCTGTACCGTTGTTTTCCGGGGCGGTGACGCCAGGAATGCGGTTCAGCACCTCGCGCATAGTTGTTGCACCGGTTTTGGCGAAATCCTCACGGCGGATAACGTCACGCGCGCCAGCATGTTCGAATACGTCGTTTTCGCGCGCATCTCCCAGCCAGTCGCCCACTACGGTCAGAGCATCTTCTTGCGGGGTTGGCGCAAGCTCGAGCGTCCAGTTGTTATTGCCCAGCGATTTCACCTGCAGGCCGCTACCGCTCAGCAGGTGTTGCAGACCAGTTTGGACGTCGTAGTCACCGTGAAGACCGTCACTCTGTTTACCGCGCGTCAGGCTGGCGTCAACCGACAGGGTAATTCCGCTGAGCGCGGCATACTGGTTAAGGGTTTTATCGAGCGAACCCGGAGCGATATCAACCTGTGCTGCGAAGGCGGATAACGATAACCCGGCCAGCGGCAGCAGGCTCAGGCGAATGGCGTTAACCAAAGGTGTTGTTTTGCGAAAAACGCGTAAAGGCGTCATACCTTCTCCATCATCATTTTTGTTGTGTTCAGCTATGAGTCGAACGAGAAGGGGAAAAAGGACAATCGAAATGAGAATTATTTTTCTTACAATGCGGAAATATTTATCCAGTATCGTGTAACTGACTGAATTTTCACTGGAAGGGTCTGGGCAATCACATCCAGGATCGCATCAGTATTTTTCAACGGGAAAGTTCCACTCAGGCGCAGTCCGGCCACAGCCGGATCGCAACGCAGCACGCCGTTGCGATAACGGCCGAGCGCGGCAATCACTTCACCCAGCGGTTTATCGCTGAAGCTCAGAACGCCCTGGGTCCAGGCGGCGTTGTCATCATCCGCTGAAGCTATCGCACCAAACTCAGACGCGCTAAACAGCAGACTCTCACCAGCGTTGACGATGCGTTTTTCCTGCGGACGGTTTGCCAGTATGACTTCAACAGCGTGCTGTTGAACGGTGACGCGCGTGGCGTTGTCCTGCTGGAAGACGGTAAATTTCGTGCCTAAGGCGGTGAGCTGACCCTGGCGGGTCATCACCTGGAAAGGCCGCCGCTGGGCGTCTTTTGCCGTGGTAATGGCAATTTCACCGTACCAGAGGTGAACAGCGCGCTGTCGCGTATCAAAACGAACATCTGCGGCGCTTTGCGTGTTGAGCGTCAGCAGCGAGCCATCGTCCAGCCGCTGATGGCTGACCGCGCCTTTGGCTGTGCGGTAGTCGGCGCGCAGCCCTTCACCGGCTTCAGATTGCCAGAGCTGCCAGCCGCCGCCCACGCCCAGCAGCAACAGTAACCCTTTCATGACGTGACGACGGGTAAGGCGCGTATCGTGCAATGCCCGGCTGGCGACATCGCTCGGTACGTGGCTGAGCTGGCTGCGCAGGTTTTCAACCTGTTGCCATGCCCACTGATGATCCTTGTCCTCTTCATACCATTGTTGCCAGCGCGCTTCCTGCTGTGGGCTGACGCGCTCGCCGCTCAATACGGCATACCAGTGTGATGCAGATCGCAATGCCTGGCGGCGAGAATCGGTAATAGAAGCGTTCACAGGCCGTGCTCCAGACGAAACAGCAAACAATGTTCGATAGCCTTTGCCATATACTTTTTCACCGAGCTGACGGAGATACCCAGCTTCAGCGCGATCTCGCTGTATGTCAGACCATCCAGTTGCGAAAGCAGAAACGCTTCGCGTGTTTTGCCATTTAGTCCGTCAAGCATGCAGTCGATGAGTTGCAGGGCTTCGAGCTGGCTTTCCCGTACCTCGGGCGAAGGCGCCAGCCCCTCAGGCATAAGCGCCAGCATCTCCAGATAGGCTTTCTCCAGCGCGTGTCGGCGGAACAGGTCAACCATCACTCGTTTGGCGATAGTGCACAGGAAGGAGCGAGGATCGCGGATTGTCGAGAGCGTGTCGCTGCCCATTACCCGTAGAAAAGTGTCCTGGGCAATGTCATCTGCATCAAAGGCGGACTGGAGTTTGCGCGTCAGCCAGCTTTTCAGCCAGCCGTGATGTGCGCCATAAAGCGACTCGAGCGTAAATGAAGCAGTGGTAGTGGCGTGGTCAGACATGCGGAATGCATCAAAAGTTAATTATCACGCGGTCATATTAATATGAGAATGGTTATCATTACAATTAGAAATATAAATTGTATGTCGTTGAGGGTTTTAATATGTTGTTTTTTATGAAAAATAGTTTCAGAGACTCATTAGTATGAGCGGAGACTGCTATTTCGTCCTGACCTGACGACCAGAAAGCAGGATCACTAAATCTTCCACAAGCCCAAAACACCAAAAATATGATCTGACAGGTACATATGTCAATGTGACTGCCGCTGCCAGATCAATTAAATCTTACTATATGAAAAATAGGCAATTTCCGTATTATGCACTTAAGCTAACAATGATTAGGAGGCATAAACTGAAAGGAGCTCTTTAGCTGCCAGTTGACCAAGTGCATTGGCCGCAAAAGGACTGTCCCCAGTGAGCACCTTACGATCCTTGTAAACGCTTCCTTTAATGTCCTCATTAACAATGTTCATCCCCATTTGCTTAAGCGCTTCGCCAAAATACCATGTGAGGTGACCAGGCATATAACCTATATCAGGCGTCTGCTTATCAGCTGAATCAGGGAAAGCACAAATAGAATAGCCTTTAAGAGGGTTATCGCCATTACGTAGCGAAAGGAATGCTGCAGGGCCATGGCAAAGGGATATGACGAAGCGGTCATTGTTCATGAACCAGCGAAGGGTATCGGCTACTTCGCTGCTTTCTGGCAGTCCAATCAGTGCGCCGTGGCCACCAGGAATAAACACGGCAGCATATTCACTTTGCTCGTTCAGGCTACTCAATATATTGGACAATTTTTCAGGATTTTGAAACTTAGCCCTATACCCGCTGAAAAATGGCATAATTTTTTCATCCTTATGCGGCATGGCCCAGTATTCGAACTTGGTCATGTAACCTGATATTGTCGCAATGTCAAAATCAAAACCGGCGGCATGCAGGTGATACATTGGAATCAGCGTTTCAACAGGATGGTTTCCTGTTGAGAACAGAGCCCCGCTATCAGTCATCAGGTAACGCTCATCCGCAGCGATGACCAGCACCTTTTTCTCTCCCATGTACTGTTTGGGATAGTTGTAGTCACTAAGGTCAGATACTGGGCTGGTAAACTGACTCAGAGAATAGTCAGAAGGGAAAAATGCGTTTTCTTCAGCATGATCCACTTTCGGGTGTTTACTTTTATCATCTGTCATTACGTATTCCTCGTTGATTGATGTTAACTCTCTTTCCAGGGTCTGAATTCGCCGGTTTTTTCCATTAAAAGCCTTCCGTTCACTTCAGCCCGGAGCATGCGTTCAGCGAATGGCCTCTACATGAACGAAACTGAAAAATAGGCTACAGTCAGAACCACACCATAAAGCAACTTCTCTCATATGCTGTTTCAGAGAATTCAGACCGCCCTCAGATATTCTTCATCTGAATAATAGTATTTATAGTTATCCTGATCACATCTGAAAGCGATTGTTGCTTATACCAGGCGCATGACAGATCCAATACCTGCTGGTTGGGTAACAAGCAGGTACGTATACCCATTTATTATAGTGAATTAGCACCCAGGTTCAGGTGACTGTAAAACTGCTGCTCCAGTTTCAATTCCAGTATTGAACGAATCTCAGATGCCAGGTTCTTATAAAATCCTGAAAGCTCATCATTCTTGCATAACAAAACAATTTTGCGACGCTCTTTGGGTTTATTGATCTGAATGATCTTCAGTGAGTCAGAGAAAGCTGGAAAGGTGGTAATAAATAACGGCGTAGTCAACGTCCATCCGTACCCGCAGGCAATTAGCTTTAAAATCTCATCAGCATTATCAATTTCAAACTGAATAGAAGGGGATAAATTCTGCCATTTCAGCCAGTTGAGTGTCTGGATCCCTGTTGGCGTATTTTTGGTATAAGCAATGTAGTTCCGTTGCTTACATAATTCTTCCAATTCTGTTTCCGGCCATCCATTTGGGCAAATACAGAGGAATTCCTCCTCAATCAATGGGTACATTTTAACATTGGGCGGCATTTCCGTATGCAACATCGTTACAGCCAGATTAATATCCCCCTTATTCAGCGCCAGGAGCAATCCTGATGCTGTGCCAGTTACCTGTAAAATATGCTTCACCTGTGGTTGCAGGAACTTAAGGATATCCAGACCAACAGTTTTACTAATTGAATCCACAAAACCAATTTTCAGATGTGAGATATGCCCATCGCTTATAGCATTGATATGTTCTTGAAGGTGGACACCGTTATCAATAATTCTTTTCCCAAGGGGGTAGAGAGCCTGCCCGGCTATTGTCATCTGGATTGGGCGTTGAGAACGGTTAACCAGAGCAGTATTTAAGGCGAGTTCCAGGTTCGCAACCTGCTGTGAAATTGATGACTGGGTTACGCTAAGTTTCTTGGCTGCAGCTGTAAATGAGCCTGTATCTATCACGGCCAGAAATGCCTGTAATTGCTTAAAGTCGAAGTTGATATCCTTCATTTACACCCCGGATTATTACTGTTTTTAATAGTATCTATCTAACTTTTAAATGGTATTTTTTCTTTGAGCTACTTCAAACTATCTGTCATATCGGTAATTTAATGTATTGGCAACCTTAATACACAAGAGATAGAAAAATGCGTGAAGAGAAGGATCTATTAGGAACTTTAATGGTGCCAGACGAGGCTTACTACGGTATTCAAACACAACGTGCGGTGTTGAATTTCTCAGTGTCAGGAAAAACCGCAGGAGAAATCCCGCACTTTTTATGGTCTATCGCCGTAATCAAGCAAGCAGCAGCACAGGCTAACAGACAAATTGGTGCTCTGGATCAACAGAAGGCATCAGCCATCGTTAAAGCGTCAGAGGAGGTAATGGCCGGAGATTATGATGCCCATTTCCCTATTGATATATTCCAGGGGGGAGGCGGCACTTCAACTAACATGAATATGAATGAAGTGGTCGCAAACCGTGCCAATGAGATTATCACTGGCAAACGTGGATATGATGAGATTCACCCGAATACCCACGTTAATATGGGACAGTCAACCAATGACGTCATTCCAGCGGCGATGAAAATGACCAGCCGTATGAATATAAATCAACTGTTAGTTCAATTAGAAAGACTTGAAGCCGTGTTGTCAGAAAAAAGTTGCTTGTTCGCTGACAAGGTAAAGTTGGGGAGAACCTGCTTACAAGATGCAGTGCCGATGACGTTTGGCCAGCAATTTGGCGCTTATCGCACGCAGGTCAGTAAACTTAAAGCGAAAATGGTGGAAGTAAGCGAAGAAGCATTATTTTTACCGTTGGGAGCAACAGCAATAGGTACAGGATTATCCACTCACGAAGGATATCTTCCGGCAGTTTATCAGTGGCTGGAAAGTATTACTGGAGATAAATATGCCCCAGAATCAGATTTTTTCGATGGTCTCCAACATGGTGATTTCTATATTGAATTTTCCTCGCAGCTAAAAAAAATAGCTGCATTTCTCTCAAAAATGGCTACTGATTTTCGTATTCAGGGTTCAGGACCAAGAGCCGGTTTTAATGAAATTATTGTTCCTGCTGTTCAACCCGGCTCGTCAATTATGCCGGGAAAAATTAATCCAGTGATGCCTGAATTGATAAATCAAATTGCGTATCAGGTAATTGGCAATGACCTGACGGTGACGATGGCTGTTGAGGGGGGGGAACTGGATCTGAACGTGTGGGAACCGGTATTGTTGAAAGCTCTCTTTGAGTCCTGCTCGTTATTGAGTAAAGGTATACCCTTATTTATTGATAACTGCCTGAAGGATATAGCGATCAACGAAGAAGTGAGCACGCGTTATGCAGAGGAAAGTACGGCGCTTTCGACCATCATCGCAACACTGTTTGGCTATCAGGTTGGGTCCAGAATTGCTAAGGCTGCGTATCAGCAGCAGACCAGTGTAAAACAGGTCGTGTTAGCAGAAAAGCTGCTGACGCCAGAACAGGCAGATTATTTGCTTGACCCAATGAATATGACTGACCCACAAAAAAGTACAGCAGTAATTAAACGGTATAAAAAGGAAATGAATATTTCGTAGTCAACCGATGTGATAAACAACTCACTTTAACTTAAGGTAGTGAATAATTATATTCATTACCTTTACATCCCTTTTGCGTGAATTATAATTTTAAACAGGTCAAATATATGGTGATTTTACATATCGCTTTATTGCTAGGGACTATCATGCTTGCCGCCCGTTGGGGAGGGATTGGCGTAGGGTTCGCTGGTGGGGTTGGATTAGCAATTGCAGTTTTTATTTTTGATGTTCCGGTTGGGAGCCCGCCTGTCGACGTTATGCTCATTATTCTGTCTACTATTGTAGCGCTCTCTGCAATGCAACAGGCTGGCGGAATGGATTATTTAGTAACTGTGACAGAGAAGTTATTACGCAATAATCCAGGTTATCTTAATATTCTTGCGCCAACTGTGACCTTTATCCTGACAGTACTTTCCGGGACAGGTTATACCGCCATGTCTGTCATGAATGTGATTCAGGAAGTTGCAAAAGATAACGGCATCAGACCCAGTCAGCCATTAAGCTCTGCTGTTGTAGCCTCACAGTTAGGGATTACAGCCTCACCAATCTCTGCCGCCACGGCAATTATGTATGGTACAGTAGAGGTAATGGGAGTCAGTTTTGCTGATGCTATGTTGATTGTTTTCCCCACCGCTTTTTTTGCTGTGTTAGTTGCAGCTTTCATCGCCAGTAAACAGGGCGAAAAACTGGCTGATGATCCCGTTTGTAGGAAAGTTATGCAGGAAAATAAAGTCGTTATAAATAAACATGTCAGCTATGAGACTCCCGCCAGCGCTAAATCATCGGTAGTGATATTCCTGATGGGTGTTTTATTTGTGGTTTGTATGTTGATGTTTAAGTCAGTTATTGGGCACAAAATTAACTCCCGCGATTTAATAATCATTACCATGTTTGTTGTTTCCACGGTCATTATCTTTACATGCAAGTTGGATATGAAGGAGCTGAAGAATTCACCTATATTTCAATCTGGTGCTGAATCATTAGTAGTGGTATTAGGTATTGTGTGGTTAAGCAGTACGCTTATTGGCGCACACATTGACGAGATAAAAATACAAGCCAGTGATATGTTGCGTTTATATCCTGGTTTACTTGCAGTTGTTTTTTTCTGTACCAGTGCAATGTTATTCAGTCAGGGGGCAACGTGTGCCTTATTAATGCCTATTGCTGCTTCTATTGGGATTAGTGCTGATGCAATTTTGGCCAGTTTTGTCGCGGTTAGCGCACTTTATCTCACTAATATTTATCCAACAACTGCATTTGCTATTGCAACCGATGATACAGGTTCATTTTTAAGTAAACGATGGAATGGTTCTAAGATAGTTAATCATCCATTCTTTTTGCCGGGCTGTATCTCTATAGTGGTTGCGGTACCAGTCGGTTTCATTCTGGCAAAAATCATTCTTTAACTAATATCATTTCTAAGCAAGTTCAGGACATGCCAGGATGTAACGCAGAATATTTTAGCGGGTTAAAGATAACTAACTTTTACTGTATTTGACCAATAAGCTGCGTGTCAGCTTCTGATAACTCCCGACGATAGTAATTCGTCGGGAGCTATCTTTATTTATCGAAAAGGGTGTTATCAGCGCTCAGAATACCGGTAAACCCAGACCTTGCTTCACTTCTCTTAATGTCTGCTGCGTAATTTCGTGCGCCTGTTCGCTTCCTTTTTTGAGCATCGCCATCAGCATGCCTTTATCCTGGATGTAGGTTGCCCGCCGCTCGCGCATCGGGGCGATAAGCTCTTGCAGGCACATCTCCAGCTCGTTTTTACATGCCCGGTCACCCAGTCCACCGCGCTGATAATGCGCTTTCATCTCAGCCACTTTCGCTTTATCCGGATGAAAAGCGTCGAGGTAAGTGAATACCATATTGCCGTCAATTTTCCCCGGATCGGAGACTTTTAGATGATTAGGGTCGGTGTACATTGCGCTGACCGCATGATGAATAGCCTCTTCGCTGGCGGATAAGAGTAATGTGTTACCGAGCGATTTAGACATTTTGGCATTACCGTCAATCCCTGGAAGGCGGCTGGTTTCACTCAGCAACGCTTTACAGTGCGACAAGACGGGGGCTGGTAACAGGCTATTCATCTTATGTACGATCTCATTGGTCTGTTCAATCATTGGCAACTGATCGTCGCCGACGGGAACCACTTCGGCTTTGAAAGCTGTAATATCTGCTGCCTGACTGATGGGATAAACCAGAAAGCCAACCGGTAACGAGCGGGCAAAACCTTTCTGCGCAATTTCGTTTTTGACTGTGGGATTACGCTCCACGCGAGCTACGGTGACGATGTTCATATAAAGAGTGGTCAGCTCAGCGAGGGCGGGCAGTGCAGATTGCAGACAAATGGTAGTGAGTGAAGGGTCTATACCAGCGGCGAGGTAATCGGCCAGTACTTCGGGAATATTGTCCCGGATCTTTTGCGGCGTGCTGCCGTTATCGGTTAGCCCTTGCAGGTCAGCAACCAATATAAACTGCTGATAATCATGTTGCAGAATAGCACGCTGGCGCAGAGACCCAACATAGTGGCCAAGATGCAGCGGGCCGGTGGGTCGATCGCCAGTGAGGATGATGGTTTTGTTGTACATGTAAGACTCCTTAATCATAAAACCGAAAGGGGTCTTTAAATGCAGATAACCGCCTTTCGGCGGTTATCTAAAAATGGGGAAAACACATTCTGACCGCCTTTAAGAAGGCAGCCACCACTGGTTGTAATTAAATGCGGTGATATCGTGTTTTATGTTCATCCAGTTAACATATCACCGCCTGGCGCAGAGGTAAAGCAATGCACGTAATGCCGGCGTAACTCAGCTTGCTTCCAGCATGCCAAAGCTAACGATGCGCGAACGTCCCAACTCTTTAGCACGGTACAGCGCGACATCTGCGGCGCGCAGCAGGTTGTCGCTCTGGGCGTGCTGTGGATAACTGGCAACGCCGATAGAGACATCGACGTGACCAATGTCAGAGACGCCAAAGCGCAGCGACAGCTCGCGTACGCCGTTGTAGATATCCGTTGCAAAGCGGTTAGCGGCCTGTTCATCCGTATTAGCCAGCAGCACCA
Organism: Citrobacter sp. Ce104; assembly: GCF_030334595.1. NCBI lineage: Bacteria > Pseudomonadati > Pseudomonadota > Gammaproteobacteria > Enterobacterales > Enterobacteriaceae > Citrobacter > Citrobacter sp. Ce104. The sequence continues at coordinate 214,229 of NZ_JAOWDP010000069.1, forward strand.
GAAATTCTTCGCCGCCGTAGCGGAAGGCCATGCCGCTGTCGTGGACAACGCGTTGAATAGTCGCCGCGATACTTTTTATCACGCTATCGCCTGCCTCATGACCAAAGCGGTCGTTAATATTTTTGAAATGGTCGATATCGATCATCAGGCAGCTTATCGGCTCTTTGTTACGTACTGCCTGGCTCATTTGGGTGCGTAGCGTATCTTCCAGATGGTGACGGTTGCGCAGTCCGGTTAGCGGATCGTAGAGCGCTTTCTCCAGCAACGCATCGCGCAGGCGCTGGTTGGCTAACGCCAGACCGAGTGCTTCCGCCATCAGCTCCAGATACGCCCGTGAGGGAGCAGAATCTTTGCTGAGGTTCTGGAATGAGAGCAGACCAATGGCTTCACCCTGGGCAATCAGTGGCACGCACAAAGTGTGCTGCTGGCATGACTCCGGCAGATGATAGCAGGCGATATCGGGTTCGCCTTGCACCGGGGGATGGCTCTGACCACGGCGCACAGCCCAGCACTCGTCCGGGTGGAAAGCGTCTGCTTTGCCCTGTGGTGAAAGCCATTGCGCAACGCAGCGCATCTGCCAGGGTTCGCGGTCCAGTATGTAAAGCCGCCCGGCAATACCCGGGGCAATATTTGGCGCAAACAGCTCGGCCACATTAATGACATCGGCAAAACTCTCGCAGCCCTGCAAACGTTGAGTCATGCGCGCCAGCAGCTCGCGGATAGCCCAGTCGGCATCTCGTTCTTTCTCCAGTCGTTGTCGTACCAGGCCGTTTTCGCGAAAAATTCGGATCGCCTGCGCCATATCGCCGATTTCATCGATCTGGTTAAAGCTGGGCGTTTCCACGGCGTAATCCTGCGACGCCAGACGGTTAACCACATCGCTCAGCCGTACAACGGGGCGTAATACGCGGCGTTTTAAAATAAAGCCGAGGACAAACAAAAATAGCAGTGCCGTTAGCCCGACCATCACTTCCGAGGCCGTACGTAGCGTGCGCGATGCCTGGGTAGCATCTTCAATGGTGTTGCGTACGCGGTTGTCGAGCAACTGACGGAAATGGTCTATCCGATCCTGGGCGCGCTCCAGTTCTTGTTCATAAGTTTTCCCGTACAGCAGGGCGATGGCCTGCGACTCTTCTCCGCGCGCGACGCTGGCAAGCGCCGTAGCTTGTTCATCCTGCAGGGCATCAACAATCTGTAGTCCTTCATGTAACAGCGCCAGCTCTTCATCCGTTGCCCCGATGTCTTTTAGCTTCGACAACCGCTGTTCCACCGCTTTTAGCGATGCTTCTTTCTGACGGTAGGCATTAAGCGCCTCAGGATCTTTTGCAATAACATATTCGCGTGCCAGATCGGACAGCGACCAGGCGTCGAGCTCTACTTCTTCGGTCAGCTGATCGAATTGGTATCGCTGCTCCACCACCTGGCGTTCGGTGTTATCGGCGCTGGAGGCCATCAACATGACAACGCCGGAGGCTATGGTCAGACATACCGTCGCGCTGTAGGCCCAGTTGGTGATTGTGGCAATTCGCACTGATTAGTTCCTTCTGCGACGATTAATGAATACGCATGATTGAAATTATAGGAAACGTATGATTTTGCGTGAAAATAAAAAAGGCGGTCCGAGGACCGCCTTCTGTTATCGTCCTGCCATCATAAATCTGGAGGATTTTTTCCTTCTTCCATAAAGGCTTCGTCGATTCCTTCCACGTTACCTGCATGGTCACGCCCGGAAAACAGGTTCCAGCAGGTGATGAACAGTGCGGCAATCAGGGGGCCAATCACAAAGCCGTTAATGCCGTAGATCTCCATGCCGCCGAGGGTGGTAATCAGAATCAGGTAGTCCGGCATTTTGGTGTCTTTACCCACCAGCAGCGGGCGCAGGATATTGTCCACCAGCCCGACGATAATCACGAAGAAACCTACGATAAACAGCCCTTGCCACAACTGGTGCGTAGCGAAGAGAAATATTGCCGCTGGTACCCAGACGATTGCTGAGCCGACGGCGGGTACGAGGGATAGAAACGCCATCAGCGCGCCCCACAGAACGCTGCCGTCGATATCAACAATGGCAAACGCGATGCCGCCAAGGATACCCTGAACCAATGCCACTACCGCCGTGCCCTTGACCGTTGCCCGCGTCACCCCGACGAACTTGGCAAACAGGTGCTGTTTGGCAAAATCAGAAAGCGGTAATGAGTCCAGAATCTGGCGCACCAGGTACGGTCCGTCCTTCAGTAAGAAGAACAGTAGATACAGCATGATGCCAAAGCTAATAGCAAAGCCGAATGTTCCTTTACCAATCAGGAACGCGCTGCCTGCGAGGTACTGTCCACCCTGCAGGACAATGTCGGACAGTTTTTTCTGAATCTGCGCGACGTTATCCAGATTATGTTCTGCGAGGAAACTTCTGGCCCAGTCAGGAAGATAAGAAATAATGGCGGTGACCACTTCGGGAAACTGAGTGTCGTTTTGTTGTAATTTGGCATATACCACGTTCAGCTCAATAGCTAACGAGGAGAGGATTATCATCAGTGGGATAAAGACAATCAGACAAATGATGCCGATGGTGAGCAGTGACGCCAGCCCGTTGCGTTCCCCAAGCGCCGTGCGCAGTCTGTTTTTCACCGGGTTAAAGATAGTGGTCAGGATTGCGGCCCACAAAATGGCGGAAAAGTAGGGGGACAATACATCGAAGAATGCCCAGGTCACGAGGGCAAGTATGAAAATGAAGAAACCTTTAGTCAGTCCGTTAAATCGCATTAGTGAACCCTGTAATGAGAAGCAGTCACGACTATAGAACCGTTCAGGGGAATTACCAACTTTAGCTGCTGATATTAAGAAGAAAGATGACAAGGCATGAGCGGACGCCCTGTCATATGAAGATTCTTTCCTGGCTTTTAAAGGTCAAAGAGTCGTGTCTTTTCGTTAAATCAGAGTGTCATCATCATTTCATGCCAGGCCATACCACCGTGGTCTGACTCAGACGGCTTTATATACTGGTAACCAAAATGAGCATACAGATCGACATGGCGATCTTTACACAACAGATGAATTGTTTTTTTGTTCATTGCTTTCATATGCGCCACGAATTCATGCATCAGCAACGACGAGTATCCTTTGCCCTGATAATCCGGGTGAACCACTACAGACATAATCACGGCATTAGGAGCATCCGGATCGTGTCCAACCAGTTCTTTAAACTCTTCATCAGACATCACGACTTTCCATGCGCAGCCTGCATTGATGAAACCAATAACGTCGCCGTTTAGCTCCATACACAGGAAACCTTCCGGATAGCGGTTAATACGAGTGGCTATTTTCTCGCGCGTTGCGGCTTCATCCCCTTCGTAGGATGTGATTTCAATATCATAGCAACGATCGACATCGGCGGCAGTGGCCTGACGGAATACAGGGGTAGACATAGTTTTTCCTCTTCAGAATCATTTTGTTGGAAATATACTATCTTTTTTCAATCATGCTTTCGCTGCATTTTATGCAAAAATAAAATGCATGGTATTCATTAATCGCTGTTTTCAAATTTGCCCTGGAAGAACCATGATGTCGACATTGCGCAAGACCGATCTGAATTTATTGCTTATCTTCGATTCTCTTTATCGGCATGGGAGCGTAACGGAGGCAGCTAACGAAATGGCGCTAAGTCCGTCGGCGCTGAGTCATGCGCTCAATCGCTTACGTGCCTCACTTGACGATCCCTTATTTGTGCGCATCGGCGGACGCATGGTGCCAACGTTAAAAGCTGAGGGCATTGCCGCCAACGTTTCTGCCGCTCTGAGCAGTCTCTCGACTTGCCTGCATGAGCCTGAACACTTTGAGCCAGAAAAAAGCCGGGAGACGTTTACTTTTGCCGCCACGGACTACACGGCCGCGGTGATCCTGCCAGGCCTGATCGCGAGAGTTAACAGCCTCGCGCCGGGCATTACCATTAAGCTTATCTACTCACGTGATTTTAACGCCGATCAAGATCTGCTTTCGGGTAAAGTCGATTTTGCCCTCGGTTTTGAAGAAGAGCAGAAAAATCTCCGGCGCGGTATTGAGTCCATTACCTGCTTTACTGATGATTACGTGGTTGCTGTTCGATGCGGTCATCCTGAAATTCATGATTTCCTTACCCATGAGCGCTATCTTAGCGCCGGACACGTGGTGGTACGCCCATGGCTGGAATCCCGGGGTGCTATCGACCGCTACCTGGAAAGTCAGCGGGTACGCCGCCGAATTGTTGTTGAATTGCCAAGTCTGATGATTGCCCCGCTCATTGTTTCAAATACTGATCTGATCATCACACTTCCTAAGCGGGGCATCTCATCTGTTTTTGATATGAAAAATCTTGTGGTGTTTACTCCTCCATTCCCGACACCCCAGTATATTCTGAAGGCTTATTACAGCCCACAGCTCAGGAACTCACCTGGACATCTATGGATGAAAGAGCAAATTTTGCAGGTTTGCGAGGCGCAAAACCCGATTACGCCAATGAATGCAGCCGATCAAGCCCCTGACGCAGATCGGTGATCTGGTCATCAGTATCTTCCAGGCCAATCTGGAGCCGGAGGGTTTCTCCCTTCTTGTTCCAGGTTGTAGCAGTTCGATATTCCCGGCAGTCGAAAGGAATAATCAGGCTTTCAAAACCGCCCCAGGAATACCCCATTCCGAACAGCTGCATGTCATTTAGCATGCGTGTTACCGCCTGTTTGCTGAATATGGGATCAAGCACCACAGAGAATAGCCCTGACGATCCCGTAAAGTCTCGCTTCCATATTTCATGTCCTGGACAATCCGGCATTGCGGGGTGGAGTACAGTTTTTACTTCAGGTTGTTCTGCAAGCCAGTGAGCAATTGCCAGTGCCCGTGCTTCCGCTTCTTTCAGGCGAATATGCAACGTTCTCAACCCACGTAAGGCAAGGAAACAATCTTCTGCACCCGGTAACATGGCCATACTGTCATAGGTGGCACGTAGCGCAGGCCAGGTCTCGGCATTAGCGCTCACCATCCCCATCAGCAAGTCAGAGTGTCCACTAAGGTATTTGGTCCCGGCTTCCACAGAGATGTCGCAGCCGTGTTGATGTGCCTGGAAGAACAGCGGCGTTGCCCAGGTGTTATCGATGATAGTTTTAATATTCTGCCTACGTGCAATACGGGTAAGCAGTGGGACGTCCTGAATTTCAAAGGTTTGCGAACCGGGAGACTCCAGAAATAGCGTGCTGGTTTCAGGGCGGATCAGTGCGCTGATACCTTCTCCCACCATCGGGTCGTAATAAGTGGTTGTGACGCCAAATTTTTGCAGGGTGAGATCGCAAAAATTACGCGTTGGGCGGTATACGGAGTCCGGCATCAGGAGATGATCTCCTGCCTTGAGTGTCGTCATTAGCCCCAGAGCCACGGCACCCAGTCCAGAAGGTGACATCACTGTGCCAGCAGCCCCTGCAAGTTCCGTCCAGGCATCTTCCAGATTTTTAATAGTGGGTGTGCCAAGCGTACCGTAAGCAAAGGCCGCCCGATTGTTTTCGAGATCTTCCACAGTTTCAAATACAACAGTTGAGCCGCGATACACCGGGCTGTTCACAAAACCGTGCTGTTCGCGAGTATTCCGCCCCATTTGTGTTAAGCGGGTTGATAATTTAAGGGAGTAACTGTTCATATTTTTCATATACACATCCATAATTTATGACCTTGGCAGTTGGTCAATTTTATTCAACAAACTTTAAAATGGTGAGATGCAAAGAAGAATGCCATAAAAGGCAACGTAATAATTTTTACCGGATCGCAGGTTGTCCAGTGCCGAAACTCTTTTTACCAGATAGAAGGGTATTAAGCAGGCTACCAGTCCAAATACTGGGCCGGAAATTTGCATTAGCAGCATCACTGAAAAATCAAAACTGACCCAAACCCAGAGAAATATGACAATCGCTACGGCAATAATGATTGAAAGCAGCCTACGGTTAATATTTTTGCTGCCTGAGATGCGAGATATCATATTAACCGCTAGTCCCATAATAGCTTCTTTGAATCCTAGGTAAATACTGAAAAATGCCGTTAATATTGCAAAGATATTTAGTGTTACTGAAAGTATGCTCACTAAATTCCCCGGCATGATTTGTGATGCCAACGCCAGGGCAGAGATATTTTGTTCAAGAGCTGACGCTGCCTCTTCTTTGGTGATAGCGAAACTAAAGGAGAAGGCGAAGAACAGCACACTGACGACAAGTACGATGTAGGCAATGCGCGTAGCACGGATCGCTCGAAGTGAAGCAATGACTGGGTCGGACTCCAGTTTGCGATACGCGATGTTCATTGGGTTGAGGATCTGAACAAACAAAATTGAAAACAACGTAAATGGCAGCGTTAGCAAAACGTCCCGTAGGAAGCTCATGACAGGAGGAAATGCAGAGATATTATTGATACTCCAGTATGGAGTCATTACTGCACCAAGAAAGATAATCACGGCAAGTTTAAAGAAAATCATCGGCCCAGAGATACGAAACAGCCATCTTTCACCCTGGTTAGCAATCAACACCATAACGCCTAATAAAATAAGAGGGTACCATACTGTTTTGGATAAAAATCCATCAGTAATGTGGTAGCTATGCAAATACGCAGCACTGTCGTTTACCAGACTCATCGCATAATTCAAAATACCCATTAGCAGCATTAGAAAGTAAGCAACACCTAACAATCCGCCCCAGTTTTTACCAAGATACTGGGTTATAATTTCTGCATAGCTGTCGCAGGCTGGGGTCTGGGTTAAGGTTTTAAGGTACAGGTCCTGAAGCCAGTAGATTGCTGGATAGCTTAATGAAATAGAGGCAATAAATACCCATATTCCTTTTACGCCAGCCTGAATCGGCATGTAGATAATACCTGCTCCTATCGCCATGCCAATACACAATACTACCCATCCAAGATCGTAGGTTGTGAAAGGAATTCTATGCTTAATCACTGCATCTTCACTGTTTACCATCATTTTCAACCTCTTTAAAGAGACTTATATTTTCTGGGTTTCTGTCGAACCATAAATATGTGTGTAGGGTTTTAGTCATTACAGAATCTATTTCTGCAAGGTCATTTTTTAACGAAGATGTTGGTAAAACAATATTGTCTCGATAACAGCATTGCTGAATTGTGATTCGCACTGATATATAGCAATGACTGTGAATGTGAGTCACAGATGATGTCGTCAATGATCAGCGCGCCATCACATTTTCTCCCGTAATGCAGTCTTCAGAAAATCCAGGAAATGAATGATAGTTTTGTCCCCCTGAACTGAAGGCGAGACAATGGCCTGCAAACGATGTGTGACGCCAGGATCGTGAGCTGGCAGTACGCGTATTAACTTCCCGGAATCCAGATAATGGCTCACCAGATAATCCGGCAGACAGGCAACCCCACCATGGGCTAAAGCTCTTTGTAGCAATAGCAGGCTGGAATTACACGAAAAATAGGGCATTACTTTTACCGTTTCGCTCTTAATGCCGTGATGAAATGTCCATCTTCCCTCGCTGGTCATTTGCGGGTAGACCAGACACTGATGGAAACGTAAATCGATGGGAGTGTGAATCGGCGGATGACATTTCAGATATTCCGGAGAGGCACAATAGAACCAGCTGATATCCATCAGGCATGTATCATCTTCTTCATATTGTGCCGCTTCCGAAGAGATCCTCAACGCGATATCAAACTCATCGCGCGCCAGATTAATCAGGCGATCGTCAAGCGTGACGTTAATGCACACACCAGGGTGTAACTGCTGAAAGGCATTTGAAATATGCGGAATGTGGGTGCAACCAAACGCCACTGAACAGTTGATACGGAGAGTTTCAGCTTCTACGCTGGCAGCCAGTCCTTCAATGTCAGCAATCACCCGGCGTGCCACCTGAAGTATTCGTCGCCCACATGCCGTTAACTGAATCGGGCGCGATTCGCGAGAAATCAGCGTATTGCCAACAACTCCCTCAAGTTGAGTAAGACTCTTGCTGACAGCCGAAGGGGTCAACCCTAATTCTCTGGCTGCCCTTGATTGATTACCCGTTTCTGCCACTTTGATAAGCACCTGAAACTGGTTGAGATAGCTTGAAAGTTTGGGAGCATTCATCTCTTTTCACGTTTCCAGTCAACAGATTTAAGCAAAGGCCATGACGTCAGTTCCAGTATCGAAAATAAACAAAAGAAAAACGCGCCCATGACTAACGCTAAATTCAGGAGATAAGACAAAAATATCGAGCAGAGAATTGGGAGGTTATCGTGAATAGTTTTCACTAGAACAAGTGCAGTAAACAAAAAGACATTTAATAAATGCATGGTAAATCCTGAGATTCAGGCCGATGATTAACATGTGTTCAGTTTACTTGCGCTATCATTTGCCTGCGCTGCATTTAATTCATTATCAAAGTGTACAATTTTCATTTCATATCTAAGTTTTCAGGGCAGCGGAAACAGGTAGGGAGAACACGTTGATGTAACGATAAAGTTCGCAGAGTTGCTAAGGAGTTTGAAATGAGATATTAAAAATACCAACGTCCGCTTCTGGCACGAAACGGACAGCCTGATGCATCGCAAGGTCTACTTCGAGCGGGAAGCGGATATAGAATAAGGGATTGACAAATTCCTCACACCAATGGTTGTATGATGCAACTATTGTTGCAGGGTAATGCTCATGATTTCTGAACTAAGTAACATACAAAACATACGTGCGGCATCACGCTTAATGGTGCGAGAGCTTGGGTTCATGAACCAAAATCTGGCTGCTACCGACTATCCTCCTTCAGCAGTTCACGCCATGCTTGAAGTTGAAACACATGGGTCATTAACAGCCGCTCAATTGGTCCAGATCTTGGGGCTAGAGAAGTCCAGCGTTAGCCGCATGCTCGCTAAACTTGTTGAAGCCGGAGAGCTTAAAGAAACTCCTTCTGCTGAAGATGCGAGGACAAAACGGCTAAGCCTTACCGGGAAGGGCATGGAGACCGTACATAGCATCAATACTTATGCTGACGAACGTGTCGGAGCAGCACTTGGTAAGCTCGATCCGTTTACACAGCAAGCTGTATTACAAGGTCTTTCTTCCTATGCCAACGCGTTGAAAGCCTGTCGTGAAAGAAACGAGGGTAACCTGCGTAACAGCGTAAAAATAGTCACGGGTTATCATCCCGGCATGATAGGTCGTATTACTGAAATGCATGGCGGCTATTACGCCAGAGAACATAACTTCGGCAGTTTTTTTGAAGGGAAGGTTGCCGCAGGTCTTGCTGATTTTTCTGGTCGCCTGGACAAGCCATGTAATCAGATTTGGCTGGCAATCGTGAATGAGCGCATAGTCGGCTCAGTTGCAATTGACGGTGAGGATCTGGGGAATAATGAGGCGCATCTGCGTTGGTTCATCCTTGACGATGGGTGTCGTGGCAGCGGACTGGGTAGAAAACTTATTGGCGAAGCGATGAGATTTTGTGATGAGCAGAGATTCTCTTCGGTTCAATTGTGGACATTTAATAAACTTACTGCGGCAAGACGATTGTACGAATCATTCGGATTTGAATTATCGAAAGAATGGGAAGGCGATCAATGGGGTAATACTATTACTGAGCAACAGTTCACTCGAAAGGCATCTTAAAACCGCTAACCACTTCCCCTGGCGGCCAGGATTTTTTTGAGTACTTGCATCTATCAGTTGAACTCACAGCAGATATCGTACGCTATGATTTAATAGTGAAACCGTTATGTTTTTTCCCGAAAAGGGTCGTCAATAAACGAGGGGGTCGTTATGAACACTCAACCTGTCATCGGGATTAGTGGATGTTTAACCGGTTCAGCCGTGCGTTTCGACGGTGGGCATAAACGGATGGGGTTTGTGATGGATGAGCTGGCTCAGTGGGTGACTTTCAAACCTGTCTGCCCGGAGATGTCCATCGGTTTGCCTGTACCACGTCCCGCGTTGCGCCTGGTTCAAACCGCACAAGGGAATATCCGCATGTGTTTTAGCCATGCGCCAGGTGAGGATGTCACCGATAAAATGTCCGATTTCGCTGCTTCATATATCGATGGACTTGGCGATCTGTCGGGTTTTATTGTCTGTGCTAAATCACCAAGCTGCGGTATGGAGCGAGTGAGGTTGTATGACGAAAAAGGAAATCGTGGCCGAAAAGAGGGCACTGGCCTGTTTACCGGCGCATTGATGGAAAGCTACCCGTGGTTGCCAGTCGAAGAAGATGGCCGTTTGCACGATCCAGTGCTGAGGGAGAACTTTGTCGAGCGAGTGTTCGCGTTACATGAGCTTATTAGGCTGCGGGCCGATGGTCTTACTCGTCACGGCTTACTCAATTTCCACAGTCGCTATAAGCTTCAGCTTCTGGCCCATCACCAGGCAGGTTACCGGGAGATTGGTCCATTCGTTGCATCGCTCCATCAGTGGGATGATCTGGACGCTTTTTTTGTGGCTTATCGCGAAAAGCTCATGGCAATCCTTAAAAAGCCCGCCTCGCGGAAAAATCACACCAACGTACTGATGCATATCCAGGGCTACTTCCGCGATCGGTTAAACACCCGCCAGCGCGGAGAGTTACGTGACGTTATCCTCAACTATAGCGGCGGGCTGCTGCCAATACTGGCGCCACTGACGCTACTCAAGCACTATCTTGCTGAATACCCGGACAGCTATTTGCTTACCCAGAACTATTTTGATCCTTATCCGAATGATTTAGCACTACGGTTGATGATCAAGTAGCCTGATAGCGAATCAACATGGGGCCGATATAACCATGTTTGCGAAGGTTATCCTTGCGATCCCGCAGGGATAACGCTCGCGGTATGCAGATGAGAAAAAACGCGGCCCTGTATCCACGAGTAAATGTGTCGTCCGTGATTTAACCGTTTCTGATTTCCTCATCAATGCAAGGCTGAGGTTTGCCAAACAGATATCCTTGTGCAAAATCGCAGCCCAGTGCCTGAAGACTTTCAAGTTGCTCCTGCGTTTCAACACCTTCTGCGACAGCCTTCATATTGAGGGATTTCGCCATGCCGGTGATCAGTTTGATGATATTAAGGGCGTCTTCCTGTGTGGATATCGAATGCACAAAGGATTTGTCTATTTTGATTTTATCGAAGGCAAGTCTGCTGAGGCGCGAAAGAGACGAGTATCCGGTACCAAAATCATCGATGGAAATTTTCACGCCCAAGGCTCTGAGCTTATTAAGCGTGTTCATTGGTGTCGTACTCTCAGTAAAGAGAGAAGACTCTGTCACTTCCAGTTCGAGGCGGTCCGGTGGAAGTCCTGTTTCTTTCAGTATGGTTAACACGATGCCGGCAAAGCCTTTGCTGCTTAGCTGAACAGGGGAGACATTGACCGAAATCTTAGCCGGAACCGCCCAACACGCCGCTTCCCTGCAGGCAATTTCAAGCACCGCTTTACCCATCTCATTAATCATTCCTGTTTTTTCAGCAACAGGAATAAAGCTATCAGGCGACAGCAGACCTTTTAGAGGATGAATCCAGCGAATCAGCGCTTCATAGCTGTAAATTTTCTGGCTGAAAGAATCGACAATAGGCTGGTAATAGACCACGAATTCTTTGTTCACTATTGCCAATGCCATATCATGCTCAAGCGTTCTGCTTTCTTGCAGCTTTTCTAACATGCGTTGCCGAAAGACTTTTATCTTACCTGAGCCTTCATTTTTGGCCTCATACAGGGCCAAATCGGCAAATTTATAAAGATAGTCGGAGCGACGTTCAGTTTCTGAGATAACGATGCCAACACAGGTGGTTATGTTGATAATCGTGTTGTAAATAGTGTAGGGCTGGCTGATAAAATCACTTATTTTCTGGGCTCGTGAAACGGCCCGGCTTTCTGTCAGACCGCTCGACAGAAACGCAAACTCATCCCCTCCTAAGCGATACAGGGTATCCGAAGTCAGGCTCATCGAAATCAGACGGTCTGATATCTGGCGCAATAACATATCACCAGCATCATGACCATACGTATCATTTACCTCTTTGAATCGATCTAAATCGAACAACATCACGGTCACAGCATCGTTATTTTTTTCTGCTATCTCGATTGTTTTATTTAAATCGCTCCAGAATAGCTGGCGGTTATTCATCTCGGTAAGAGAATCATGGTAGACGTCATATTCCAGTTTAGCATTCTGGATTTGTAGCTTTTCTTTAGATTTCTGCAGTTCTTGGGCCAGACTCTTGACCTGAAGGTGCGCCCGCAGAATATTTCTGTTTTGATAGAAAATGAGCACGCCCAGAATCGCACTGAGTATTATCAACAATACAGAGGTAGCTGAGTAAATATAGTACAGCGTTTGAATTTTTTGGTTGGCGTTATTGATCGAGTTAACATCCTTGTTTAAGGCACCGGATGAAAGACGGCCAAGTGGTGCATCCAGAGCATGCATTTTTTTCAGATATGCCTGGAGTGCTGAACGATTCATGTTCTCAAGATTAACATCCAGATAACTAAGAGTATTTTCAAGTTTTACCGCCAGCTCACGGTGGGCTATATTGCTTTCTATGTAGCGCCCCAGGTCACCTTCTTTTATCAAATCACTCTGGCTGAGCATAATGTCGAGACGCATACGTACATCATCGAGATTCATCGTATCATCGATAGTGTAAAGACCAAGCAACGATTCAAATCGGTAATATTGTGATACCAACTGAGCAGCAGACCAGGAATCAGTGTAATGAGTCAGTTTCTGTAGCTCTTGTTGCCGTTCATGCACGAGGAAAGAGATATACCCGGTAGATATAAAAAGAAAAAAGATGATGCCAGCCAGTATTCTGTTCATGATGTTCCTCTGAACGCTTACTCAATATCCATACTACTGACCTGCCATGCAGACCTTGAATAATAAATCTGATTATTCAGTTCTGGCATGCTGTCATAGGGGTACACAATGAATAACGGGCCTTTGTCACGGATGCGCATATATTTTCCGTTGATTTTTAAAGCAAGGATAGCATTGTATTTTTTGAAATCACTGAGAGGGATAACGGTGGTGTAGTCATTGAGCGCAGTGACCTTCACAACAGAGCCATTCGCCCCGACATAATCCATGAGTTTTTGTAGTGGAATACCCGTAAAGGTAGTGCGTCCATTATACCAGGGGGAGGTGGTCTGGAAACTGACCATGCCCAGCTTCTCGAGGCTGGCGGTATCAAAAACGGCTTTCCCATCAGCATTTGTATTTTCAATATTACCCGATAGCGTTAAAAGAACTTTACCGGTGGGCCTGGAAAGTTCACCTGCCCAAAGCTGGGTGGAGAGTACAAAGCTTACCAACATGACCATTAACCGCATTCTTACCTCACCAATCAGCCGGATGTAAAAGAATTATAATTTAGATATCACGCTATTTATATATATTGCATAGGTATTATTGGTGCAATAAATTCAGTATTTTTTAAATTCTTTTAAATCAGTGAGTTAGTTGTTATTTGTTCTATTGTGATGCATTAGCAATGCTGGTAGTGTTATTTGAGTAAAGCTAAATTTCACTGTGTACGTACAAAAATAAGTCATCTATTTACTCAGCGCCAATAAATACGCACGAAAATAAAGGTTTATTTTTTCACTGCAGCGGGATTTGGTTGTTTACTGGTGGATAACTATATCGGACACGAAATCGGGCACGAAGCCGCCCTTAGTATAGCGGGAGCGCTTCGTGTCGGTAATCAAGAGCAGACATTCTATGCTGCGGCAAGTGTGGTCTATCTGAACCCGTTTATTCACCCGCCTGAACTGACTGACGGGCATACAGATAAGCGGTAGCCCTGGAAACGCCCAGATGCTGCGCTACGGTATCCATAGATTTTCGTACGTTCAGCAAACCGTCTTTGCGTAATTGTTGAATCAGTCGCTTACGGTCTTCAGGTTTAAGGGCGCGGGCCGTTGTGGCGCGCTTAGCCGCAAAGTCATCGATACGCTGGCGGATGACTTCATTACTACCAGGATCGATATGTTCCTTAACAGGCGAGTCTGCGGTTTCAGTAAAACGCGCGAGGGCGCTCTGCATGCCACGAAACAGCGTCATATCCACATTCAGACACAGTGCTGCTACGTATATGCCTTTTTCATCCTTGATGCCTATGGACGTGCTTTTCACCGGACGGCCATCGGCAAACTGGTTGCTGTAGTTGGCAATGATACTGGGAAATTCAGGCGATGCGATTCTGGCCAGGCCAAGCTCTGTTGCCGGCTGGCCGGGTTCACGTCCTGACAGGTTATTATGGATGGATAAAATGGCATGTTCAGGATTTTTGAGATCATGAACCACCACTTCGCAAAATGGAGAAAAGGTCTCACTCAAGCCCCTGGCGATAGTATCAATTTGGCAGAGAAGTGAGTTGTTGTCGGTTTTTGGCATGCCAGTCTCCTGCGGTGATGCCTGTTGCCACAATTGCGAGCAGTTTACAGTGAGCTGGGCCCGCTTTTCCAGACGGGAATGTACAGACAATAGTAAGGTATCCGCTTAGCAGATACCTTTTCGATCACCCGGCAAGGAATTCACTGTAACGGCTGATATCCACGTTGCCACCGCTGATGATAATGCCGATTTTCTTACCACGCAGTTCAGCTTTACGCGCTCTGGCGGCGGCGAAACCCAGGCAACCGGTCGGCTCCACGACAATTTTCATTCGTTCAGCGATAAATTTCATTGAGGCGACTAATTCATCGTCTGAGACAGTCAGAATATCGTTCACGTTTTGCTGGATAATTGGAAACGTAATATTCCCGAGATGTTGAGTTTGAGCGCCGTCAGCAATGGTTTTAGGTGTATCGATATGAACAATTTTGCCGCTGCGAAACGACTGTTGACCATCATTTCCTGCTTCGGGCTCGACGCCATAGATGATGCAGTCAGGAGACAAATGTCGCGCTGCCAGTGCGGATCCTGAAAGCAGCCCGCCGCCGCCCAGACACACGAAAAGAACGTCTAACTGACCTGCTTCCTCAATCAGCTCTTTTGTGGCGGTGCCCTGGCCCGCAATCACGTGCGGATGGTCGTAAGGCGGGATTAGCGTCAACCCGTGTTTTTCTGCCAGGTCCCGGCCAATCTTTTCACGATCTTCGCTATAGCGATCGTACATCACCACATTTCCGCCATAGCCTTTTGTTGCGGCAACTTTAGCTGCCGGGGCATCATGCGGCATGATAATGGTCGCCGGGATCCCCAACAATTTTGCCGACAGGGCAATGGCCTGCGCGTGGTTGCCGGAAGAAAAAGTAACGACGCCCGCAGCGCGTTGCTCCGGGGTGAACTGGCGCAACGCATTCATGGCGCCGCGAAATTTAAACGCGCCCATTCTCTGGAAGTTTTCGCACTTGAAGAAAACTTCAGCAGCAAATTCTTCATTAACCGTTCGGGAGGTCATCACTGGCGTTCTGTTGGCATAATCGGCGATGCGTTCTGCCGCAGCGGCCACATCGTTATAATCTGGCAGTGTCATTTCAGTCATTGTTGTTCACCTGTATGTCGTTAAACGTTACGCTTGTTGGGCCAACGCAATGGCTTCAACTTCCAGCGCGAAGCCATAATGAAGCTCAGCAACGCCTGCTACGGCACGGGATGGACGGAAATCACCGATCCATTCTCCATAGATTTTGTTAAACGTCGGCCACTGGTTCATATCCGTCACATAGACGCGAACAGACACCAGATGCTGACGGGAAACTCCAGCACCCGCCAGACAAGCATCAATATTCTTGAGTACCAGTCGGGTTTGATCTTCAAAAGAGGCATCCGCTTTTTTCTCGCCATCAAAAGTAACCGGCAACTGCCCCGAAATGAAGACGAAGCCCCCAGCCGTTGTACTGTGCGAGTAATGACCTGCTGGCGGGAAGCTTCCGGCAGATGAGTTCAATGTAATGTCCACGGACATAAGAAATCTCCTGTAGCTGATGATAATTCACTTTGTATAAAATAATACTGTTTGTATTATTTATACGCTTTCATATTGCTTTCGGCTAGTGGTAGTTTTCGCGGGTGATAATTTTGTGAACTATTGCAAACGCGGCACACGCTATATCGCCATCGTGAGGTGGCGAAAAGGGGGGCTTTTGATGAGGGGGACGGCAGCAGAGTGTAGCAGCGCCCCGGAGCGGGGCGTCTGGGGGAAAATATTAGCCGATATGACCGTGGTTAATCTTACTTAATGGTTCATTGATATCGAAGATTTTGAACGTCACGTCTGTCACGCCTAAATGCTTCAGGCGGGCCGTGTGTTT
The DNA here is from genome assembly GCF_030334595.1 of Citrobacter sp. Ce104. Taxonomy (NCBI): domain Bacteria; kingdom Pseudomonadati; phylum Pseudomonadota; class Gammaproteobacteria; order Enterobacterales; family Enterobacteriaceae; genus Citrobacter; species Citrobacter sp. Ce104. The sequence continues at coordinate 230,463 of NZ_JAOWDP010000069.1, forward strand.
TTTGATATAGGCCAGCGCGGTGTTTTCATCCTGGAACAAGTAGATGCCACCCGCTTCATTATTTGCTGCGTTTTCGGTCCAGATTTTCCAGATGAACCCCGGCTCCTGGTTGATTGACTCGGCCAATTCAACGAGCTGATTCGACATCTCAGCCCCAAACGGGCCATGAAAATCAAAGTGTATCTGTACGAGTTTGTTCGACATAAATCCTCCATGGATGGGTTAATTCGGGTAAGGCTGTTAGCGCAACAGCACGTGACCCGTCAGATAAGTTACAGCTTGTCCGCCGATGTAAACACGCGTTCCTGTCAGTTGGCAGCGTAAATCCCCGCCGCGTGCCGAGACCTGGCGCGCCAGCATCTGTGTTTTGTTCAGTTTTGCAGCCCAGTAAGGGATCAGCATGCTATGTGCCGAGCCTGTGACGGGGTCTTCCGCAACGGCTTCGCCCGGGCAGAAGAAACGGCTGACGAAATCGTATTCCCCATCACCCGGTGCGGTGATACAAACCATTTTCCCCAGCGGAAGCATGGCGTGGATGTTTGGGCGCACAGCCTCAACCTGCTGTTGATTCTCCAGCACCACCATGTAATCGCGTGCGACGCGCACCTCTTTGTATTCTGTGATGCCTAATGTTTCCAACAATAAGGTGGGCGGCTCGACAGGTTCACTTTGCCAGGCCGGAAAATCAAGCGTCAGCCATTCACCGCTGCGTGTGACCGTCAGCGGACCCACAAACCGGGTAGCAAAATGGAGGGTAGTGTCCGGGTAATCCAGATGTTCAAAGATGACATGCGCGGCGGCCAGAGTGGCATGCCCACACAGATTGATTTCTCCCTGAGTGGTAAACCAACGCAGCTCAAAGCCATTTTCCTTGGCGACAAAAAAAGCAGTTTCAGACTGGTTATGCTGCTGCGACATTTTTAATAATGTTTCATCGGGCAGCCAGTCAACGAGCGGACAGACTGCTGCGGCATTACCGCCAAACGTCGTGGTGGTAAAGGCATCTACCATGTAAAAATCGATTTGTTGCACTGTGTAACCCTCTCATCGCACTCGGGATAATCCACACTCTATCATGCAATGATTGCCATGGGTTAAGCGCGCCGATTCGCCTGGCTGGTCAAAATTCGTTATCATCCGTTCCCACACTTTATCCAGGCCGCTCATGTCTACGATCCTCGATACCTTCATTGCCCCACCTTGTCATGACGAGATAGAGATCCTCTATCAGGACGAGCACCTGGTGCTTATCAATAAACCCAGCGGGCTGCTTAGCTTGTCGGGGAAAAATCCGCAGAATCTTGATTCGGTACATTACCGGCTGGTACAGATTTACCCCGGCTGCACGCTGGTTCATCGGCTTGATTTTGGGACTTCAGGGCTGATGGTGGTTGCCCGCAACAAGGCTATCAATGCCGCGCTTTGCCAGCAGTTTAGCCAGCGTACGGTCACTAAGGTATACAGCGCGCTGTTATGCGGACATCTGGAAAACGATGAAGGGATTATCGACGCAGCGATTGCCAAAGACCCGGCGCTGTTTCCACTGATGTCGATTTGCGCTCTTAACGGCAAACCTGCCCGCTCGCGCTATCAGGTTATTGAGCGCTTTTATCACCCCCTGGAGGAGGGGACTTTACTCCCCTTGACGCGCGTACAACTGACGCCTGAAACTGGGCGAACCCATCAACTACGGATCCACTGTCAACAGTTGGGGCATCCTATTTTGGGGTGCGATTTGTATGGCGGGCGTCTACTGCCAGGCAGTGAACTAACCCCGCGGCTGATGCTGCATGCCAGTGAGTTGCATTTCAGGCATCCTGTCCACAAACAGTGGGTGAATGCCGAAAACGCCAGCCCCTTCTGAAGCTGTCAAAAAGCCGCCAGATGGCGGCTGTTATGGGGTTATCGCGCGGCGCGTTGTAAAATAACTGCTGATGGCTGGCGTTGTAGAAACCGCATGCGCAGCATCATCAGTATCGCCGCAGAGGTCAGGCCGATAATAAAGCCCATCCAGAATCCCGCCGGTCCCATCCGGTCAACGACCAGATCGGTAAGCGCCAGAATATAACCGCTTGGCAAACCCAGCACCCAGTATGCCGTAAAGGTAATAAAGAAAATGGAACGCGTATCTTTATAACCACGCAGGATACCGCTGCCAATAACCTGGATAGAGTCCGATATCTGATACACCGCGGCCAGTAACATGAGCTGCGCCGCAAGAGCGACTACTTCCGGGTTATTGTTGTAGAGCAGGGCTATGTGCTCGCGGAATGTCACGGTGAAAATCGCCGTTACCATCGCCATGCAGACCCCGACACCCAGACCCGTTCTGGCGGCAGTTTGCGCATCCAGTGTTGATCCCTGGCCCAGACGATAACCGACACGAATGGTGACGGCTGCAGCCAGAGACATCGGCAGAACGAACATTAACGAGCTGAAGTTCAGTGCGATCTGGTGTCCGGCTACGTCGACAATCCCCAACGGGGAAACCAGCAGCGCCACCACCGCAAACAGCGTCACTTCGAAAAATAGCGCCAGCGCGATAGGCAAACCCAGTTGAATCAGACGTTTCATTACGGCGGTGTCCGGTTTCTGGAAACCACGCTCATTACGAATATCGCGCATCGAGCGTGCGCGTTTTACGTAAGACAGCATGGCGATAAACATCACCCAGTAAACCGCAGCCGTAGCTACGCCGCAGCCCACGCCGCCCAGTTCCGGCATGCCTAAATGCCCATAAATGAAAACGTAGTTAACCGGAATGTTCACCAGCAGGCCGAGAAATCCCATCACCATCGCCGGTTTCGTCTTGGCCAGACCTTCACACTGATTACGGGCTACCTGGAAGAACAAATACCCAGGTGCCCCCCACAGCAACGCGCGCAGGTAGCCGACGGCTTTATCCGCCAGCGCCGGGTCAATATTATGCATGGAGTGAATAATGTAGCCTGCGTTCCACAGCACTACCATTATCAGAATGGATACGCTGCCCGCCAGCCAGAATCCCTGGCGTATTTGATGGGCGATTCGATCCCGGCGTCCGGAACCATTGAGTTGCGCAATTACCGGCGTCAATGCCAGCAGTAGTCCGTGACCAAACAGAATGGCCGGCAGCCAAATGGACGTACCAATGGCGACGGCCGCCATATCTGTGGCGCTGTATCCGCCCGCCATGACGGTATCAACGAATCCCATTGCGGTTTGAGCGATTTGCGCAAGAATCACCGGAATTGCCAGAGCTAATAACTGACGCGCTTCACTTACATACTTTTGCACGTGTACACCACTATATTGTTGTTATTTGAGAGACTAAAAAAGCCGCCTTATCTGGCAGCAAGGAGAAAATGCAGGGGAAATTTCAGTCTATTGTAGCGAGGAATACGTAATTCTCCAGTGAAAAAACAGGCAGGCGCGGCGCATCGCTGGCAACCTGAATTTCCACCTGCTATTGTGCTGTGCAGAGATGTCTTAATTGAGTTCAGGAGTTTGAAGTATGTTTACGGGTATTGTGCAGGGCACCGCGAAATTGGTGTCCATTGATGAAAAACCAAATTTTCGTACGCATGTCGTGGAGTTGCCTGAATATATGCTGGATGCGCTGGAGACTGGCGCATCGGTTGCTCACAATGGGTGCTGCCTGACGGTCACCGAAATTAACGGTAACCAGATAAGCTTTGATCTGATGAAAGAAACGCTGCGCATCACCAATTTGGGTGACCTGAAGGTCGGTGATTTGGTCAACGTTGAGCGGGCGGCAAAATTCAGCGATGAAATTGGCGGACATTTAATGTCGGGCCACATTATGACTACCGCCGAAGTGTCGAAAATTCTGACCTCTGAGAACAACAGACAGGTGTGGTTTAAGGTTCAGGATCCATCGCTGATGAAATATATCCTGTACAAAGGATTTATCGGTATTGACGGTATCAGCCTGACGGTCGGTGAAGTGACGCCGACGCGCTTCTGTGTGCATTTGATCCCGGAAACGCTGGAGCGTACGACGCTTGGCAAGAAAAAGCTGGGCGCGCGGGTCAACATTGAAATTGACCCTCAGACTCAGGCGGTGGTTGATACCGTTGAGCGTGTGCTGGCGGCGCGTGAAAGCGCCATCAGTCACGTCACGGGCGAATCGGGAGCGTAAGCCTGAGTGTCAAGCCCCCGTTGGCTCGGGGGCGATAACGATTAGCGGGGAACGCGCAGACCGTGTTCAACGCCGCGGGAAAATACCACCTGCCATAGCTGAATGTCACGAGCACGAAACGCCCCGGCGCAGGCGTTCAGGTAATAGCTGAACATCCGTTTGAAACGTTCGGTATAGTTATCGGCGATTTCGGGCCAGGATCTCATGAAACGCTCGTGCCAGGCCATCAGCGTTGTATCGTAATCCGCGCCAAAATTATGCCAGTCTTCCATCACAAAATGTGGCTCGCTGGCGTTAGCTATCTGGCGAACTGACGGTAAACAGCCGTTCGGAAAGATATATTTATTGATCCACGGGTCAACGTTATTGTCGGTCTTTTTGGAGCCGATGCTATGCAGCAAAAAGAGACCGTCAGGTTTTAAATTACGATCGACCACCTCAAAATAGGTGGCGTAGTTCTTCGGCCCCACATGCTCAAACATGCCCACGGAGACAATGCGATCAAATTTGTCGTTCAGGTCGCGGTAGTCCTGCAGCAAAATGGTGACATCCAGCCCCGCGCAACGCGCCTGCGCCATTTTCTGCTGTTCTGCCGAAATGGTCACACCCACTACGCTAACGCCATACTGTGATGCCATAAACTGGGATAAACCGCCCCAGCCGCAGCCAATATCAAGCACCCGCATTCCTGGCTTCAACTGCAGCTTTTCAGCAATCATTTTTAGCTTCGCCTGCTGGGCAGATTCCAGGGTGTCGGCATCTTTCCAGTAGGCGCAGGAATACTGCATATAAGGGTCCAGCATGCGGGTAAAAAGGTCGTTGCCTAAATCGTAATGTTCTTTACCGACGACCCACGCACGTTTTTTGGTCTGTAAATTGAACAGGCGGGCCGTGGCGATACGTAGCGTATCTTTAAAGTGGCGGGGGAGTTGGTTTTCAAGACCCGCGCGCAGGACTTTACTAAAAAACATGTCCAGCCGGTCACATTCCCACCAGCCATCCATATAACTTTCACCCAACCCTAACGATCCTTCCTGTAATACGCGTTTGAAAAAATCGGGGTTTGTTACGCGAATATCCGCCGGTGCCGGGCCATTAATGGTAATGCCTGCACGGCTCAATAATTCATTGGTGATGCGGTACCAGTCATCATCCGGTACGCTGACGTCTTCTATACACGATGAACTCATAGCTTCTCCATCACTGGTAGGTGATCAGAACCTTAAAACAGCGTAGACGCTTTTTTGGGCTTTGTGAGAAATCTCACGGAATTAATCCGCGAATCTATAATCCGACGTAGAACAGAGGAAGGGAGGAACCCTTGCCGAAAAGGCCATCCGTGGAAAAACGGGAACGTTCTTGTCCCCGTTAATACATAGAAATTATCGTTATTTTTAACAACCGGAAATCAGTATAGGCCTGATTTTTTATCGATTCAACTGATAATTGTTAGCGGGCTAATTAATTGCCCGCAACAATCTTTAGTGTGACTCACCGTGGGCAATTTGTGCACGATCATCTGTTTGCGGGGCGTCAGCTTTCTGTGATTGCATTTTGTAACCCACGCCCGCCAGCAGCACCGTTGTCAGCATCACGCTGGTGGTGGTGAGCAGTGGGGTAGCGATTAACCAGGAAACCACAAGGCTTGCCAGGAAGCATAAACCCAGTTGCAGCGTGTTCTGCAATGCGGCTGCGCGTCCTGTTGCTTGTGGGAAAGGACGTAATGCTTGCGCGACGACGATAGGATAGATTGCCCCGTTAGCGATCGCCATCACACAGAATGGGATCAGGATTTCAGCCAGCGCAACATGATGAATAAAGCCGGTTGCCCAGGTGGCCACAACGCTGATGGCATACAGAATGAGTAACCAGGGCAGCAGTTGACGGCCCTGCCATTTTTGCAGCGCAGCGCGGCAGCCGTAACCACCGATTAAGAAAGCGATAGTTTGCGGAACATAGCTCAGGCCAATCACCGCTGGACTGTAGCCCATTTCGCTGAGGATGAACGGGGAACCCGTCAACCATGCGAAAAAGCTTGCGGAACAGGCGGCATAAATCAGCACGTTTCCGCGGTAAGTTTTCGAGCGTAGCAAGGTGGCGAACGTCAGTTTGTCCTGGCTGTCGTCGCGTGCTTTAACCGTCGGTTTTAAGCGCAGTGCGGGAAGCATCAGAATTAGGGTAATGGCAAAAAGGGTGGCGAAAATGGCCTGCCAGGAAAAATGTACCAGGATCCAACTGCCTAGTAATGGTGCTAATGCCGGAGATAATCCGACCAGCGGCATAATGGTGGCAAAGATGCGGTTTACTTTTTGTGAAGGATAATAATCGGTGACCAACGCCTGCCAGATAACCGATGCAGCGCAAACACCAACGGCCTGGACAAAGCGCAGCACCAGCAGGCCGGTGGCGTTTTCAACCCACAGCATGCCCAGACTGCCCAGTGCAAAGATAGATAAACCCAGTAGCAAAATAGGTTTGCGACCGTAGTGGTCGGAAAGTGGCCCCCACAAAAGTTGCGCGACGGCAAAACCGGCTAAGAACAAGCTAAGGCTGGCGCTGACGGCAGATGCAGGTGTTTGCAAATCGGACTGAATTGCGGCAAAGGCGGGCAGATACATATCCGTTGCCAGAAAGCCGAGCACGCTAAGACCTGCCAGCCAGACTAAAAACCCTTTCCCAGGTTGCATCATCATTTCTCTTTTTTTAGCAATAGAACAATGCCGCTGAGTGTAGTGAGTGTAATTCTCGCTGTGAAACGCTAATATTTGCTTACTGATTTCAAATTTTTTGCAGGCAGAATATGTGGTCGGAATATTCACTTGAAGTGGTTGATGCGGTTGCGCGTAACGGCAGCTTTAGTTCTGCCGCCCAGGAGTTGCACCGTGTACCCTCCGCGGTAAGCTACACCGTACGTCAACTGGAAGAGTGGCTGGCGGTGCCGCTTTTTGAGCGGCGCCATCGGGATGTGGAATTGACGCCTGCTGGCGCATGGTTTCTTAAAGAAGGCCGCTCTGTTATCAAAAAAATGCAGATCACTCGCCAGCAATGCCAGCAAATTGCCAACGGCTGGCGCGGACAACTGGCGATCGCAGTCGATAACATTGTCCGCCCAGATCGTACCCGACAAATGATCGTCGATTTCTATCGTCATTTTGACGATGTGGAACTGTTGGTTTTCCAGGAAGTCTTTAACGGCGTCTGGGATGCGCTGTCCGATGGGCGCGTTGAACTGGCAATCGGCGCCACGCAGGCGATTCCGGTGGGGGGCCGCTATACCTTCCGTGACATGGGAATGCTGAGCTGGAGCTGCGTGGTGGCTAGCCATCATCCGTTGGCGTCAATGCCCGGGCCGCTGAGTGATGACACGTTGCGCAACTGGCCGTCACTGGTGCGTGAAGATACCTCCCGTACGTTGCCAAAGCGTATTACCTGGCTGCTGGATAACCAAAAGCGCGTTGTGGTGCCAGACTGGGAATCTTCCGCTACCTGTTTGTCTGCAGGGTTGTGCGTCGGCATGGTACCGACGCATTTTGCCAAACCGTGGATCGATAGCGGCAAATGGGTTGCGCTACAGTTGGAGAATCCATTTCCTGATGCCGCATGCTGCCTGACATGGCAACAGAACGATACGTCGCCGGCATTGAGCTGGCTGCTGGATTATTTAGGGGATAGTGAAACGTTGAACAAGGAATGGCTGCGGGAGCCAGATGAGGCCCCCGCGCAACAGGCTTAGCGGCGGTAATCGCGGAACGGGCCGTCGGCAACCGAGCGGCGTTCTACCAGACGCGGATGCACCTCGATAGATTGTGACTCTTCGCGCTTATTCACGATACGGTCTAACAACATGTTGAAGGCCGTTTCACCCAGCGAATCTTTCGGCTGGTGAATAGTCGTCAGGGCCGGCGTGAAGAAGCGGGCGTTGCGCACGTTGTCGTACCCGATGAGCGAGACATCCTGCGGTACGCGCAGTCCCATCTCGTCAGCGGCGCACAGTGCACCCATCGCCATAATATCGCCACCACAGAAGACGGCGGTCGGACGATGCGACTGTGACAAAATTTGCTGCATGGCGCGATAGCCGGACTCAGGTTCAAAATCGCCCTGCACAATCCAGTTTTCAGGCACTTTAATCAGCGCTTCTTCCATCGCTTTCATAAAACCTGCCAGACGCCCGGCTCCGGTGTTACGTTCCATTGGGCCAGGGATCACGCCAATCTCACGATGACCGCGTTCTACCAGATACCGACCTGCCATGTAACCGCCTTCGAAGGCGTTATCAATGACCGTATCGGTAAAGTCGGCTTTTGCTTCGCCCCAGTCCATGACGACCATCGGAATATGGCGATACTCTTCGAGCATCGTCAGCAGCGGCTCCGGATACTCGGAACACATCACCAGCAGACCATCAACGCGCTTTTGCGCCATCATCGACAGATAGGCCTGCTGTTTTTCGAGACTGTTCCATGCGTTACCCAGAATCAGGGTATAGCCTTTCTGGAAACAGTTTTTCTCAACGGCTTCGATAATTTCAGCGAAATAGGCCGCTTCGCTGCTGGTGGCCAACAAGCCAATAGACTTGGTGTGATTCACCTTCAGGCTGCGTGCCACTGCGCTCGGAGAATAGTGCAGCTCTTTGATCGCCGCCCAGACAGCATTACGCGTTTCTTCCGCGACAAAGCGTGTTTTGTTAATTACGTGTGATACGGTTGTAGTGGAAACGTTTGCTCGCTTCGCTACATCTTTAATTGTTGCCATTACATCTCACTCCAGACCATATCCTAAGCTCCTGAGAATACTCCAGGTAAACGTTTGCCTTTACACACCCTTAGCGCAACGTAAGGGTTGCGGCACGCCGGGAAAACGACACGGAACGTCAGGAAGGGGTCAATGGCCGGTACGCTAATCAAGTAAGCGTGGAATTTTGTCTGATCTTAACGAAAAGGGGAAGAGTTAAAAGCAGTTATCAATATAAATCGTGAGAGATTTTTGCTTTCAAGTGTGTAAAAATGCGCAATATCACTTTTTGTGTGGGAATAAAAAGGAGAAAACTTGATGAGCACCGATCTGAAATTTTCGTTAGTAACTACCATTATTGTTCTGGGCTTGATCGTCGCGAGTGGCCTGACCGCAGCGCTGCATTGATTTCCCCGAGGGAGTTAATTCTCCCTCATCCTTTCCGCTGGCTTTTCCCCTCTATTGTTTGCGAATAAGCAAAAGTCTTTTGCAGTTTTGTTAACTTTATTAATTTTGCGATCAATGTCATGCTTTTGACTCTTATTTTATGTCGCGCCACGGCTCGACGTTACGGAGTCGAAATATGAAACTCAATTATCCATTACTGGCGCTGGCGATCGGCGCGTTTGGCATTGGTACTACCGAATTTTCGCCAATGGGATTATTGCCCGTCATAGCCAAAGGTGTGGATGTCTCGATTCCGGCGGCCGGCATGTTGATCAGCGCGTATGCGGTTGGCGTGATGGTGGGCGCTCCGCTGATGACATTATTGCTGTCTCATCGTGCGCGACGTAATGCGTTGATATTCCTGATGGCGATTTTTACGCTGGGTAACGTGCTCTCGGCTATCTCACCGGATTACACCACGCTGATGTTATCGCGTATTTTGACCAGTCTGAATCACGGGGCATTTTTTGGCCTTGGCTCTGTGGTTGCTGCAAGCGTGGTACCCAAACATAAGCAGGCCAGCGCCGTGGCAACCATGTTTATGGGGTTAACCATTGCCAATATTGGCGGAGTTCCGGCGGCGACCTGGCTTGGTGAAACCATCGGCTGGCGCATGTCATTTATGGCAACGGCGGGTCTTGGGGTCATCGCTATGGTCAGCCTGTTCTTCTCATTACCCAAAGGTGGGGCAGGAGAGCGCCCGGATGTCCGTAGTGAACTGGCGGTACTTATGCGCCCGCAGGTGCTGTCGGCACTGCTGACGACCGTTCTGGGCGCCGGGGCGATGTTCACGCTTTATACCTACATCTCACCGGTGTTGCATACTATCACCCATGCCACACCGGCATTTGTCACCGGTATGCTGGTGCTGATAGGCGTTGGCTTCTCGATCGGTAACTACTTTGGCGGCAAACTGGCTGACCGTTCAGTGAACGGTACGCTGAAAGGCTTTTTACTGCTGTTGATGGTTATTATGCTGGCCATTCCTTTGCTTGCGCGAAATGAGCTGGGCGCGGCGGTCAGTATGGTGGTCTGGGGCGCGGCGACGTTTGCCGTCGTTCCACCGTTGCAGATGCGTGTGATGCGCGTTGCCAGCGAAGCGCCTGGATTATCATCCTCAGTCAATATTGGCGCATTTAACCTGGGGAACGCACTGGGTGCCGCAGCCGGTGGGGCGGTGATTTCCGGTGGTTTAGGCTACAGTTTTGTGCCGGTGATGGGGGCGATTGTGGCGGGGCTTGCGCTGCTGCTGGTCTTTATCTCGGCGCGGAAACAGCCTGAAGAGGTCTGTACTGCCACTCATTAAAACTAAAACGCAGAAGGGGTTCCCTTCTGCGTTATCTTTTTATGCTGCGAAGTTCTTCGCAACAAATTCCCAGTTCACCAGCGCCCAGAAGTGCTCCAGGTAACCAGGACGGGCATTGCGATAATCGATGTAGTAGGCGTGTTCCCATACGTCAACGGTCATCAGCGGCGTCGCGTCGGTGGTCAGCGGAGTACCCGCGTTGGAGGTGGAAACGATAGCCAGTTTGCCATCCGTTCCTTTAACCAGCCAGGTCCAGCCAGAACCGAAGTTTTTGATAGCGGCGTCGGTGAACTGCGCTTTGAAATCCGCAAAGCTGCCAAAGGAGGCGGCAATTGCCTCGGCCAGTTTACCGGTTGGTTCGCCACCTGCGTTCGGTGCCAGGCAGTTCCAGTAGAACGTGTGGTTCCAGACCTGTGCTGCGTTATTGAAGACACCACCTTCAGAGCTACGTACGATCTCTTCCAGTGATTTACCTTCAAACGCAGTGCCTTTAATCAGGTTGTTCAGATTGGTCACGTAGGTTTGATGGTGTTTGCCATAGTGGTATTCCAGCGTTTCGGCAGAAATATGCGGTGCCAGAGCATCTTTGGCATACGGTAATGCAGGTAATTCAAACGACATTGCTTCTCTCCTTATTATTTATATTGAGTACACACAATAGCCTCATTGTGAGTAAGGATAGGGTAGCAAATTGAAAGGTTATGCAAAAGAAGAACTTACCCTACAGCATGTTCTGTAGGGTAAGTTTTTAGCGAATTGTTTTTGGCGTCATTACCCGACGAGCGCCCACATAGTGGCGCTGCCAGTAATCTTCACTCAGAGAGGTGATTTGAATTTCCTGCCCGCTTCGCGGTGACTGAATAAACTTACCGTTGCCAACATACACGCCAACGTGATCGGCGGTTCCGCGACCCTGGGTACGGAAAAAGACCAGATCGCCATTTTTCAGTTCGCCACGTTCGATCGGCGCGGCATCACGCAGGTGATACATTTCGTTCGCGGTACGCGGAATGCGGAATTTCACCAGATCTTTATAGGCGTAATAGACCAGTCCGCTGCAGTCAAACCCGGTTCTTGGTGAGGTGCCGCCCCAGCGATAAGGTTTGCCGATTTGGTTCATCAAGGTAGACATGGCGGTTTTAGTCGCTTTCTGCACTTTCACTTTATGCGCGTCAGCAAGCGTCGTTGGGGTGGTGGTTTTCACCTTCACACAGCGCGGCTTATGGCCTTTGCGCGGTGTACATTTTTCAGTCCAGGTAACGGCAGCAGTTTGTGCTGCGGCAGTTTTACCACGACGATTTACAGTTTTAGTCGACTTTGCCGGAGCGGCTGTGCGTTTTTTTGAAGAGGAAGCGGTTTTGGTGCTGGTTTTACTGGTGGTCTTTGTCGCCGTTTTCTTGCTGGTCTTTGTTGTTTTTTGGCTGGCTGTAGCGCTTTTCTTTTTATCTACCGTTTTGATGGTGTGAGAATTGGTAGGTGTCGTCCTGGCCTGCTTGGAAGCATGAGCCATAGGCGTAAAGGGCAGTGTAGTAAAAAGTAAAGCACAGAGCGTGATCGAGATTCGGTTTATCCGCGCCACTGAGCAGTCCTCTGGTAAGGCAGGTCTATCGTGCCTGCGTGTGATTTTCAAAACTTGATGATTCTAATCTATAGAAAGAGGGAAAGTTAATAGCTTTTTTTGTTTAAACTTATGTTTCGTAACCGACCGCAAAAAAAAACAGCAATTAACGTAGGAGTTGGTGAACGGATAATCAAATCCACAGCCTTTAAAGGGATAAATGAGATTGTGAATGCAACTTTTAGCGTCAGGGGATAAAATAATAACGCGTAATGAAAATGTTATTTTCCGTTGCCTGTCTGACCCGCTACAATGTCAGACTACTGCCGTAAAAGAAGTTTAAGGAAGCAAGATAATGAGCACCACTATCGAAAAAATCCAGCGCCAGATCGCTGAAAACCCGATTCTCCTGTACATGAAAGGTTCCCCTAAACTGCCAAGCTGCGGTTTCTCCGCACAGGCTGTGCAGGCGCTGTCCGCCTGTGGTGAACGCTTTGCTTATGTTGATATTCTGCAGAACCCGGATATTCGCGCCGAGCTGCCGAAATACGCAAACTGGCCGACCTTCCCGCAACTGTGGGTTGACGGCGAGCTGGTTGGCGGCTGTGACATTTTGATCGAAATGTACCAGCGCGGTGAGTTGCAGCAGCTGATTAAAGAAACAGCGGCGAAATACAAAACTGAAGAGCCGGACGCTGAGTAATATCAGCAGAAGTAAAAAAGCGACCTGAAATGGTCGCTTTTTTTATGTCGCAGTTACGCTTCTTCAGGTACGGGAAGAGGCCAGCCGCCGAGACGTTTCCAGCGGTTAACGATTTCACAAAACAGCACGGCAGTACGTTCGGTATCATACAGCGCCGAGTGCGCCTGATTCCCGTCAAATTCCATTCCCGCCGCCAGACACGCTTTTGACAACACCGTCTGTCCCAGTGACAGGCCGCTTAATGCCGCCGTATCAAAGGTGACAAACGGATGAAACGGATTACGTTTCAGCGAGGCGCGTTCTGCTGCAGCCATCATGAAACTGTGGTCGAACGTAGCGTTGTGCGCCACCATGATCGCCCGATTGCAGCCGCTGTCTTTAATGCCTTTACGCACCATTTTGAAGATGGCATGCAGAGCGTCATATTCGCTGACCGCGCCGCGTAGCGGATTGTTAGGGTCAATACCGTTAAAGGCGAGGGCCTCCGGCTGCAAATTCGCGCCTTCAAACGGCTCTACGTGGAAATGTAACGTCGTGTCCGGCATCAGCCAGCCTTGTTCATCCATTTTCAGTGTGATGGCTGCGATCTCAAGCAGCGCATCGGTTTTGGCATTAAACCCTGCGGTTTCGACATCAATGACGACAGGATAAAAACCACGAAAACGGTCACACAGACCGGAAAGTTGAGCGTTATCGGACATCTGGGTCTCTTAATACGGGAAAATTGCAGCGCGTATTATGGCAAAATGATGAGTATAAAACTACGGGCACAGACGATCTGTGCCCGAGGGGGAGGTTAGTCGCCCAGGCCGCGCCCGGCGTCTTTCTCTTCAATCAGCTCAATTTTGTAACCGTCGGGATCTTCAACGAACGCGATCACTGTAGAGCCGCCTTTTACCGGACCTGCTTCACGCGTAACGTTACCGCCATTCTGGCGAATGCGTTCACACGCCTCGGCTGCGTTGTCTACGCTCAGAGCGATATGGCCGTAGGCGGTGCCCAGCTCATACTTGTCGACACCCCAGTTATAGGTCAATTCGATCACGGCTTCACTGGTTTCAGGGCCGTAACCGACAAAGGCCAGAGAATATTTGTATTCAGGGTTTTCGCTGGTCCGCAGCAGTTTCATGCCCAGCACGTTGGTATAAAACTCGATGGAACGCTGCAGGTCACCCACGCGCAGCATGGTATGAAGTAAACGCATCTTTTTCCCCTTCGAAAATGGCTAATACATTCAAAATGTTGTTTTAGTATAGCGGCGTTGTTACGCCGCTATCAATGGCAGAACGGAGATTGTGACGTTAGAGGGTAGGATAATCGGTGTAACCTTCCGCGCCGCCGCCGTAGAAGCTTTCGGCACGTTGCGGATTCAGCTCAGCTTTACGCTGCAGGCGAGCCACCAGATCCGGGTTAGCGATATAGGCGCGACCAAAAGCAACGGCGTCGATCAGGCCTTTCTCGATCAGCGCTTCTGCTTTTTCAGGCGTGTAGGCGCCCGCGCCAATGATCGGGCCGTGGAAACGTGCGCGAACTTTTTCGCGGAACGCGTCGGAATACGGCTCGCCACCGGCCCAGTCTGGTTCAGACATGTGCAGGTAAGCAATTCCGCGTTTGCCCAGTTGTTCAATCAGATACAGCGCATCAGCTTCTTCGTTTGGGCCGTTGTCAACGTTCTGGAAAGAGCCAATCGGGGAGACGCGAATACCAATACGATCGGCGCCCCATTCCTTAATTCCTGCATCGACAACTTCCAGCACCAGCCGCGCACGATTTTCGACGCTGCCGCCGTATTGATCGGTACGCTGGTTAGACGTTGGTGACAGGAACTGGTGCAGCAGGTAGCCGTGAGCGGAGTGCAGTTCAACCATGTCGAAGCCCGCTTCGCGCGCGTTGGCAATAGCCTGACGGAAGTCATTAACGATGCCCGGAATTTCTTCGGTTTCCAGTGCGCGCGGCATTGAGGTATCGGCACGCGTTGCCAGACCGTTTTCATCGCGCAGTGAGGTGCGGGTACCGGCGCTAATCGCAGAAGGTGCAACAGGAGCCTGACCGTTTGGCTGCAGACTGGCGTGAGAAATACGCCCAGTGTGCCACAACTGGACAGCAATATGGCCTTGCTCCGCGTGTACGGCCGCGGTGATTTTCTTCCATGCGGCGATTTGCGCTTCGCTGTGTATGCCGGGTGCCCCTGCATAGCCTTTCGCCTGTGCGGAGATCTGCGTCGCTTCGCTGATGATAAGACCTGCGCTGGCGCGTTGACGGTAATACTCTACCATTAGCGGAGTAGGGATGTCGCCAGGCTCAATACTGCGCAGACGCGTCAATGGCGCCATGAATACGCGGTTTGCTGCCGTAATGGCACCCACCTTCAGCGGGGAAAACAGTTTTTCAGATGACATGTGATACTCCTGAATAGACCGGTCGTCTAGTAATAAAAGAAATAAAAACGCCTGTTAAACGGCAGGCGTTGTGATGATGGTTTTAACGTGTGCCAGCGCATTTTCCAACGGGGTGGCGCTACGAGAAATCTTGGCCTGCAAATTGGCGCCCAGCCATAGCGCATACAACACTTGCGCCTGCTGTAACGGCTCGCCAACAAAGGACAGACAATGGTTTGCCTGACCTTTCTCCAGCGCCTGCGCTAACAGCACAATAATGTGCCGCGCGCCTTTATCCATCGCGGTGCGCATATCCTCTGAGAGATCGCACACTTCGGCAGACAGTTTTACAGTTAAACAGCCGCTAATAATGCCGTGCTGGCTAAACTGGTTCAGGGTTTCCTGATAGTAGGCCAGAATACGGTCGCGGTAGTTACCCGCCCCCGAATCAAAGTGCGTAGCCAGTCGCTGATGGTAGGCCGCATAGTGGCGTTCCAGCATCGCCACACCGAACGCTTCTTTGGAGCGAAAATAGTGATAAAACGAACCTTTAGGCACTTCAGCGGTTTTCAGTAATTCGCTTAAGCCCATGCCGGTGAAGCCGCGCTGCATACACAGCAGCTCGCCAGTCGCCAGAAGATGTTCGCGTGTATCGTGTTCAGTGATTTTGTTCATGGAAACGAGTGTAATAGACCAGTCGGTCTAATGCAATAGCGCTTGCGAGAAATTCAGTTAACGTCTTCAATAGGTATATCAATCTTATTAAAGGAGGGGATGTGGCCGAACAGCTGGAGTTTTTCCCCGTCCAGAGCCCATGCCGTGGAATATGTCAGTCTGACGAACGCGGTTTTTGTCGTGGCTGTTTTCGCAGTCGGGATGAGCGTTTTAACTGGCAAAATATGAGCGATGCCCAGAAGCAGGAAGTGCTGCGGCTATGTCGTCAGCGACTGATGCGTAAATTACGAGCAAACAAAGCCAACCCTTCGGAAGAACCGCAACAACCTTCACTCTTTTAAAAGCGTAATTGCGTATACTCGATGCACATTCACTTATAAGGAAGCTGCTATGGTTCAGCGTATTACTATTGCGCCGCAAGGTCCGGAATTTTCTCGCTTTGTGATGGGCTACTGGCGCCTGATGGACTGGAATATGTCCCCGCGCCAGCTAGTCAGCTTTATTGAAGAACATCTGGATTTGGGCGTTACCACCGTCGATCACGCCGATATTTACGGCGGATACCAGTGTGAGGCGGCGTTTGGCGAGGCAATGAAGCTGGCTCCGCACCTGCGCGAAAAAATGCAAATTGTGACCAAATGCGGGATCGCGACGACGGCGCGCGCGGAAAATGCGCTGGGTCATTACATCACCGACAGCGCGCATATTATTGCCAGTGCGGAAGAGTCATTAAAGTTGCTGGCGACCGATCATATTGATTTGCTGCTGATCCACCGCCCCGATCCGCTTATGGATGCAGATGATGTCGCTGATGCGTTTAAAAAATTGCACCACAGCGGCAAAGTGCGTCACTTTGGCGTCTCTAACTTTACCCCGGCGCAGTTCTCACTGCTGCAATCGCGTCTGCCGTTTACTCTGGCAACCAATCAGGTTGAGATCTCACCAGTACATCAGCCGCTCCTGCTGGATGGTACTTTAGATCAATTGCAACAGCTGCGCATTCGTCCGATGGCCTGGTCCTGTCTTGGCGGTGGTCGTCTGTTTAATGACGATGCCTTTCAGCCATTACGTAATGAACTTGCCGCGATCGCAGAAGAGCTGAACGCGCAGTCCATTGAACAAGTGGTGTACGCATGGATTTTACGGTTACCGTCTCAGCCGCTGCCGATTATTGGCTCAGGGAAAATAGAGCGCGTACGTACCGCCATTGAGTCTGAGTCACTGAACATGTCTCGCCAGCAATGGTTCCGTATCCGTAAAGCCGCGCTGGGTTACGACGTACCTTAATCGCGTTTTTGATGCTTCTCCGCTCAAAATTGTGTCACTGGTTTACACTTAACAATCAGACACCTTTTGGATGGAGGTCTTATGAAGCGTTTGAGTTTGGCCATTATCACTTTACTGGCCTGTGCAGGTGCGCAGGCTGCCAGTGAAGAAAAAGTGACGATGAATCTGGTAACGTCGCAAGGCGTCGGTCAGGCGATTGGTACGGTCACTATTGCTGAAACTGGGAAGGGGCTGGAGTTTACGCCCGATCTGAAAGCCCTGCCGCCGGGTGAACATGGCTTCCATGTGCATGCGAACGGCAGTTGCCAACCGGCTATTAAAGACGGGAAAGCCTCAGCCGCGGAATCGGCTGGAGGCCATTATGATCCGCACCAAACCGGCAAGCATGAAGGCCCGGAAGGCGCAGGCCATATGGGCGACCTGCCGCTGCTGGTGGTGAATAACGACGGTATCGCTACAACACCCGTTGTTGCGCCGCGGTTGAAAACGCTCGATGAGGTTAAAGGCAAAGCGCTGATGATCCATGTGGGCGGCGATAATATGTCCGATCAGCCGAAACCGCTTGGTGGCGGCGGAGCGCGCTACGCCTGTGGTGTTATCAAATAATCAGTTGCTTAGCGTACCCGGCGGCGGCGCTTGTTCAAGCTGCGAAAGCGAGCAGTGTAGCCGCCAGACCAATGCCGACAGTTCCTGCGCAGCAGGTTGATGATGATGGGCAAGCGTATCGCAGATGCGCTGTAGCTCACTCAGCGTGGCATTCAGCGGACGTTGCTGAACGCCGCGTTCACTCATCACGTCGCGAAGCAGTGAGATACACACGTCCCTGACGCGAGCCAGCGGATCTGAACGCGCCTCCCAGGTGCGCAGTTGCCACACCACGTGCGAACAGTTCAGCAAGACAACTCCCCAGCGCAATAACCAGCGTCGCGCCAACGCATCCTGACTGTTACTGAGCTGGCTGACATGATGATAGGTCAACGACTCAAATTCGTTTTCACTGAGCGAAGGATGTCGGCTAAGCTGATCGACAAAATCCCGGCGCAGGGCGCGAATATGGCGGCGACTTTTCCGCGCATCCGATCCGGGACGCAGAATGGCGAAGGCCAGCCATGACAGCGCCACGCCAGCGATTTTTGCCATATTGTCATTCAGGAAACCAGCAAAATCGTAAACCGGTGGATTGGTCACCGCGATAAACGATCCCATAAACACGATCAACTGTCCCCAAAGACCTGCCAGAGCAGGCATTTGCAGCTTCAGAAGTTGCATGGTGGCGAGTAGCGGGAAAAGAAACAGAATGAATTGCCAGAGGTCAGAGATTTGCACCATCAGGCCAAACTTAACCACAAAGCTAAACAGCGACAGCAGAACCAGCGTGCGCATCAGTAAAGAAAGCGACTTGAAAGGCGTGGCAACGGCGGAATACAGCACGCTGCTGATGGCCGCGAGCGTGAGTGCGCCAGATCCTGATTCCCATTGTGCGCCAATGCTCCATGCGCCGATAAGCATCAACGTGCAGAACGTACGCAACCCGCTCCAGATAGCTTCCGCACTATCGGTATGACGGGCAAGTCCTGGTGTGCGGGCGATATTTATACGTTCGGCGGTAACGCCATTTTCCAGCAAATGCAGATACTGACTGCTGCGTAAATAGAGCCGACAAAAATAACGCAGTCGTTGCCAGAAGGCGACATGTCGATAGTCACGGGCATCGACGGGCCGCAGTGGAGCGATAATTCGTGCAACGGTGTAGCTGTCGGTATTGGATTTGACCAGCTCGCTGAGTAATTGTTCGATGATATCCCGGGTATTGGCCGGGGGATTAGGCCAGTTCAGCAGCATCCTGCGCAGACTGGAAATTACGCTGGTCATGCGCAACTGCTGGTGCAACAGCGAATTGAGCAACGCATTTTGACGGCGAAAACGGTAATGACTCCAGAATGCCTGAATTCGTAGCAGGTTCATGGTCAAAATCTGGCCAATGACACCTTCATGAGCCGTGCGAATGGCATCCGTTGTCTCAGGTTGCCAGAGTAAGCTGGCATGTTCCAGTAAACGCGAATGCATGTTTTTCAGCGCAGTCAGTAACGCGGTGCCATCGGAAGTGCTGGGCAGGATCATCATCATCACGCCACCGCACAGGATACCGAGGATAACCTCGCATACGCGGGCCTGCGCGATGTCCCATAGCTGGGTAATCTCCACGGTATTGACCATGTGAAATGCGATGATCGCCGCCGTATAACCTGCCAGTTGAAAAGCGTAGGCGACGTTATTGGTGAAATGCGCGCAGGCCCAGGTACAAAAAGCGATCCACACCGACATACAAAGTAAAAACAGCCATGGTTCATTGAGGGTATGACCGGCGATAATCAACGCGGCGGTGGCGCCAAGCAAGCTACCCGCCATGCGACCCAGGCTTTTGCTGATAACACCGCCGACGGTAGGAAAACTGACCACGGCCGCCGAGGTCATCGCCCAGTAGGGCTCATCCAGATTCAGATAATAGGCAAACGTCAACGCCAGACACATGGCAATGGTATTTCGCAGCGCGTAACGCCACTGCGCTGCTGTGGCTTTGAACCACGGCCAATTGCCTGGCGTCAGGAGGGGCAGTTTCATTTACGCTGGCCGACAGACACGCTGCAGGTCGTACCAGAAACCAGCGTGACATCATGCGGTAGCGCGTCGAATTCGATGCGTACCGGAACACGCTGCGCCAGACGCACCCACGGCACGTTAGGTTTGATGTCGGGAATCAGGCCGGAATCACTTTCCACGCTTTGATCGTAGATAGCGCGACCAATACTGGAGACGTGACCCTGTAACTTAATATTGCCGCTGTAGAGCGTGATAACCGCAGGCGCACCTTCACGAATGTGGCGCAGCTTGGTTTCTTCAAAATATCCCATCACATAAAAAGAGTGGCTGTCGACAAGGGCAAACAAGGGCTTACCGGTTGAGGCATAGTCTCCGGTACGGGTAGAAAGATTGGTAACCCAACCCGCCACGGGCGCTTTGACCACCGTTTGCGTCAGTTGCCATTGTGCCTGGCGCAGACTGGCCTCGGCTGCTTCAACGCTGGCTTGCATGGCTTTCACATTGAGATTAGCGGTATCCAGATCTTCGGCTGAGATGTAATTTTGCGATAAATGGCGGCGTCGGTTGGCCTCGTTATTGGCTTTCGCCAGGTCGGACTGAGCTTTCGCCAGCTGCGCTTGCGCATTCAGTTCAGCAATGTGAAACGGCGTCTTGTCGATGATAAAAAGCACATCGCCTTTATTCACGAACTGGTTATCTTTTATATTGAGTTCGCTAATGCTGCCTGAGACCTGCGGCGTGATGCTAACCTGCTCAGCACGCACTTTACCGTCACGTGTCCAGGGCGACTGCATATAGTAATTCCACATCCACCATCCGGCGAAAACTGCGATTGCAGCGACTATAATGGTGGAGAAGTATTTAACGGTTTTAAGCGACATAATCACCACGCAATCAGCATTACAAAGGCCAGACATACGCAAAGCGTAAAGAGTGACAGATCCATTAACAGGGGATGCCAGATCTCACCGGAATAAATCCAGTCGCGCAGCAGGCGATGGACAACCAGCCAGAGAAGGAATCCTGCTACAAACGCCTTGAAAACAGGGGGGAAATAAACAGACGCTCCGATCATTAAATCTTGTAGGGGCAATCCTGTTGCATTAAACATAAACTTCACGGGCAAAATCCTTGGCGGAAGAGAGCATTGCTATAGGTTTAGCAAAAAAGAGACAATGAGTCTCTGTAACGCATAATGTCTGAAAAAATGTCAGCCGGTAAGCAAATTTGGCAATACATTTGTTTTGGCAATACAAATGCTGCACACTATTCTAAAATCAGCACAATAACTTAGCAAGCTAATTATAAGGAGATGAAATTGGAATCGCCATTAGGTTCTGATCTGGCACGGTTGGTGCGCATTTGGCGTGCTCTGATTGACCATCGCCTGAAACCTCTGGAGTTGACGCAGACGCATTGGGTTACGCTGCACAACATTCATCAATTGCCGCCTGATCAATCGCAGATTCAGTTGGCTAAAGCAATTGGCATCGAGCAGCCTTCGTTAGTTCGTACGCTTGACCAACTGGAAGAAAAGGGACTCATTTCACGACAGACTTGCGCCAGCGATCGTCGGGCAAAGAGAATTAAACTGACAGAAAAAGCAGAGCCGCTGATCGCTGATATGGAAGCGGTTATCAACAAGACGCGTGGAGAAATTTTGGAAGGGATTTCAGCTGAGGAAATTGATCTGCTGATTAAACTGGTCGCCAGACTGGAACACAATATTATTGAGCTGCAGTCACAGAGCTGAAGCGAAAAGATGACGTGTGGCCAGGGTCTGACCACACGTGAATTTGATTAGCGTGGAGACACGGTAACCTGGCTGCCGTTGTTAGCCATAACAACGCGCTGGCCGGCGGAGAACTTGGTCGCACCCTGTTTCTGAACCACCATGATGGTATTACCGTCGTCCTTACGGATTTCCAGTTCCACACCCTGGGTTTTATTCATCGCACCTTGTACGCCTTGACCCGCTACGCCACCGGCGACTGCGCCAGCAGCCGTGGCTAATGAACGACCGGTACCGCCGCCGACGGTGTTACC
Organism: Citrobacter sp. Ce104; assembly: GCF_030334595.1. Lineage (NCBI taxonomy): Bacteria > Pseudomonadati > Pseudomonadota > Gammaproteobacteria > Enterobacterales > Enterobacteriaceae > Citrobacter > Citrobacter sp. Ce104. Next base: position 252,339 of record NZ_JAOWDP010000069.1, read on the forward strand.
AAGGAACCCGCCGAGTACCGCACCACCGATTGCGCCAATCACGTTTGCGTCATCGCCACCCTGGATTTGCACCGGACGAACATGAACAATCGTACCGTAGGTAACGTTCTGAACTTGTTTCGCTTCGGATGCAGTATAGACGTCGCCTGAGAGGCTATCATTGTTAACGCAGCCCGCTAAAGATACGCCCATTAATGAAACAATCAGCACACGTTTAATCATTTACAAATCTCCTTTGTCACCACGAAACGCTAATTAAGCACTCTTCATGGCTAAATTATATGGCATTTGTGAGCCTAAGGTCACATGTTCTACTGGAACAATATGAAAATCTTAACCGAAATCGGATATACCGAGTATAAACGAATCATTCATATAATTGATGTAATAAAGCGTCCAGTGTAATGATTAGGCATTAAAAATCATTAAGGAAGCATGGCATTAGTCGGCACTTTATGGTTGAGTGTCAAGGCTAATTTGCTTAAAAGGATGACATATGAAATCGGGCCGTTTTATCGGTGTAATGTCTGGAACCAGCCTTGATGGCGTCGATGTTGTGCTGGCGACGATAGATGAAACGATGGTTGCGCAGCAGGCGAGTCTGACCTGGCCTATCCCCCTCCATATAAAGCAGGCGATTCTGGATATCTGCCAGGGCCAGCAGCTTACGCTATCGCAGTTTGGCCAATTGGATGCGCAGCTCGGTTACCTGTTTGCCGAGGCGGTGAATGCGCTGCTGGCACAGGAAAAATTGAAACCGCAGGAGATCGTCGCGATTGGCTGTCATGGGCAAACCGTGTGGCATGAACCCACGGGACGCGCACCGCACACGCTGCAAATTGGCGACAACAATCAGATCGTCGCGCGAACCGGCATCACCGTGGTTGGCGATTTTCGCCGTCGCGATATCGCCCTCGGCGGGCAGGGCGCGCCGCTGGTTCCCGCTTTTCATCAGGCGCTGTTGGCACATCCAACGGAACGACGGATGGTGCTGAACATTGGCGGAATTGCCAATCTGTCTCTGCTTATTCCGCAGCAGCCCGTTCGCGGCTACGACACCGGGCCGGGTAATATGCTGATGGATGCCTGGATCTGGCGGCAATGCGGTCAACCCTACGACAAAGATGCGCAGTGGGCCAATTCGGGAACGGTGATCCTGCCTTTATTGCAAAATATGCTGAACGATCCGTATTTTTCTGCGCCTGCGCCGAAAAGCACGGGCCGCGAGTATTTTAATTATGGTTGGATAGAACGTCATCTGGCGCATTTCCCGGGAATAAGTCCGCGCGATGTGCAGGCGACGCTTGCCGAACTGACGGCGGTCACCATTTCCGAGCAAGTCCTGTTGAGCGGCGGTTGTGAGCGACTCATGGTATGCGGTGGTGGAAGCCGTAATCCGCTGCTGATGATGCGTCTGGCGGCATTATTGCCGGGTACAGAGGTCACCTCAACCGATGAGGCCGGGATTAGCGGTGATGATATGGAAGCGTTAGCCTTTGCCTGGCTGGCGTGGCGCACGCTGGCGGGATTACCGGGAAATTTACCTTCCGTGACCGGTGCGTCAGAACCGAGCGTTTTAGGGGCAATTTATCCTGCTAACCCGCGAACTCAGAGTTAACTGAAATTATTCAGCGCCATATGCCGGTAAACTCGGGATATTAGGGAGGGTGCCATTACCCTCCTGGACCAGGAAAGTCTTCAGGATATGGCTATGAAAAAACTGTTATTAGTGTGTCTGCCGGTACTGCTTAGCGGATGTAGCGTGTACAACCAATTTGTCGAGCGTATGCAAACGGATACGCTGGAATACCGCTGTGACGAAAAACCGCTTACCGTCAAGCTGAACAATACCCGCCAGGAGGCGAGTTTTGTTTATGATAATCAGCTATTGAACCTCAAACAGGGCGTGTCAGCATCAGGCGCGCGCTATACCGATGGTATTTACGTCTTCTGGTCTAAAGGCGACGAGGCAACGGTCTATAAACGAGACAGAATTGTGCTAAATAACTGTCAGTTACAGAACCCGAAGCGTTGAGATTTTCACCTGGGCGGCGCACAATAGCGTCACCCACTGACAATCCGTAGCCAACATCATGTCTGATAACGACGAATTGCAGCAAATCGCGCATCTGCGCCGTGAATACACGAAAGGCGGCCTTCGCCGCCGCGATCTTCCCGCCGAACCCCTTGCGCTGTTTGAGCGCTGGCTCGGGCAAGCCTGTGACGCCAAACTGGCCGATCCTACCGCAATGGTCGTTGCGACCGTTGATGAAAATGGCCAGCCTTATCAGCGTATCGTGTTGCTCAAACATTATGATGATAAAGGTCTGGTGTTCTATACCAATCTCGGCAGCCGCAAGGCGCACCAGATCGAGAAAAATCCCCGTATCAGCCTCTTATTCCCATGGCACATGCTGGAACGGCAGGTGATGGTGATCGGCAAGGCTGAGCGTCTTTCCACACTCGAAGTGGTGAAATACTTCCACAGTCGCCCACGCGACAGCCAGATTGGCGCCTGGGTATCTAAGCAATCCAGCCGAATCTCCGCTCGCGGTATTCTCGAAAGCAAATTCCTCGAACTGAAGCAGAAGTTCCAGCAAGGGGAAGTACCACTGCCCAGTTTCTGGGGCGGCTTTCGCGTGAGTATTGAGCAAATGGAATTCTGGCAGGGTGGTGAAAACCGTCTGCACGATCGTTTTTTATACCAACGCGAAGATAACGCGTGGAAAATTGATCGCCTTGCCCCCTAAAGATGCAAATTTCTTGTTTTAAGCGCTGGTGCTGAACAATCCGGCGCTTTATTCTATGTTTCTTTCGCATCAGGCGAAAAGTCGTGTACCGGCTAAGGTGCAGTCGTTTTATACATGGAGATTTTGATGGCAAGCAGTAACTTGATTAAACAATTGCAAGAGCGGGGGCTGGTGGCCCAGGTGACGGACGAGGAAGCGTTAGCAGAGCGACTGGCGCAAGGCCCGATCGCGCTCTATTGCGGCTTCGATCCTACCGCTGACAGCTTGCATTTGGGGCATCTGGTTCCATTGTTATGCCTGAAACGCTTCCAGCAGGCAGGCCATAAGCCTGTCGCACTGGTAGGTGGCGCAACGGGTTTGATTGGTGACCCGAGCTTTAAAGCCGCCGAGCGTAAACTGAATACCGAAGACACCGTGCAGGAGTGGGTGGATAAAATCCGCAAACAGGTTGCGCCGTTCCTCGATTTCGACTGTGGCGACAACTCGGCGATTGCTGCGAATAACTACGACTGGTTTGGCGGTATGAACGTACTGACTTTCCTGCGTGATATCGGCAAACACTTCTCCGTTAACCAGATGATCAACAAAGAAGCGGTAAAGCAGCGTCTGAACCGTGACGATCAGGGGATCTCCTTTACCGAGTTTTCTTACAACCTGCTGCAGGGTTATGACTTTGCCTGCCTGAATAAATTGCACGGCGTGGCGCTGCAGATTGGCGGTTCTGACCAATGGGGCAACATTACTTCCGGTATCGATTTGACCCGTCGTCTGCATCAGAACCAGGTGTTTGGTCTGACCGTTCCGCTGATTACTAAAGCTGACGGCACCAAATTCGGTAAGACTGAAGGCGGCGCTGTGTGGCTGGATCCGAAGAAAACCAGTCCGTATAAATTCTACCAGTTCTGGATCAACACCGCCGATGCGGACGTTTATCGCTTCCTGAAATTCTTTACTTTCATGGACATTGAAGAGATCAATGCGCTGGAAGAAGAAGATAAAAACAGCGGTAAAGCACCGCGCGCCCAGTATGTACTGGCCGAGCAGGTAACGCGTCTGGTTCACGGTGAAGAAGGTCTGGTAGCGGCAAAACGCATTACCGAAAGCTTGTTTAACGGCAATCTGAGCGATTTGAGCGAAGCGGATTTCGAACAGCTGGCGCAGGATGGCGTGCCGATGATCGAGATGGACAAAGGTGCCGATCTGATGCAAGCGCTGGTGGACTCCGAGTTGCAGCCTTCTCGCGGTCAGGCACGTAAGACTATTGCGTCAAACGCGGTAACCATCAACGGTGAGAAGCAATCCGATCCGGAATATTTCTTCCAGGAGAGTGATATCCTGTTTGGGCGCTACACCTTACTGCGCCGTGGCAAGAAGAACTATTGTCTGATTTGCTGGAAGTAAGATTTAGTTAGCAGGGGCGTGGGAAACTACGCCCCTTTATTTTTTCAGGGTTGTGGTAAGTAAAATGAAGAATATCCTCGCCATCCAGTCCCACGTTGTTTTTGGTCATGCGGGCAATAGTGCAGCAGAGTTTCCAATGCGTCGTCTTGGCGCAAATGTCTGGCCGCTGAATACCGTTCAGTTTTCTAACCACACACAGTACGGCAAATGGACCGGTTGCGTGATGCCGCCGAGCCATCTGACCGAAATCGTCCAGGGTATTGCCGATATCGATAAACTTCAGACCTGTGACGCCGTATTGAGTGGCTATCTTGGCTCGGCTGAACAGGGCGAGCATATTCTGGGCATTGTTCGCCAGGTTAAAGCGGCCAACCCGCGGGCGAAATACTTTTGCGATCCGGTGATGGGCCATCCGGAAAAAGGGTGTATTGTCGCGCCGGGCGTGGCGGAGTTTCATGTACGCCACGCGCTTCCGGCCAGCGATATTATCGCCCCAAACCTGGTTGAGCTCGAAATTCTGTGCGAGCATGCGGTGAGTAATGTCAATGAGGCAGTGGCGGCAGCGCGTGAGCTTATCGCTCAGGGACCAGAAATTGTGCTGGTGAAGCATCTGGCCCGCGCGGGTATCAGCACCGATCGTTTCGAGATGCTGCTGGTCACGGCTGAACGGGCGTGGCACATCAGCCGACCGTTAGTTGATTTTGGCGCTCGCCAGCCGGTTGGCGTGGGTGATGTTACCAGTGGCTTATTACTGGTGAAACTGCTGCAGGGCGCGTCTTTACAGCAGGCGCTTGAGCATGTGACGGCGGCGGTATACGAAGTGATGATTACCACCAAAGAAATGCACGAGTATGAGCTGCAGGTCGTGGCCGCACAGGATCGTATCGCGAAGCCTGAGCACTACTTCAGCGCGACGCAGCTGTAATCAATGCCCGATAGCGTTCACGCTTATCGGGCATATGTTTAGCTGTAGGCCGGGTTAGCGTCACCCGGCAACCACAATTAATTTAACCCTTCTGCTTTAAGCGCTGCGGCAACTGCCGGGCGTTCAGCCATACGGGCCATATACGCGTCGATATGGCTTAATCCTGCCATATTCAGCTTAACCGCATAAGCCCAACGCAGCACGGTGAACAGATAGGCATCGGCGATGCTGAAGCGCGGGCCGCAGATCCATTGATCGTCTTTCAGCGACTCGTTTACGTACTGCATTTTTTTCTCCAGCTGCGCGCGAACGGTTGGCTTGAAGTCTTCCGGCGTATCGGGACGGAACAGAGGCGTAAAGCCTTTATGCAGTTCTGTCGCAATGTAGTTAAGCCATTCGATGGTTTTGTAACGGGAGAGGCTGCTGGTTGGGGCAAGGAGCTGACGGTCTGGTACGGTGTCCGCCAGATATTGCATGATGGCGACGCCTTCGGTCAATAGCGTACCGTCATCCAGCAGCAGCGCGGGAACTTGACCTTTTGGGTTTACCGCGAAAAAATCATCGCCGTTTTCCAGACGTTTCTTCATCAGATCAACACCATCCAGCGTGAAATCTTTACCACTCTCCCGAAGGGTGATGTGGGAAGCGAGAGAACAAGCGCCCGGTTTGTAGAACAGTTTCATCGGTAACTCCTTTTGGCTGAGGTATATCGTATGGTAGTGCTAGCTCAGGCAAAAAAAAAGCCGCTAACATCAGTTAGCGGCCTGAAAATGAGTTTCCCTGAGAATTACGCTGTCGCGGCCTTAGAGGCTTTCTCATTGACGTCATCGTCCTGAGTCATACGATTCAGTTTTGGCGCCGTCAGCAGCATCAGAACAGCGATAACCGCCGTTGCAACACCAATCTGCAGGAACACACGACCGTAGACTTCAAGGGACATCAGCGGGTCAGTCACGTTCTCTGGTACAGCCATCATGTTAGCGACGTAACCACCGATGATGTTTGCACCGGCAGTGGTCAGGAACCAGCTACCCATGATGAAGCCCATCAGGCGTTGCGGTACCAACTGAGCCACCATTGCCAGACCCAGACCGGAGATCATCAGTTCACCGATACTTTGCAGACCATAGCAGATGATCAGCCAGTTAACGGATACGATGCCCGCGTCGGTAGCGAATTTCGCGCCCAGCGGCAGGATCAGGAACGCACCGGAACACAGCACCATACCAATCGCAAACTTAGTCGGCATTGGCAGGGTATCGCCCATCTTGTTATAGATAGCGGCGAGGATTGGGCTACCAATGATGATCCAGAACGGGTTCAGCGCCTGATACTGCTCAGGTTCGAAAGCAATACCAAGAATAGAGTGCTCAACGTTACGAATCGCGAAGAAGTTCAGTGAGGTCGGCATCTGGCTGTACAGTACGAAGAAGATAATCGCTTCAAGCATCAGAATGAAGGCGACGATCATTTTACGACGTGCAGCACCGTGCATGGTGAAGGCTTCTTTACCGAAGATAAATACGATACCCAGCGCAATGACGCCCAGAACCATACGTGCGATCTGCTGGTTGTGCAGCAACCAGGTTGCAATGGCGATCAGTACCACAACGCCAGCAATAGTCAGCAGCAGGTTACGGAAGTTGATCGGCTCAAAGTCAGGTTTAGAACCGTACTGTTTAACCCAGCGCTGGCAGAATGCGAAGTTAACAACGGTAATCAGCATACCTACGACGCTCAGGGCGAACGCGGTGCTCCAGCCGTAACGCGCAGCTAACCACGGCGTTGCCAGCATAGAGAAGAATGAACCGATGTTGACGGACATGTAGTACATAGTAAATGCACCATCAAGACGCGGGTCATCTTTGGCATAGCAGGTAGAGAGCAGGGAGGATGGGTTTGCTTTAAACAGGCCGTTACCGACCGCGATGGCCGCCATGCCCATATAAACGATACCCGCATCATGACCGGACCATGCAACCAGTGCATAACCGATGGCCAGGACAACGGCACCGAGCATAATGACGCGTTTTGTTCCCAGAACTTTATCACCTAACCAGCCGCCAATGGCAACCAGACCGTACACCAGGGCGCTAAAGGACGAGAAAAGGGTGATGGAATCCGCTTCTGACATACCCAGCTGTTTAACCAGGTAGACGGCCATAATCCCTTGCAGGCCGTAATAACCAAAACGTTCCCACAGCTCAATAGAGAAAATGAGATAGAACGCTTTTGGTTGTTTGAAGGCGTTTAAACTCACGCTTTCTGTTGGTTTATTGTTTGCAGTAGACACTTTTACCTCTTTTTTTACATCCCATATCAACGGGGGTGTTCAGGTACGTGATGAGTCAAGTTCATCCGTCCGATTGTTATAGTGGGAGGGGAAACGGCAAGTAATGTTCACTATCTTGACCCTTCAGACAAGTGCTTTGTAATAATCTGTTACATATATCATGACTGGTGAAATCGTCGGGGCTGCGAAATGTTATCTAGCGTTAAATTTCTTCATTTGAAAAATGGCAGATTTTTACACTGTTTAATCAGGCCAGAAACCGCAATGCGGCGATATGTTCTGCTATTTAAGGTTGAATCCAGTGATATAGGCCATTATCTGAAAAATAGCCAGTGTAATGTTTTGTTTAGAAACTGTTCAGTTAGGTCATCTGATTGTCACTTTAACTGAAAAATAAAAAATTATTAACATTGTGTTATCTGGGTGATCTGGATCACGTATAGATAGAAATTTCTTTTGCTAAAAAAACGATTAACCTGCTCAGGTGATAATTCACAAGAATATTACATTAGATATGAGCGCCAGAGCGGCATCATTGTCGGCAAAAGAAACTCAGGGGAGTGCATAACTAATCGTTATGTGTGCGAGGGGCAAACAGGATGCCCCGGCAGCATCAGATATCGACTTTCTCTTTGAATTCGCAGAGATCTTCGATAATACAGGAACCGCAGCGCGGCTTTCGGGCTATGCAGGTGTAGCGGCCATGAAGAATTAACCAGTGATGGCAATCGACTTTAAATTCACTGGGTACAACCTTCAGCAGTTTCTCTTCAACCTGCTCAACGTTTTTACCCGGAGCGAATTGCGTACGATTACAGACGCGAAAAATATGCGTATCTACGGCGATAGTGGGCCAGCCAAAGGCGGTATTTAACACTACATTTGCAGTTTTTCGTCCAACTCCGGGCAGGGCTTCTAATGCGGCACGGTCTTCAGGCACTTCACCATTATGTTGTTCCAGCAGAATGCGGCAGGTTTTAATCACATTCTCCGCTTTGCTGTTAAACAAACCAATTGTCTTGATGTAGGACTTAACACCTTCAACGCCGAGCTCAAGCATCGCGGCAGGGGTATTAGCGACGGGGTACAGCTTAGCCGTCGCTTTATTGACGCTGACATCGGTGGCCTGCGCGGAGAGCAAGACCGAAATCAGCAGTTCAAACGGCGATGTAAAATTAAGCTCGGTTGTCGGATGCGGATTGTTATCACGCAGGCGCGTCAGTATTTCCAGACGTTTTGCTTTGTTCATTACACATTCCCTGTTTCACCCACGGGACTGTCCGCGACAGCCGCCTCGGCACGACGTTTCTTCATTTTCTCATCAATCAGATACTTCACCGCCAGCATCAGACCCAGGCCTATAAACGCGCCCGGTGGCAGCATGGCCAGCAGAAACGGCGTATCAGTATGGAAGATCTCAACGCGCAAGACTTTGGCCCAACTACCCAACAAACCGTCTGCGCCATCAAATAGTGTACCGTTACCAATTATTTCACGCAGCGAGCCCAGAACAAACATGGCACCTGTTGCGCCCATGCCGATGGAGAAACCATCGAGTGCGGATAACGCAGGTCCCTTTTTGGCGGCGAAGGCTTCCGCACGACCAACAACAATACAGTTGGTCACAATCAGCGGGATAAAGATGCCCAGAGACTGATACAGTCCAAAAGCGTAGGCATTGATCAACATCTGCACCGCGCTCACCACGGAGGCGATGATCATGACATAAATCGGAATACGAATTTCTGGCGGTGTCCAGCGACGAAGGGCTGAAATCGTCAGGTTCGTCAACGTCAGGACGAGCGTAGTCGCGAGTCCCAGACCCAGCGCATTAGTGGCAGTAGAGGTGACGGCCAACAGCGGACACATCCCGAGTAGCTGCACAAGCGCGGAGTTATTTTTCCATAACCCCTGGACAATAACGTCTTTAATTTCGCTCATGGTTTATTCTCCACAGGCGCTAAGTTGAGGAAGTTGCGCGGGTAGCGTCTGCGCATACAAACCGGCGCGTTTTACTGCATTCACTACCGCACGCGGTGTAATGGTGGCACCTGTAAACTGGTCAAAGTCTCCGCCGTCTTTTTTCACCGCCCAGTGGGAATCATTACCCGCCGCGATCGTTTTGCCGCTAAAGTGGGTTATCCAATCGGACAGTCGCAGTTCGATTTTATCGCCCAGTCCTGGCGTTTCATGATGCTCGGTCACCCGCGTACCCAACACGGTACCGGTAAAATCGACGCCAACCAGCAGTTGAATAGCCCCGGAATAACCATCTGGCGCCGTAGCTTCAAGAACTGCTGCAACGGGGCGATCGTCCTGGCGGGCAATATACACCCGGTGACTGCCTTTGCCCAACGCTGGCGCATCGACCAGATAACAACTCTCAGACAAGTTATTATTGTAGCGATCGCCAGGCAGAACTTGATCGAACAGCGCTTTTTGCTGCAGCGCGGCCTGTTCATCAATAGTGGACTTAGTTAATTGATTGATTGCCGCGGTTAACCCCGTCGAGCCCGCAGCAAATAGCGCCAGTGTAATACCGTGTTTACGAATCGTTTTCAGCATAGGGAATCCTTAGCGATGTCCGTACACGCGAGGGCGAGTGTAATAATCAATCAGCGGAACCGTGATATTTGCCAGTAAAACGGCAAAAGCGACGCCATCAGGATAACCGCCAAAACTGCGAATCAACCACACGAGCAGGCCTGCAAGCGCGCCAAAAATCAGACGGCCACGGTTGGTGGTTGATGCTGTAACGGGGTCGGTAAGAATAAAAAATGCACCTAACATGGTCGCGCCGGAAAGGAGGTGCAACTGAGGTGAGGCCAGCGATTCTGGCGAGAAAATCCAGCCTAAAGTTGCGCAAACCGCAAGCGACAGCAGGAAGCTAACCGGGATATGCCAGCGAATCGCTTTCTGCCATAACAGTATGACACCGCCGACCAGCCAGGCAAGGTTAACCCACTGCCAGCCAGCGCCTGCAAGCATGCCGCTGTAGATTGGGTATTGCATCACCTGCTCAACAGTATGTCCCGCATGCAGCGAAGTCTTAAAGGTGTCGAGAGGCGTTGCCTGACTGATACCATCAATGCCCATACGCAACGTGTTCATATCCCCGCCGCTGGCGGTATGTCCACTAAAGATAACGTTAAGGGCGTCAAAGAACCCAGGCACAGTAGCCGCAATTTCATGCGGCGGCAGCCAACTGGTCATCTGTACCGGAAATGAGATAAGCAGTACGACGTAACCAATCATGGCAGGGTTAAACGGGTTCTGGCCGAGGCCGCCATACAGTTGCTTAGCGATGATAACGGCGAATACCGTGCCTAAAACCACCATCCACCAGGGGGCGAGCGGGGGAATACTCACCGCCAGTAGCAGCCCGGTGAGTAAAGCAGAGTTGTCTTTTAATACCGTGACAATAGGCTGTTTACGCAGTTTAAGTACGCCCGCTTCGGCAGCGATAGCGCTGACGGCTGCCAGAACTATCTGGAACAACGTTCCCCAGCCAAAAAACCACAGTTGAGCGGCGATCCCCGGCAATGCAGCAAGTAACACCAGTATCATGATGCGCGATGTCTGGCGCTGGTTATGGGTATAAGGGGAGCTTGCTATTCTGAATACCATTTATTCCTCGTTTACAACCTGCTGCTGTGCGGCTTTCTTTGCCTGAGCGCGTGCGATAGCGGCCGCGACGGCGGCTTTACGCGGATCAACTGGCTCGGCTGTTTCCGTTACTGCCTGCTGCTCAAGCTTGCGGGCTTTAGCGCGGGCGATAGCCGCTTCCACGGCGGCTTTGCGCGGATCCACCGGTTCGACGGTTTCCGTTTCCGGTTGCTGCTCAAGCTTGCGGGCTTTGGCACGGGCGATAGCCGCTTCCACGGCGGCTTTTCGCGGATCCACCGGTTCGACGGTTTCCGTTTCCGGCTGCTGCTCAAGCTTGCGGGCTTTGGCGCGTGCAATAGCCGCTTCCACGGCGGCTTTACGCGGATCTGTACCCGCACTGTTGCCTTCAATTTGTGGTGGATTTTCAGTCCGGGCCGCGCGAGCTTGTGCCTTACGCGCCTCGCGTGCGGCAATCACGGCGCTATTGTCAGGTTTTTCGCCAGCCTTAATGACTACCGGCTGCATTGCCTGGGCCTGCTTTTCTTTTACGCGAGCCAGCGCGGCGGCAATGGCATCATGATCTTTAGCTGCAGGCTGAGCGGCGGCGCTTTTGTGGCGTTCAAGACGTGCAGCTTTTTCTCGTTCAAGGCGTGCCTGTCGGGCTTCGAATCGTGCTTTTGCTTCGGCGGCACGTTTTTCTTCCTGACTAATGGCGTAAATCTCGGCTTTTTCCTGGCGGAAATACTGCACCAGTGGAATGTTGCTAGGGCATACCCAGGCGCAGGCACCGCATTCAATACAGTCGGCGATATTGTGAGCCGTTGCTTTGTCGTGCTGTTGCCCTTTACTGAACCAATAAAGCTGCTGCGGCAGGAGATCGGCTGGGCAGGCATCGGCGCAAGCGCTACAGCGAATGCAGCCTTTCTCTTCCGGCGTTTCCCCCATTTCACTGGCAGAGGGCGCCAGAAGACAGTTGGTAATCTTTACCACGGGTACATCCAGCCACGGCAGCGTAAAGCCCATCAGCGGTCCGCCCATAATGACCATCTGGTCGGCGGAAGGGCAGAAGCCCGCGTCGTTGAGCAGATGACGAACCGGCGTGCCTAAACGCGCCCAGACGTTGCCCGGACGGCTGACGGCTTCACCAGTGAGCGTCACGACACGCTCGGTGATCGGTTCACCATCAATCACCGCGCGTTTGATGGCATAAGCGGTTCCGACGTTTTGCATCAGTACGCCGATATCTGAGGAACGTCCGCCGTGGGGAACCTGCTTGCCAGTCAGGATTTGTGTTAATTGCTTGGCCCCGCCTGAAGGATACTTAGTGGGGATCACACGTAAGCTAATATCGTGTGAATCAGCCAGCACTGCGCGCAGCATAGAAATTGCCTGCGGTTTGTTATCTTCGATGCCCACCAAAATTTCGCGTGGCTGAAGAATATGCGCAAGGATACGGATACCTTCGACGACCTGCGCCGCGCAGTCCTGCATCAGGCGGTCATCAGCCGTAATGTATGGCTCGCATTCAGCGGCGTTGATGATCAGCGTTTCAATTTTATCTCCGCCGCCCTGTAGTTTGACGCCGGTGGGGAAACCTGCGCCACCCAGTCCGGCAACGCCGAACTGGTGAATACGCGCGATCAGCTCTTCCCGGCTGCGGGAGCGGTAATCGGTCCAGCCATCCCGCTCAATCCAGCGATCTTCGCCATCGGCGTCTATGATAACGCTCAACTCAGCCAGTGCCGATGGGTGTGCCGTAGAGTGCGGGGCAATGGCAACAACGGTGCCTGACGTTGGTGCATGGACCGGAAGCATTTTGCCTCGCCCGAGGGTTAACGCCTGACCTCGCAGTACGGTATCACCCACGTTTACGCACAGCTCACCTTCCGCGCCAATATGTTGCTTCAGCGGAATAACAAAGCGTGGCGCCAGCGGAACCTGCCGCAACGGCGTGCCGTTTGACTGGGTTTTCATTTCTGGTGGATGAATGCCGCCATCAAAGTCCCAGATTTTGTTTTTTCTGAATGCAGAGAATAACTTAAACATGTTGTTCCACGGGAATGATGCGCACAGGAATGGTGTTTAAATCCCATTTCCAGCTATCTGGTGTTTCGGCTACCGGACGTAATTCGATACATTGCGTTGGGCACGGATCAACGCACAGGTTGCACCCGGTGCAGAGATCGCTCATCACCGTATGCATGGCGCGCGTCGCACCCACAATCGCATCAACCGGGCAGGCCTGAATGCACTTTGTGCAACCGATACAGTTATTTTCATCAATGACCGCCAGCATACGCACGGGCGTAACGTCTTGTTCATCACCATCAATCGGCTGCGGATCGACGTTCAGCAGGGCGGCAATTTTTAACATCACCGCTTCGCCACCGGGAGCGCAACGGTTAATTTTTTCACCCTGAGCGCCGATCGCTTCAGCATAAGGATGACAGCCCGGATAGCCACATTGTCCACACTGGCTTTGCGGGAGAATTTCATCAATTTTCTCCACAACCGGATCATCTTCAACGGCGAAACGTCGTGAGGCATAACCCAAAATAGCGCCGAACGCCAGACCCAGTAGACTCACTGCGGCAACGGCAATCCAGATAGCATTCATTACAACTTCACCAAACCACTAAAGCCCATAAAGGCCAATGACATTAAACCGGCGGTAATCAGCGCAATCGCATTCCCGCGAAATGGCGCAGGGACGTCCGCCACGGCGAGACGTTCGCGAATTGCTGCGAACAGTACCATCACCAGCGAGAAGCCGACTGCGGCAGAAAAACCGTATAGCGCCGACTGTAAAAAGTTATGACCGAGGTTGATGTTCAGTAGCGCTACACCCAATACCGCGCAGTTAGTGGTGATCAACGGAAGGAAGATCCCCAGCAGGCGGTAAAGTGCAGGGCTGGTTTTGCGTACAACCATCTCGGTAAATTGCACCACGACGGCGATAACCAGAATAAAAGCCAGCGTGCGCAGATAGATGAGATTGAGCGGGATTAGGATCCAGGTATCAATCAGCCATGCGCAAATGGATGCCAGTGTCATGACAAACGTCGTGGCAAGGCCCATACCCATTGCGGTTTCCAGTTTTTTGGAAACACCCATAAACGGGCAAAGGCCCAGAAACTTGACCAGTACAAAGTTATTGACCAGTACAGTTCCGACAAACAGCAGCAGGTAATCAGTCATTTTTCGGCCTGAAATAAAAAAGCCGCCTATTATCTGACAATCTACAACAGGCGACAACAGGTTAACTGTAGGGTTATTACGGGTTCACAAACGTCGATTTAACGCGCTGCGATCGTTTGAAGTAGGGCACCAGCAGTGCTGCAGCCAGTAATGGGAACAGCAGTTGGCGCACGGCAAAGGCGTCCGGGACCGGTGAAAACGCAAACGCTTTAATCGCCAGCAACACGGAGATCAGCAGCCACAGAATATAATGTTTAGGCACACAGGCTCTGCGTTTGAAAAACGCAATCGTCAGCCACAGCGTGTAATACCACATGGCGATCGCGGTAATAAAGGAAACGCCCCATAACAGCAAATTGACCGTACTTTGTTCACCCAGCATTTTGAAGGTTTGCGGTGTAGCCAGCGCAGTGACATAAAGTAGTAACGCCAGCGAAGCGCTCAACAACGCGACTAACAGCCAGGCCAGTGGCCCAAGGAGCCAGCCTCCGATACGTTGTGCCGGTGTGGTAGTCATCTCTTCTCCAGGTTTACGCGCGCAATCAATCATGCCATTCATTTTGGGGCAATTATTATAAAGCTTTTAACGTTGAGCGCTACTTTCTTCTTTATTGCACGTAATGCCAGACTGATTTAGGTACCTGACCGACATCAAACAGACGACCTCCCGAGATAAGCTCCGCACGGCGATGGTCTGCGGCACGGTACATATTGATAATGTCGCTATCGTCAGTAAGCGTGTAGTTAAGATGGTCGAACAGTTTTTCCAGACTATCGAGTGAACTGATTTTGCGGAATTTTAATAAGTAATCCTGAACAGTCATAAATGCAGATCCATATAAATAAAATAATACCAACGGAGTAGAAAATATAAAAATAAACAACGTGCACAGGTAAAAGCGGATTTACGTGCAAGTGTAAGAAGAGTGTTCATACCTGTGAAAAAGCAGGCGCTATACGCACCTGCAGCAAGGGTAACCCGCTTCGCCACAGCAGGCAATATGCGGCGGAGCGGGATGCGGCCTAATTCGCTTTTTTTGACAGAATTCGATCTTTTGCAGCCAAACCTTGCAGCTACTACATGTGAATTGCCGGGAATAAACGACTACCGACGCTTATTTCTTCTGCACAGCAGCAACGGGCTCCGGTGGCTGGTAATTGTCAATATGATTGGCAACACCCAGCAGGATTACGGAGACGGCGAGAACAATCCAACCTGTTAATTCAATAAGACGATTCATTACTGATGACATTTGCTTTGATTTATCCTTAAACACAGGCTGCAAATGTTACTAATCTCTCATTAATACAGCAAGATGATTGGGAACGATTTCTACCTCTTTTTCGCTGCAAGTTAAGCGTAAGTGGCATATGTTTGACTTAAGTTAAGAAACGACCTTTGTAGCGCAAAGGTTATTAAACTATTGAGACGTTGCAAGGTATGGTGTGAAATAGGTCAGTCCTGAATTGAGAGGCAATAACATGAGTGACAACATCCGCGTTGGGCTAATTGGCTATGGTTATGCCAGCAAAACCTTCCATGCCCCCCTGATTGTGGGCACACCGGGCCTGGAACTGGCTGCGGTTTCCAGTAGTGATGAAGCAAAAGTGAAGGCAGACTGGCCTACGGTGGCGGTTGTTGCCGAGCCTAAACATCTTTTTAACGATCCCAATATCGACCTGATAGTGATCCCCACGCCTAATGACACGCACTTCCCGTTAGCGAAGGCCGCGCTGGAAGCGGGCAAACATGTGGTTGTTGATAAGCCTTTCACCGTGACACTGTCACAAGCTCGTGAGCTGGATGCGCTGGCGCGCAGCCTCGGGCGCGTATTATCTGTGTTCCATAACCGTCGCTGGGACAGTGATTTCCTGACGCTGAAAGCCTTGCTGGCGGATGGCGTTTTGGGGGAGGTTGCGTATTTTGAATCTCATTTCGATCGTTTTCGCCCGCAGGTTCGTGACCGTTGGCGTGAACAGGGCGGCCCGGGAAGCGGCATCTGGTACGATTTAGCACCGCATCTTTTGGATCAGGCGATTAATCTGTTTGGTTTGCCCGTCAGCCTGACGGTAGACCTCGCCCAACTGCGCCCCGGTGCGCAGGCGACGGATTATTTTCATGCCATCCTGACGTATCCGCAGCGGCGAGTGATTCTACACGGTACCATGCTCGCTGCCGCAGAATCGGCCCGATATATTGTGCACGGATCGCGCGGCAGCTATGTGAAGTATGGTCTTGACCCGCAGGAAGAACGTTTGAAAAATGGCGAGCGGTTGCCTCAGGAAGACTGGGGTTATGACATGCGCGATGGCGTATTGACGCGAATAGAAGGTGAGGAGCAGGTTGAAGAAACCTGGCTTACCGTACCGGGTAACTATCCGGCGTACTATGCTGGCATTCGTGATGCGCTAAACGGTAACGGTGAGAACCCGGTCCCGGCAAGACAGGCTATCCAAATTATGGAGCTGATTGAGCTGGGTATCGAATCCGCAAAACATCGTTCGACGCTGTGCCTTGCCTGATTAAACTAATGCCGGATAAGCGTTACGCCATCCGGCACTTTATCGTTACGCTGCGGAGACTTTCTCACGCAAGGCACGTTTTTCTTCGTTACTCAGGAATGCCATTTCCAGACCGTTGATTTGCGCCTGGCGGATCTGTTCGCGCGTAAGGCCTGCTGCTGGTGCGGCAATGGTGTACTCGTGAATAATATCCACCCCCTGAACAGCCGGGTCGTCCGTATTCAAACTGGCTAACACCCCATGCTCGAGGAACGTTTTCAGCGGATGGGCCGCCAGAGAGGCAACGGTGCTGGTCTGAATATTTGATGTCAGGCAGGATTCGATGCCGATACGGTGCTCGGCGAGATAATCCATCAACGCACGATCTTCTACGGCTTTAACGCCGTGACCAATACGTTCAGCGCCCAGCTCTTTAATGGCCTGCCAGATGCTTTCGGGGCCCGCAGCTTCGCCCGCATGCACGGTGATACGCCAGCCGGCGTCGCGTGCCTGGTTGAAGTGCGACAGGAACAGACTGCCCGGGAACCCCAGTTCATCACCAGCCAGATCCAGTGCCGTAATATGGTCGCGGTGGGCTAACAGCGCATCCAGTTCCTGCAGACAGGCAGCTTCGCCGAAGGTACGACTCATAATGCCAATTAAGCGTGCTTCAACGCCAAAGGTCTTGCAACCTTCGCGTACGCCGGCAATGACGGCTTCAACCACGCCCGCGACGGGAAGCTGATGCGCCATCGCCATATAGCCTGGAGAAAAACGTAATTCTACATAGTGCAGACCGTTACGTGCCGCATCCTCAATATTCTCAAATGCCACGCGGCGACAGGCATCCAGCGAGGCCAGAACCTTCACGCCCCAGTCGAGCTTGGATAAAAAGCTCACTAAATCCGGCTCAGTTGATGTGACTTGCACATGAGGGATCAGCGTTTCCAGCGTTTGCGCCGGAAGCGTCAAGTTGAACTGACGACCCAGATCCAGGATCGTTTGGGCACGGATGTTACCATCAAGGTGGCGATGGACGTCGGTCAGGGGGAGAGAAGTATCAATCATGGTTGCACTCGTGTTTTTAGGTAAAGTGCAGGGCATTATACAACAGAAAAATGTTCCTCTAAAAACTTTAAAAAAAACAGTGCAGAGTTCGGGGTGTGAGGGAAGCAAGTGGTGCAAAATTGCTCGCCATGCTGCCAACGCACCAACAGAATGGGGTTCCGGCAGATCGTACCAGGATGCTTTTGCCTGGCGGTGGTAAGACAGGTGTAAAGTTAGCAATAACGCATTTTCTACAGCATGTGTTTAATGGCGGATTTTTTCTTTTTTTAAGATTATTTCCCTCGATTTTATTTAATCACTGCCTTTCAGTGTTAATTTATTCAGATATTAATTGGATAACATTGCTAATAGCGAAAAATGGACACTTTCCCATTTATGAATGCACAGCGAGGTATGTTATAAAAAACACAATAATGACTGAGGGTATTAATAAAGTGAAAAGTGTAAAGCTAATTATCAGTACAATGTTCTGTGTAAGTTTGCTTTTGGCAACTGTACCTGCGCATGCGGCGTATAAAGCGGATGAAACGCATGTGATCCAGTTTAAAAAAGGCACCAGCGGGGCAGATATCAAGGGTACAATTACGGGTGATAAAACAAAAGATTATACGTTTGTCGCCAAAAAAGGGCAGACCCTGCAAGCAGTGCTGAAAAGCGCCTGGCCTCATCCTTTCATGAGTATTATTGCACCGGGCGATCAATTTATTTTTGATGGCATGATGAGCGGTGATACTTATAAAAATACGCTGCCTGCCAGCGGTAAGTATACTATCAGAATATATCAAAAAGGCGCGGCGAAAGATGAAGGGAAAACCAACGCATTCCAGCTGCATATGAAAATTACCAACTAATAATGAGTAAAAGATCGCCCAAGTGGCGATCTTTTACTTTGCTATTTAACGTATTGTGCGGATGGCGTTAATCAAACCCTGAACGCCTTTTTCAAGCTTGGAGCGCGGGCATCCGGCATTGAGGCGTACAAAACCGCGGCCTTCTTCTCCGTAAGTGTATCCCGGCATGATGGCGACTTTCTGCTGGTGGATGAGCGCATCCTGCAGCGCGTGGTCATCAATATTGAGCGGGCGCAGGTCAATCCATGCCAGATAGGTGGATTGCGGAACCTGCCAGTTTAGCTCAGGGAATGCACTATTTAGCTCACGGGCAACAAAGAGCAGATTACTGGCAAGGTAATCGCGTAGCGCATCAAGCCAGCTAGCGCCTTGCTGGTAGGCTGCAATATGTGCAGTAAGCGCCAACACCGCAGGCGAGGAAAGGCCATCGCGGCCTTTTAACGCGCTGAGATAATCGTTACGGCTTTGCGCATCCTCAATGATTCCGTAAGCCCCGGTTAATGCCGGAATATTGAAACTCTTTGAACCGGAGGTGAACAGCGCCCAGCTGTCGCGCGCGACGTTGCTCCACGGGATGTGCGGCTGGTCTGCCCATACCATATCCATATGGATCTCATCAGAGATGACTTTTACACCGTGGCGCTGACACAGTTCCGCCATGGTTTCCAGTTCGTCACGCGTCCATACCTTACCGGTTGGATTGTGCGGGCTGCAAAGCAGGAGAATTTTGCTTTCAGGTAGGGACAGGGCTTGCTCCAACGCAGCCATGTCGCAAAACCAACCGTCAGCGCGTTTTTCCAGTCCGACAGCGCGCACCTGGCGCTGATTACCTTCAATCGCTTTGTAAAACGCGTCGTAAGCTGGCGTATGAATGACCACCGCATCGCCTGCTGAGGACCACTGGCGGATCAGCTCCGACACCATATAGATGACCGAGGGGCCATAAACCAGCGATTGAGGATCAATTTGGGTATTATGACGCGAGAGAAACCAGTGGCTAATCGCCGCCAGAAATTCATCATTTTTCCAGCGGCTGTAACCCAACACGCCATGTGACAGGCGCTGAGTCAGCGCCTCCAGAATGCAAGGTGCGGTGGCAAAATCCATATCGGAAATGGTGAACGGCAGCAGGTCTGCTGAACCAAAACGGTCGGCAACGTAATCCCACTGAGTACACCAGGTACCGTGTCTGTCCACAACCTTTGAGAAATCAAACATAATGTTGTCCTTACGCCTGTACGGTATTCATCAGAACCGCGATCTCGTCTTTTACCGACTGGACCTGTGGGCCGATAACCACCTGGAGGTTATGCTGATTGAGTTGTACTACGCCAATGGCTCGATTGTCCTTCAGAGCCTGTACGTTAACAAGCGACATATCTTTTACTGACAAGCGCAGACGGGTGATGCAGTTATCCAGGCTGACTATGTTTTCCGCGCCGCCGAGCGCCGCCAGAATGGCGGGGACGTTGTAACCCGATTTACCCGGCGCTCCAGCCATGACTTTTTCGATATTGCTGGCAATTTCGACTTCACGACCTGGTGTTTTGAGATTAAAGCGCGTGATAGCGAAGCGGAAGATAACGTAATACACCGCGAACCAAATAGCCGCCACAACAGGAACCAGGTACCACTTGGTGGACAATCCGTGCAGGATACCGAACACCACGAAGTCAATCAGGTTACCGTCCGTGTTACCGATTGTGACGCCAAGCACCGCCATCACGGTGAAGCCAAGACCGGTAAGCAGGGCGTGGATCACATACAGTACCGGGGCGACGAACAGGAATAAGAACTCGAGGGGTTCAGTGGTACCGCCAATGACACAGGCGATCAAACCAGAGATTAATAACCCTTTAATCTTATGACGATTCTCAGGACGTGCGCAGTGGTACATGGCTAATGCCGCGCCCGGTAAACCACCGAGGAACGCCGGCATTTTACCCTGGGACAGGAAGCGAGTGGCGCTTTCAGAGAACCCCTGGGTTGTTGGGCAGCTCAGTTGAGCCTGAAAAATAGTCAGTGCGCCGCTTACGCTGTGACCACAGACTTCCTGCGTGCCGCCAGCTTCGGTGAAGCGAATCAATGCCACCAGAATATGATGCAGGCCGAAAGGCAGCAGCAGGCGTTCGCCGGTACCAAACAGCATAGGACCAAATTCTCCCGCGCTATTGATGATGTGGCCGAGTCCGGTAATGCCCATGGCGAAAACCGGCCAAATCAGGGGAATGACCAGGCCGACCAGACCCATCACCACTGAAGAGATAATCGGCACAAAACGGGTACCGCCGAAGAAGGCCAGCGCGTCCGGCAGACGAATGTTGTGGAAGCGTTCATGCAGCATCCAAACGATGATCCCGGCAATAACCGCGCCGAGGATCCCCGTGTCGATCGACTGGATCCCCAAAATGTTTTGCACGTTGTTGGCTTTGAGGATCGCCGCATCTGTGGTGGGTAAGATACCTTTGGCAGTTAACCAGAAGTTGACGGCAAGGTTCATGACCGCATAACCGACAAAACCGGCAAACGCAGCAACACCTTTGTTCTCGCGCGCCAGGCCCAGAGGAATGGCAATACAGAACATGACCGGCAGGAAGCTAAACGCAAACGAGCCAACTTTGCTCATCCAGGTGAAGATGGCCTGAAGCACAGGGTTTCCCAACGCCGGGATCAGCGTCAGGACATCATGGCTGCTTAACGAGCTGCCGATCCCCAACATGATCCCGCAAAATGAGAGCAGTGCTACGGGCAACATAAAGGTTTTGCCCAACTGCTGGAAAAATTCCCATAACGTTATTTTTGGTGTGGTTCTCGTCGTCATCAAACGACTCCTTGTAAAAGCTGGCTGACTAATGATGGCGAGAAGATAAAACGTTTTACCTAATTTTAGTGCGGTATAAATCACATTATCGAACGATAATAGGGCGTATAAATATAAGTGATTGATAAAACGTTTTATCCGTCACGTTATCAGGGAGTTTTCTGTTTTTATGGCTATAGCCAAAAAAATAACCATCCATGATGTTGCGCTGGCTGCAGGGGTTTCGGTCAGTACCGTCTCATTAGTGCTCAGTGGAAAAGGGCGAATTTCATCAGCCACCGGCGAACGAGTTAATGCTGCTATTGAGCAACTGGGGTTTGTGCGTAACCGCCAGGCATCAGCGCTGCGTGGCGGGCAAAGCGGGGTAATTGGTCTGATTGTGCGCGATCTGTCTACGCCGTTTTACGCAGAGCTGACGGCGGGGCTGACGGAAGCGTTAGAAGCGCAGGGGCGCATGGTCTTTTTACTGCATGGTGGTAAAGATGGCGAACAGCTGGCGCAGCGTTTCGCGATGTTGCTCAATCAAGGGGTGGATGGCGTGGTCATTGCCGGAGCTGCCGGCAGTAGTGACGCGCTGCAACAACTGGCCGCTGACAAAGGGATCCCGGTAGTATTTGCATCACGCGCCAGCTACATGGATGAGGTTGACACCGTCAGACCCGATAACATGCAGGCTGCCCAGTTATTAGTTGAACATCTTATCCGCCACGGGCACCAGCGTATTGCCTGGCTGGGGGGGCAGAGTTCTTCATTGACCCGCGCAGAGCGCGTCGGCGGCTATTGTGCCACGTTGCTAAAATATGGTTTACCGTTCCATAGCGACTGGGTGCTGGAGTGTTCATCCAGCCAGAAGCAGGCCGCTGAAGAGGTGACAGCGCTGTTGCGTCGCAATCCGACAATCAGCGCGGTAGTGTGCTACAACGAAATAATCGCCATAGGCGCCTGGTTCGGCCTGATGAGAGCTGGACGTCAGAGTGGTGAAATTGGCGTAGATCGTTATTTCGAACAGCAAATATCGTTGGCCGGATTCGCCGATGTGGCAGAAAACGCGCTGGACGATATCCCTATTATTTGGGCCTGTACGCCCGCTCGTGAAATGGGATATACCCTTGCTGAACGCATGCTCCAACGCATTGGCCACGATGAAGGCCATTCACGCAATCTGACACTTTCCGCTCGGCTGGTGGCAGCGAAATAAAAAAAAGCCCGATAAGCAATGCTATCGGGCCAGTCATAAAACAGTGATTACTGTTGCGGGATGGCAGGAACGTCCGGCTGTGTAAGAGAAGGCATACCGAACATGCCAACAAACTCATCCAGCGGCATTTTTTGTCCGTTCAGCGTTACCTGGCCGTTTGCATATTGCAGGCTGGAGCCGATAACGTTGTCCTGCAGCGTCGTAATACGGAACATCTGACCCATCGCCGCCAGGCCATTAACCTGTTGCTTCGCCAGACCTGCTGCTTCTTCCTGCTGATATCCTTCCAGTTTGGCAATCTGCGTCATGAACTCAGTCGCCATATCGACAGGAATTGTCAGTTTAGCGTCCAGTGATTTGACGGAGCGATCCACTTCCTGCGCCAGCGTTTGCGGCTCCACGGAGTTTGCGGTCGGATCTTTTAGCAGCAGGGACAGATTAAATGCGGTTTCACCTTTTGCGTTCTTCCAGCTCAGCGGGGCAATAGTAATGACCGGCTCGCCTTTCATCAGAATTGGCAGTGCATTGAAGAAGGCTTCGGTGACTTTCTGCTGATAAAGCTCAGGATTTTGCACCACGTCAATCTGTGACATCAGCGCTTTGGTTTGGGCGCTATACTGCTGGCTGAACTGGTGCAGCGCTTCACCGTCTATCTGGCCCACTTTCAGCGTCAGTTTACCGCTTCCCATATCCTGGCCCTGAAGTTTAAGACTGTTCAGGGTGTAATCCAGCTGGCTGTTTACGGTTTTGCCATCGTTGATCAGATCGGATTTGCCATCGATACCCATACCTTCCAGTACCGCCAGCTCTTTACCCTCGACTGAAATCGACAGTTTTTCGAGTGACAATTTCTGGTCGCCGATGCGCTCACCAAAGCTGGCGATACTGCTGGAACCTTCAGTTTTCAGGTTATTAAAAGTAACCTGTACTTTCTGATCGTACTCATTGACCGCATTAACCAGGCCACTTTGCGCTTCGCCAGTCAGCGACACAGCATTGCCGTCTTTGTCAGCCGTAAACTGGAACTCGCCGCCGCTGAAGGCCACTTTTTCATCGCCTTTCTCATAGTTCAGTGGCTTGAGAGAGAGAGCTGAACGGGTATCGCCACTGTAGCCAATACGGGAGTTAATGATGAATGGCGTCTCACCTTTGGCAATATCAAACAACGGTTTGGTAACGTCGTTATTGACCAGCGTCGTTTTCACGGAGGCCATTGCCGGAACCAGATTCAGTGATTTCAACTGAGCCAGCGGGAAAGGACCGTGATCCACGGTTTCATTCAGGACGATGCTTTGTCCCGGTTTCAGCCAGGAATCAGCCTGTCCGGCGATAGGTTTTACCACCAACTGCAGTTGGCTATTGAAAACGCCGCGCTGGTAGTTTTGATAACTCAGTTCAATGCCCGCCTCAGGGGAGTAGCGTTTTAACTGATCGTTTGCCTGCGTCACCATCTCGGCGAGATGCGTTTCGAGTTTCTTTCCTGTGTACCAGGCTCCGCCCGTCCAGACGATACCCAGTGCAACCACCACACCCGCAGCTACCAGCGATTTTTTCATTTTGATATCCATAAAATAAAACCAGGCGTTTGAAGACGCCTGGAGGAGTGACATGTCTTTAACTCACTACAGCTTAGCAAGAGTTGTTAAAAATATCAGTATCTTGCTACAGCTTGTTATAAACCCGAGCTAAACGACCCTTGCCGCTGACGTTTACCGGCGATTCATTCGCGCTAATAAAGGCCGATTCACCCGGCAGCAGGACCAGACGCTGCTCGCCTTTACTCAGCACGGCTTCCCCCTCGATGCAGAACAAAATAGCCGCACTTTGCTGACTGATTTCTGTGCCATCGGCGGTCAGTTCATGCAGGGAGAAGGCGAAATCGTCGACAGGAATGGGGAAGTCCAGTTCGCCATCGGTCTTAACCGGTGTGGTCAGCAGCTGGTTTGCAGGTTTGGCGACAAACTTAACGTTGGCGACCAGCTCCGGGATATCAATGTATTTTGGTGTCAGTCCGGCGCGTAGCACGTTGTCCGAGTTAGCCATTACCTCAAGCGCCACACCTTGCAGGTAGGCGTGTGGGGTTTCGGCAAACAGGAACATCGCCTCGCCTGGATTGAGCTTTACCACATTGAGCAGCAACGGGGAGAAGAGCCCGCTGTCGTTCGGGTAGAAGTCGGCTACCAGGCGAATGGTTTGCCAGGGTTCACCCTGCTGGCTGTTCAGCGCTGATTTCAGGATTGCCAGCGCATGGGATTTCTCCTCATCCTGCATATTCAGTAAGCTGGCGAAAAGATAGCTCAGACGTTCTGCGCTCGGTTCCTGCAGGAAATGCGCAATAGCCGGGTGCGCTGCACTAACCGGTTGTAACAGTGCAACAATGTCTGAGAACTCGCGAAATGCGTTCATCGCCAGGAATGGCGTTAAAGCAAAAACCAGTTCCGGCTTGTGGTTAGGATCTTTGTAGTTGCGCTCGGCGGCATCCATCGGGATCCCCGCCGCGTTTTCTTTGGCAAATCCGATTTCAGAATTGCGCTTGTTAGGATGAACCTGAATCGAAAGAGGTTGCGCGGCGCAGAGCACTTTAAACAGGAAAGGCAGTTCACCAAAGCGTTTGGCAACGGCATCGCCTAACAGTGCGGATTTATCGTGTTCGATGACATCGCGCAGAGCGACCTTCTGGCCGTCAGCGCCCAGAACCTGCGAGCTGCTTTTCGGATGCGCGCCCATCCACAACTCAGCCATCGGTTGCTGAGTGGGGTTGGCAATCCCATAAAGTTCCGTTAACGCAGTTTTACTTCCCCAGGCGTAGTTCTGCACTGAGTTGATGAGTTTTTGCATTCTCAAGCCCTGTTTCAATGTGGAATTTTCTGCGGCTATTAAACCAAGAAACCCCGAGGGAAGTAACCTGCACATGTAAAAAGTCGTACTTGTCTCAGTTTTTGTTAAAAAATTGTGTAGGATATGGTGACTCGCTTTTAATACCCTGAGCAATTCCGGTTGCAGAAAGCCCTTACTTCTACAATCCGACCTGCGGCAGGGAAGCAGGGCAATGGAACATCTGCCCAGAGAATAACCAGACCGAGCAGTAAGTGAGAGCACAATGTCAAACAAACCCTTTCATTATCAGCATCCTTTCCCCCTCAAAAAGGATGATACCGAATACTATCTGCTGACCAGCGATCATGTCTCCGTTGCCGAATTTGAAGGGCAGGAGATTGTTAAAATAGCACCGCAAGCCTTAACCCTGCTGGCTCGTCAGGCCTTTCATGATGCGTCGTTTATGCTGCGTCCTGCGCATCAACAGCAGGTGGCCGATATTCTGCGTGACCCCGAAGCCAGTGAAAACGACAAATATGTGGCCCTGCAATTCCTGCGCAATTCCGATATCGCGGCTAAAGGTATTTTGCCTACCTGTCAGGACACCGGAACCGCGATTATCGTAGGTAAAAAAGGTCAGCGCGTCTGGACCGGTGGCGGCGATGAAGCTGCGTTGGCGCGGGGTGTGTATAACACCTACATCGAAGACAACCTGCGCTATTCGCAAAACGCCGCGCTGGATATGTATAAAGAGGTAAACACCGGTACCAACCTGCCTGCACAGATAGATTTGTATACCGTCGACGGCGACGAATACAAATTCCTGTGTATTGCCAAAGGCGGTGGTTCGGCGAACAAAACCTATCTGTACCAGGAAACCAAAGCGCTGCTGACGCCAGGCAAATTAAAAGATTACCTGGTTGAGAAGATGCGAACGCTGGGAACTGCGGCTTGCCCGCCGTATCACATTGCGTTTGTTATTGGTGGTACGTCAGCGGAGGCCACGCTGAAAACGGTGAAACTGGCCTCGGCTAAATATTACGATGAGCTGCCGACCGAAGGTAACGAACACGGCCAGGCATTCCGCGATGTCGAGCTGGAAAAAGAGCTGCTGATTGAGGCGCAGAATTTGGGACTGGGCGCGCAGTTTGGCGGGAAGTACTTCGCACATGACATCCGCGTGATCCGTCTGCCGCGTCACGGCGCGTCGTGTCCGGTTGGTATGGGTGTTTCTTGCTCAGCCGATAGAAATATCAAAGCTAAGATCAACCGCGAAGGTATCTGGATCGAAAAACTGGAGCATAATCCTGGCAAATATATACCAGAAGAGCTGCGCCAGGCGGGAGAGGGGGAAGCGGTGCACGTTGACCTAAATCGCCCGATGAAAGAGATCCTGGCCCAGTTGTCGCAGTACCCGGTATCTACGCGTCTGTCGCTTAACGGTACAATCATTGTTGGCCGTGATATTGCGCATGCGAAACTGAAAGAACGGCTGGATAACGGCGAAAGTTTGCCGCAGTATGTTAAGGATCATCCGATCTACTACGCCGGTCCGGCAAAAACGCCGGAAGGCTATGCCTCTGGTTCGCTTGGTCCAACCACTGCCGGGCGTATGGACTCGTATGTTGACCAGCTCCAGGGCGCTGGTGGGAGTATGATCATGCTGGCGAAAGGCAACCGTAGCCAGCAGGTGACCGACGCTTGCCATAAGCATGGCGGTTTCTACTTAGGCAGTATTGGCGGCCCCGCTGCGGTACTGGCCCAGGGCAGCATCAAGAGTCTGGAGTGTGTGGAATACCCTGAACTCGGGATGGAAGCTATCTGGAAAATTGAAGTGGAAGATTTCCCGGCGTTTATCCTGGTGGATGACAAAGGCAACGATTTCTTCAAGCAAATTCAGACGTCGCAGTGCGCACGCTGCGTTAAGTAACGTCAGCCGCCCTTCGGGGCGGTTTTTTTTACCGCACGAACCACCAAACGACAGATTAATCCTCGTTAATACTCATAAGACCAATGCAAATGGGCAATGTCGAAACATAACCTAATCAATTGTTAATGTAAGGAGCAGGTAATGGTA
The DNA here is from genome assembly GCF_030334595.1 of Citrobacter sp. Ce104. Taxonomy (NCBI): domain Bacteria; kingdom Pseudomonadati; phylum Pseudomonadota; class Gammaproteobacteria; order Enterobacterales; family Enterobacteriaceae; genus Citrobacter; species Citrobacter sp. Ce104. The sequence continues at coordinate 279,846 of NZ_JAOWDP010000069.1, forward strand.
ACGGTACGCCGCGAGAATGATTCAATGGGGGCAATTGATGTCCCTGCCGATAAGCTTTGGGGGGCGCAAACCCAACGTTCGCTGGAGCATTTTCGTATCTCTACGGAGAAAATGCCGGTCTCGCTGATCCATGCGCTGGCGCTGACGAAACGCGCCGCTGCAAAGGTTAACCAGGATCTCGGGCTGTTGGCGGAGGATAAAGCCAGGGCTATTATGCAGGCCGCAGATGAGGTGTTGGCGGATAAACATCGTGATGAGTTTCCGCTGGCCATCTGGCAAACCGGCTCTGGTACACAAAGCAATATGAACATGAACGAGGTGCTGGCAAACCGGGCCAGCGAATTACTGGGCGGCGTACGAGGGATGGAACGCAAGGTACACCCCAATGATGATGTTAATAAGAGCCAAAGCTCGAATGATGTCTTTCCAACCGCAATGCACGTTGCCGCACTGCTTGCGCTACGTAACGCTCTGATCCCGCAATTAAATGTGTTGACCAAAACGCTCAGTGATAAGTCCCACGCTTTCGCCGATATCGTCAAAATTGGTCGTACACATCTACAAGATGCAACCCCACTTACGCTTGGCCAGGAGATTTCCGGCTGGGTGGCAATGCTCGAACATAATCTCAGACACATTGAAAACAGTTTACCGCACGTGGCAGAACTGGCGCTGGGGGGAACTGCGGTAGGGACCGGACTGAACACACATCCTGAATATGCTCGTCGGGTCGCGGATGAACTGCGGGTTATCACCTGTGCGCCGTTCGTTACCGCACCAAATAAATTTGAAGCGCTGGCCACGTGCGATGCCCTGGTTCATGCTCACGGCGCGCTAAAAGGGCTGGCGGCGTCGCTGATGAAAATCGCCAACGATGTACGCTGGCTGGCATCCGGTCCACGCTGCGGTATCGGTGAGATTTCAATTCCGGAAAATGAACCGGGCAGCTCGATCATGCCGGGCAAGGTCAATCCCACCCAGTGTGAAGCGCTGACTATGCTTTGCTGTCAGGTAATGGGCAACGATGTCGCCATCAATATGGGCGGGGCGTCAGGTAACTTTGAGCTCAACGTTTACCGACCGATGGTCATCCACAACTTCCTGCAGTCGGTACGTTTGCTGGCTGACGGTATGGAAAGCTTTAACCAGCACTGCGCGACGGGGATCGAGCCCAACCGTGAGCGAATCGATCAACTGCTCAACGAGTCGCTGATGCTGGTGACGGCGCTCAACACCCATATCGGTTATGATAAAGCCGCTGAAATTGCCAAAAAGGCGCACAAAGAGGGTCTGACGCTAAAAGCCTCCGCTCTGGCGCTGGGATATCTGACCGAAGCGGAGTTTGACAGTTGGGTACGTCCGGAGCTGATGGTTGGCAGCATGCGGCCAGGCAGCTAATCAGCAACGTACAGGTGCAGTCGGGGAATTATCAATTTCAACGGCTGTGCCTGAGGTTTAAAACGATGCTGAACATTGTCGGCATCGTAATTCAGTAGCTCGCCGATATCCGGTACGGTCATACCGTTTTCGTTGTTAATTAGCGCGATCAATGGCGTCGGGCAGGCATATTGCACCTGCTTTTGCTCCCCTTTGTACCAGACGCGGGCGATGGGCTGCACTTTTACCGGTCGTTTGATTTTCAGACGAGCATGCTGCCCCAGGGCCGCGACATCCTGATATTCCCGCTCAAGCTTCGCCTGCCACTCTTCACGCGTCCAGGGGTGTACGCTACGCGGTGACGTCAGGCTTTTTTCCAGTAGCTGCAGAACTTCATCGCGTTTCAGATTTTTAATAATGTGCTTATTGGCCCAGCCGAATCGCAGGGTAGCAGGCTCTCTGACAAGTGTAAGTGTGCGATAGGCATTCAGCGTAATCAGTCCCGGCAGGTGGCGATGCACCCATTCGAAACGTGCTGCCGGCGCCAGCCCGGATTCCACCGTGACAATACGCTCGAATGTCGTTTTTAGCTGGTTAATACGCTGTATTTGCTCTTCCAGAGCACGCTGGGCAGCGCTATCTACCTGATAACACAGCACTCCTGGCAGGCGGACGGCCGCTTTGCTGCTACGATTCTCGGATTGTTGCTGGATAAACAGGTGACGATAGTGGCCTAGCGCCAGCGTTTCAGCCTCTTTGCCTAAATGCTGCTTAACATCAATGCTTTGCAATGGGGCATGCTCTGCCTCCTTGACCACTTCCGGTAACGAAAAGACGCGCGCAATCAGCAGCGTCTGCTGCAACAGGTTTGCGTTCAGAAGCGCCAGCTCTTGTTCCATCTGGCGGAAGGTGCCGTTCAGGCGGTCGACGAGATCGTAACGGGCCATAAATCCACCATTTTAGTTACAACATACTTTTTTATAGCACAACATCTGCCACCTGACCACCGAGCAATGTGGGTCAGGCAGCTGAAAATTCAGGAATGTTATGCCATACGGGCCAACTAAACGTAAAACGGGCGCCGCCGAGTTCACCTTCATCACAGACGACCGTACCGCCCATAGCCAAAGCAATTGAGTGGACGATGGCTAACCCAAGTCCGCAACCACCGGTCGCCCGGTCGCGGCTGGGGTCAAGGCGAACAAACGGTTCAAAAATCTGTTCACGAGCATCGGGTGCAATACCGGGACCATCGTCTTCCACAACCAGCATCGCCTGACTGCCGTGCAATAACAGGCTCGCTTGCACCGTAGACTGGCAATAACGCAGGGCGTTATTCAGTAGATTATCCAGTACGCGCTCCATCAGGCGCATATCCAGTGCACCGTAGTCGCCACTCTTGAGATGACGTAAACGTACTGCACGCTGGGGATTCACGCTTTGCACATCCTCCAGATGGGTTGTCAGCCAAACAGGGAGGTCCGGTACGCTGAGCTTTAGTTCATTTTGCGGACGGTCCAGCCGGGCGTAGGTCAGTAACTCTTCGATCAACGACTCCAGTTGGCCGATATCACGATTCAGTGCCTGAGATTCCTGCTCGGTGAGGTTATCACTCATTTCCAGCCGATAACGTAAGCGAACCAGTGGGGTACGAAGTTCATGGGCAATACCATCGATAAGCTGTTTCTTACTGGCGATAAGCGCGTTGATGTTGTCCGCCATCTGGTTAAACGCCACCCCCAGCCGCTCAAAGCTGGAACCGCTATCAAAATGGAGGCGTTCGCTCAGATGTCCCTCCCCAAAGCGTTGGGCAGCGGCTTCCAGTCGGAGCATTTCCTGCCAGTGTGGGCGCATCCAGATCAGTACCGGGAAGGCCAGCGAGATGGCAATGAACGCCATCAGCGCGACGTCCAGCAAGCGCATTTGATGGAGAAAATAGAGATAGGGGACCGGGCCGACAGCCAGTACATAATGGCTGCGGGGGATCCGTTGAATAAACGTGTACTGATCGTCAAGCGCAACGATATCGCCTTCGCGCAAACGCTGCATGGTAGGCGCGTCCAGCGTGTACTTATTCAGCGGTTCAACGCGCAGGTCAAAAGAGAGGTTCAAATCCATCTCCTTCAGCGTTTTCCCCCAGTCGCGTGGTGGGATCTCGCGCAGCTCACTGCGCATCAGGTACAACGAGCTTTTCATTAAATCGTCGAGCGACTGCCTGCCCGCGCGTTCTGCGGTGAATTTATATACCAGGCCGACCAACAGGGTCATCACCAGAAAGCAGACAAACAGCAGGAGATAAAACTGTACAAACAGCTTCTTCATATAAAATCACCGAATACACAATATAATGCTTACTGATACTCTCAAAATTGCTGTGATATAAAAATATGAATTTCAATCGCTGTTGTTATTTGCTACTCATTTTCGCGGCGACAGGCTGCATTTTCACCTCGTATCCCCTGATTATATGGTTTTTGATCGCCAACATACTGACGTTGGCGATGTACGGCGCGGACAAAATGGCGGCGCGCAGGGCCTGGCGGCGGGTGCCGGAATCCACCTTGCTGTTGTTTGGCGTTGTGGGTGGTTGGCCTGGCGCGATAGCGGGTCAACAAATCTTTCGCCATAAAACACAAAAACAGCCATTCAAAACCTACTTCATTATCAGTGTGATAGTGAATTTATCTGTCATTGGAGCAGTCTATCATTTCTATCCCATATCATCCTGATGAGCGCCAATGACAGACAAACGGTCTGCTTATTTGAGACAGGAAACATACTTTTCACCTGAACGCTGCACGATTTCATCGGCATTTTGCGTGATGTCTTTTCCTTCAAACGCGCCGTAAAGCTGTTTAAATCTCACCGTGCTCAGGCGGTGGGTAATGTCGCTGACCGTTGCGGCCGGCAACGGTAGCATATTGGGATAACTCCACATAAACGAGACGGCATGCGCGCCAGGGGTAACCTGAACGATATCACCGGAAAGCACCACGCCTTCATCTCGTGCCCAGTGCAATACGCAGCCGCCAGCAAAGTGTCCGCCCAGACGTATCACACTAACGTCTCGTGTCAGTTCCAGGGTATCGCCATCCCAAAATCTAATCCACGGGCTGTTGCGCATTACCCACTTGCGGTCATTGGCATGAAGGTAAATCGGAGCGTTAAATTCTTCAGCCCAGTCCTGCATGGTGGTGTAGTAATGTGGATGCGATATCGCGATGGCCTTAAGCCCGCCCAGGGATGTTATTAGCATTTTTGTTGCATCGTCGAGCGTGGCAATGCAGTCCCATAAAATATTGCCTTCCGGGGTACGCAGAATAAACGCCCGTTGATCAATTGCAAAATCGGGAACGGTGCGGATACTGAAGAGAGCGCTATCATGTTGCCGCCACTTATTTGTGTGCGAAGCACAAAGGGCGGCAAAATCGACCCATTCCTGCCCGGTTGCGGGGACATACTGACGTTCATCCTGGCAGATATCGCAATGTTCGGGATAGGCGTCAGCAACGTCATAGGATGTTCCACAGGTTTTGCATATCGTGATCATCGGGCCTTCCTCATTGAAAAAACACAGTCAGCATGGCACACCAATACGCAAGGGTGTGCTCGTTAGTGCTCTACCAGGTAAGCCAATGATGTTGACAGTGGGGGGGGTAGCTCAACCAAAAGAAAACAGGAATAATGCTGAACCGGCATCTTTCGGTGGTTATCATCCGGCGAAAAAAAGAGGATATTGTTTGGAAAAGAGTCTGTTCAACACCTGGCTCAACCGTTGGGGACTGACTCCTGATGGCGAACCCTTTGAGACGCACACATCACAGCTTTTGCCCGTGGTGGCTATCAAAGAGGGTCAGAAATCCATACTTAAACTCACCGACGATGACAGTGAACGGAGCGGCTGCGAACTCATGGTCTGGTGGAACGGGAATGGCGCAGCGAAAGTGCTTGCTCATGCAACAGGGGCGATCCTGTTGGAACGTGCGACAGGGACGGGGTCTTTAGCGGACATGTCCTGGACTGGTAACGATGCGCAGGCGTGTCGCATTATTTGCCATGCAGCCAGTCGACTTCATCTTCCCCGGAATGCGTCAACGCCTGAGTTAACACCGCTGCATCATTGGTTTCGCGATCTCGCTCCTGCAGCGAAAAAGTATGGCGGTATCCTGACGCGTTGCGCAAAGGTGGCAGACGTGCTGCTCTCATCTCCCTTGAATGAAGTTGTATTACATGGCGACCTACACCACGGCAATATTCTGGATTTCGGAGCGAAAGGATGGCTGGCTATCGATCCTAAAGGGCTGGTGGGCGAGCGTGGCTTTGATTATGCCAATATTTTTACCAACCCCGATCTTGCCGACCCCTCCAGGCCTGTCGCCATTGAGCCAGAAAGATTCACCCAACGGGTCAACATCGTGTCTGAAACCGCCCGCATTGAACGGCAACGTTTGCTGATGTGGATTATTGCCTGGTGTGGGTTGTCGTCTGCCTGGTTCTTGCAAGAAGGGGACTGCGCCTCTGTACCCCTGCGCATCGCGGAGTTAGCGATGGCGGAGCTCGCTTCAGGTGGTAATCAACTTTGATCTACGACACTGGGCTGGTAATTCTTAAGAGTTATCATTAGCCGGGTAAACGTTTTATTAATCAATCAGTGAATGGCGGTGTGGAGTGTTGTTTAGCGCAAATTTGACAGGGTGGAAACAATGAAGGCATTGTTTTCATTATTAAAAAAACGCCCGAACATTCTTTTGTTGATGGTCTTACTCATCGGGGCAAACATCGTAGCGTGGCTGTGGGCTTTCAGCGCGTTTAGCAACAACACTTCGTTACTGGCGCTGAGTCTGATCGCGTGGTGCTATGGTTTGCGCCATGCCGTTGATGCCGATCATATCGCCGCGATAGATAGCGCTACGCGCAAACTCATGCAGCAGAAAAAACGCGCCCTGACGACGGGAGCCTGGTTTTCCCTCGGCCACTCCACCATCGTGTTGCTGGCCAGCATTGGCATTGCGTTGACCACCAGCGCGTTTAAGCAACACATGGCATGGTTTCAGAATATCGGCGGCCTGATTGGGACCACGGTTTCTGCCGTGTTTTTGCTGATTCTGGCTACTCTTAATCTCATTATTTTCTGCCATGTCTGGAAGGCCTTTCGCCATCTAAAGCGCACCGGAACTTACGATGGCACCACGGAAGACATTACGGTTTCAGGTCCACTGAGCTGGCTTTTCCGCTCGGCGTTTCGGTTGGTAGGCAAAGACTGGCATATGTATTTTGTCGGTTTTCTGTTTGGTCTGGGTTTTGATACCGCAACTGAAATTTCTCTGTTGGGAATTTCCGCTTCAAGCGCGTCCAGTGGTATGTCGTTATGGTCCATTCTCGTGTTCCCTGCGTTGTTTACCTGCGGTATGGCGTTAATTGATTGTCTCGACAGTATTCTGATGGTTGAGGCCTACGGATGGGCATTCAATAAGCCGCAACGTAAGCTCTATTACAATATGACCATTACCGGGACTTCGGTGATTGTCGCGCTATTTATTGGTGGACTGGAGGCGTTGGGGCTTCTCTCTGACGCGTTTTCGCTCCAGGGTGGTTTGTGGGATACCGTCAGCGATTTAAGTGACCATATGGGGAATGTCGGATTTGCGATTATTGGCGTCTTTATCGGCTGCTGGATTATCTCCGCAGTAAACTATCGTTGGAGAAAATACGACGGACTGACGTTTAGTTGACGCAAAATAAAGCCTTCCGTGAACAGGAAGGCTTGTTTCTTACTAGAGGACAGGCTAATTCGCATTCACGCGTTGTGGTTCTTCAGTACTCTTTTTCAGGATCCTGTTAGCCAACACGCCCGACATCATCGAACCGTTCACGTTTAATGCCGTTCTGGCCATATCAACGACAGGCTCAATGGCAATGAAAATTCCGACCAGTGCAACCGGGAAGTTCAGCGTTGAAAGGACGATCAGCGCAGCAAATGTTCCGCCGCCGCCTACGCCCGCAACCCCGATAGAGCCGAGCGCAATTGCAGGCAGCATGGCGAGCAAAAAATGCACCGATAATGGATCAATTCCAATTGTTGGCGCAATCATCGCTACCATAATGGCCGGATAGATCCCGGCGCAGCCGTTTTGACCCATGCTGGAGCCAAATGAGGCCGCGATATTGGCAATGGTGTTTTGCACGCCAAACTTTTCCTGTGCGGAAATAGCCAGTGGAATAGATGCCGCACTACTGCGGGAAACAAATGCAAAGGTTAATACTGGCCAGACAGTTTTAAAATAGTGAACGGGATTATTGCCACTCAGCACCAGGATTAGCGCGTGGACGATAAACATCATCAGAATCGCAATGTAACAAGCGCCAATAAAGCCTAACAGACTGGCAAATTGTTCGAAACGATACGCAGAAAATACGCCTGCCATTAATGCCATCACGCCATAAGGGGTGAGGGCAATAACGATGCGCACCATCTTCATCACCCAGATCTGGATGGCATTAATGCCTGCGCTTAACTTTTCACCTTCTTGCGGAGCATCTTGTTTGACTTTTAATAATGCCACGCCGGCAAGTAGGGTGAAGATAACAATGCCAATGACGGAAACGCTTCTGGCTCCAGTGAGATCGAGGAAGATATTCGTAGGGATTAGAGATGTAACCAGTTTAGGCAGTGAAATGGCAGCCGTTTTGCTCACATCGTCAGCCGTCAGCGTAGACTGCATATGAACAAATGCGCTGGCGTCCAGACCTAATACATGTGCAGTCAGCAACCCAACAAACCCGGCAATCATCACCAGACAGAGCATGCACCCGACGATGGTTAACGACATTTTCCCAATGCCAGCGCTATTTTCGAGTTTGTTAATAGCTGAGAGTATAGAAATGAAAATCAGCGGAACCGCGACCAGCTTCAGTAAATTTACATAGCCGTTGCCGATAATATTATACCAATCGATAACCGTTTTACTGTCGTCAGCAGCAATAAGATGCAGGGATAAGCCGATAACAGCACCCAAAAATATAGCGATGAAGACACTTTTTGACAGGGAGTGACTTTTTTGGTTGATTCTGAAAATTGCCCATGAACAAACCAAAAAGAATGCGATATACGCAAGCGTAACGAACATATTGTAGCCTCTTGCCTCATTCAGCACCTGAAATGCCGGAAAGAGTTTTGTTATTGCGAAATATACCTATGAACCATAAGGGTTCAGGACCGCCAAGGATTATAGGGAGGGGGGAGACCAACAGCCACACAAAAAATGTGGAACGTATCCGGATGGCGTTTGTATGCCTGTTCTGTAGACAATTTTACGTGACAGTGTAACGTATTGTGAGTAATCCAGCCGATCAATGAGATCGGCCCAGTGGCATTACTTCTGCGGCTCGTCGTCCCAGGCGTGGGGTGCAAAGAGATAACCTTTGTTGCGCACTGTTTTAATTCGATAAGGTTCAGTCGCGTTATCGAGCAGCTTTTTGCGTAACCGGGAAATCGCGACATCGACGCTGCGGTCCATGCCGTCATAACTTACGCCACGCAGGTTCTTCAGCAACGCATCGCGGTCCATAATCTGCCCTGCATGGGTTGCCAGCTCCCACAGTAATTCAAAATCAGCGGTGGAAAGAGAGACTTGCTCGCCGCCGAGTAGAACGGAGCGGTTGGTGGGGTCGATAGTGAGTGTGCCAAAGCGCAGCGTTGTGTGTGGAGTGATCGTTGCCGCCTGAATGCCTTTAGACTGGGTTGAATGTTCACTCTGGCGCAGATGCAGGCGCAGACGAGCCAGCAGCACTGCGGGTGGCGTTGTCTTCAGGATATAGTCACAGGCACCCATTTCCAGCGCCAGAATATGGTTCATGTCGCTGTCCAGCGAGGTGAGCAGGACAATCGGGCCCTGCCAGCGTCCACGTAAATCGCGGCAGATAGTCATCCCGTCTTTGCCCGGCAGCATGATATCCAATAACACCAGGTCGGGTTGAACTTGCAGGATTTTCTCCTCGGCCAGATCACCACGAGGTTCAAGGATAACCTCAATATCATGCCGGGCAAGGTAGGCCGCAATCAGTGATCCAACTTCGGGATCATCTTCAACAAATACGATGGTGTTCATATCATTCATTTTGAATATAAAACGCCAACATACACCGCCCTGGTTTTTCCTTCCATTAATCTTTTCTAAACAAGAACGCTTCCGTTATGCTAGAGGCTGATGTTATTGATGTGTTAAGGCAGGGTGATGGGACTCGTTATAAAAGCGGCGCTCGGTGCGCTGGTGGTGGTGTTGATTGGTTTGCTGGCGAAAACAAAGAACTACTATATTGCCGGATTAATTCCGTTGTTCCCAACCTTTGCGTTGATTGCCCATTATATCGTGGCCAGTGAACGTGGGATCGAGGCGTTACGTACAACCATTGTCTTCAGCATGTGGTCGATTATTCCTTATTTTGTCTACCTCGTTTCGCTGTGGTATTTCACCGGATTTATGCGCTTACCCGTTGCGCTCGGCAGTTCAGTAGTATGCTGGGGCCTGAGCGCGTGGTTGCTGATTTTTTGTTGGATTAAACTGCACTAACGTAGATGACGCCCACCATCCAAGGCAAAACTACGTCCGGTGACAAAACAGCTGGTTAACAGATAGTCAATTAGGTCAATGACCTCTTTTTCACCCGGTGCTGTTTTCATCAGTGATTTGTTCAATGCCTGCTGACGATATTCTGCATCGTCACCCTCGTTAAACAGGATTAACGAGGGGGCAATCGCGTTGACTTTCACTTCCGGCGCCAGTTTGCGGGCGAACGAGCGGGTCATATTGTCCAGCGCCGCTTTGCTGGCAGCATAAGCAATGTGCTTATCGCTGCCTCGCTCCACCACGTAATCTGTAAAATGGATAATATCGCTGGCAGCGTGTCCGTGACCGCGCAACAATCCTTCCAGTGCGTGGTTGAGCAGGTAGGGGGTATTGACGTGAATCTGCATCATGGCTGACAGCACTTCGGTCAGCGGAGTACCGGGCTTTTCTGCAAGCCAGGCACTGGCATTATGCACAATGCCGCGCAGGCCATCTGTATGTGTTTTGACTTCATCAGCAAAAGCCAGCACGCCTTCATCGCTGGAAAAATCAGCCTGGATACACAGCGCACCGGCATCTCGCAGGCCGTCAATGGCCGGATAATGCGTGCGGTAGCTGACGATAACCGGCTGTTTTTGATTTATAAAATGCCATGCGACGGCGAGGCCGATACGTCGACCTCCTCCGGTGATAAGAATTGGCAAAGGGTTTTTTTTACCCATCGTAATCTCCATGTGTCGCGAACGATGGGGACAATGTTACCCCATCAACATCCAGGTCGCCGGAACAGCAGCAACAAGCAGCAGGCCGATCAGCGCCATCTCCTGACGTTTTAATACATTTTCATGCGCGTGCGTTTTACGGGCATAAAGGAAAACCAGCAGTCCTGGCGCATACAGCACCACGGACAGCAGCAGGTGCATCGGACCTGAGGCATACAATAACCATATGCCATAAATACTCGCTCCGATACCAACAGCCTTATGAATTGGACGGGTGGCAATTTTCAGTAGAAAGGCGCCGACCAGCAAATAGGGCACCAGAATCATCTCTGAGGCGATGGTCAATAACGTATTGTAGTCCGAACCTGTGAGCCAGATCAGCACCAGGCAGATCTGAACGCAGATGTTGGTCAGCCACAGAGATGCTGACGGCGCGCCTTGCGCGTTCTGGCGCGCAAAAATGCGTGGAAACGCTTTGTGCGTCGAGGCGAGGAACGGTACTTCCGCCGCCATAATGGTCCAGCTTAAATAGGCACCGCACACTGAGACAATCAGGCCTGCAGCAATAATAATTTCACCCCATGGCCCCATCATTTCCACCATCAGGCCTGCCATTGACGGGTTGCGGATCTCCGCCAGTTCGGGACGCGCGACAACGCCCAAAGACAGCAGGGTAACCAGCAGGTAGACGCCCAGCGCGGCGAGTACCGCCAGCAGGGTAGCGCGTCCAACATCGCGTTTATTTCTGGCACGGGCAGAAACCACCACCGCGCCCTCCACACCGATGAAAACCCACAGGGTGATGAGCATGGTATTTTTAACCTGCTCCCAGACGGGAACGCCCAATGCAACGCCAGTAAAATCGAGGGTAAAGGTGTCGAGCTTAAACAGCATGAACGCCAGGACGATAAACAGGCCAAGCGGCAATAATTTTGCCAGCGTCGCGGCCAGGTTAATACTGGCAGCCGTTTGCACACCACGCAGTACCAGAAAATGGACTACCCACAACAGCACCGATGCGCCAACAATCGACTGCCAGGTATTACCGTCGCCAAACAGACGTAACTCTGGTGTATCGGTGAAGAAGCTGAACGCAGAGAAAACGATCACCAGATACGAAACGTTAGCGATAACAGCACACAGCCAGTACCCCCATGCGGAGCAGAAGCCAATCAGCTCACCGAAACCTTCACGTGCATAGGTAAAGATGCCGCCATCGAGTTCAGGACGGATACGCGTCAGGATCAGCATGGCAAAGGCGAGCAAAAGGATACCTGCACCGGTAATCGCCCAACCAATCAGTAATGCAGCCGGGCTCGCTACCGCCGCCATATTTTGTGGCAGGCTGAAAACGCCAGCGCCGAGCATTGAGCTTAAAACCAGCGCGGTGAGTGCGCTCAGACCCAATTTCTTTTCCATTTGTATCCAGTGACAAAAACGAGAGTGAGAGAATAATTATTTTGGCAAACCGCATAAAAATGGTGAAAGCCACTAAGGCGCGGGATTTTACGGAGAGAAGAGAACGCATGCAATGGGGATAGAGAGATTTGTGACTAATAGTGTGAAAAGTTGTCTTAATACTGCTGTTTTTGTTTTACCGGAAGACTGGGGGGCGGGAAATTATCAGGCCTACAGGGTTGTAGACCTGATAAGGCATTGGGTATTACTTATACAGGTCAGCGCTGATGGTCATGTTATTACCACGTTCAGACCACTGGCGGGTGATGTGATAGTACTTAGCGCCTTTCTTCGCTGCGCGTTTAGCTACCTGGTAAGAGATTTCGGTCATGTTGCCATAGTTACCGGTGAACTTGATGCTGTCGAATGGCACCATCATCGCGGCAGTTGCTTTGTTCAGTTCTTCAACTTTGGTTCCATCCGGAAGCGTGACAGTGTAACGTCCGCCTTTGGTGGATTGCGTTTCGAAGAAACGACCAACTTCAGCGCTCGGAGACGCGGTAGTCGCAACACCTGGGATCTCAACTTTCTTCGCGGCTTCGCCACCTGCAGCTAATGCGGCACGACCGGCATCGGAATCTGCTGGGATCGCATCAGGGCTTTGTACTACGCGTTTTTTCGCATCAGCTTTATAGATGAATGCAGTAATACGCTGGTTGCCACCCTGGTTAGCATCGACCTGGCGCACGATATAGAAGGAGTAGGCGCCTTTCTCTTTCGCTGCTTTGGTGATGGCATCGTTCACTTCAGGCTGGCTGCGGTAGAAACCCTGCACCGTAACGGTATCGAATGGTTCTAACAGAACGGCCTGATCTTTCGGTAATTCCATAACGCCGTTAATGACACGGTTTTTGGATGCTTCCGCTTTTTCAGCGTCGGCTTTATAGATGTCGGCTACAACGCGCCAGTTACCGCCGCTGCCAAAATCTGAGGTATCAACAACATAAAAGGAGGCTGCACCGTCTTTATCTGCACGGCGTGATACGGCGGTCACCGCATCACCGATAGCATTAAAACGACCGGTAACCACAATGCGGTCATAGGGTTTCAGTGCAGCCGCTTGCTCCGGCGTCAATTCTGTCGCTGCATTTACAGAAAAAGCAGTCGCAGAAATAAGTGCGGACGCCAGGAGAGTGTTCTTAAGCTTCATAAAAATAATCCTTCGCCTTGCGCAAACCAGGTACTGGTATTGTTATTGACTAGAAACGTCGCTGATTATTGCATTTAAATTGTGTCAGTGTCTGCGTCAATTTTCACTCATCGTGCCACCTGACGTAACAACATCGATAACATTTTGTGATATGTCGAAAATTTCGGCGTTTGGCGAGCAAAACTGATAAAGCGGTTGAATTTCATAAGTTAATTTAATGTTAATTAATTGTTTTTGGCAGGCACGTAATCATGTTTTGCCGCTTCGCTTGAGCGAATTATCGGCCTTTGTGGGCTATTTTTAGGGCATTTTATCTGCCTGCCGTTCGATTCATCTCTATTTTGCGAGTTTCATAATAAATACTGTTTTTTGGCGCTAGATCACAAGCGTCATTTTCAGTAGGTTATACAGAGTTTGTTACTGTTTTATTTTATTGAGGTAACACTGACCTCTTTCGAGAGTGCGCGCATGCCTCGTGCGAACATTGATAAACCATCATCATAAATACAGATGGAAGGGAACATTATGCGAATTGGCATACCAAGAGAACGGTTAACCAATGAAACCCGCGTAGCAGCCACGCCGAAAACGGTTGAGCAGCTGCTTAAGTTGGGTTTCAGCGTCGCGGTTGAAAGCGGCGCAGGTCAACTGGCGAGTTTTGACGATAAGGCGTTTGTTCAGGCAGGCGCAGAAATTGTTGACGGAAATACCGTCTGGCAGTCAGAGATTATCCTGAAGGTCAACGCACCGGAAGAGACGGAAATTCCGTTACTCAATCCGGGCACGACGCTGGTGAGTTTTCTTTGGCCCGCGCAAAACCCTGAGCTGTTGCAAAAGCTTGCTGAGCGCAACGTGACGGTGATGGCGATGGACTCCGTGCCGCGTATTTCGCGCGCGCAGTCGCTGGATGCCTTAAGCTCGATGGCGAATATCGCCGGGTATCGCGCTATTGTTGAAGCTGCACATGAATTTGGTCGTTTCTTTACCGGCCAGATTACCGCCGCGGGCAAGGTTCCACCGGCCAAGGTGATGGTAATCGGTGCAGGTGTTGCAGGTCTGGCGGCTATTGGTGCGGCAAACAGCCTGGGCGCTATCGTTCGTGCTTTTGACACCCGTCCGGAAGTGAAAGAACAAGTTCAGAGTATGGGCGCTGAGTTCCTTGAACTGGACTTCAAAGAAGAGGCGGGCAGCGGCGACGGTTACGCTAAGGTAATGTCCGAAGCGTTCATCAAAGCCGAAATGGAACTCTTCGCCGCACAGGCGAAAGATGTCGACATTATCGTTACCACCGCGCTGATCCCGGGCAAACCTGCTCCGAAACTGATCACCCGTGAAATGGTTGATTCGATGAAGGCTGGCAGCGTGATTGTCGATCTCGCCGCGCAAAACGGCGGTAACTGCGAATACACGGTCCCTAACCAGGTAACCACCACCGAAAACGGGGTGAAGGTTATTGGTTATACCGATCTGCCAGGCCGTCTGCCGACGCAATCTTCCCAACTGTACGGCACGAACCTCGTCAACCTGCTCAAACTGTTGTGCAAAGAGAAGGACGGCAATATCACCGTCGATTTTGACGACGTGGTAGTACGTGGTGTCACGGTGGTACGCGAGGGTGAAATCACCTGGCCTGCGCCGCCTATCCAGGTATCTGCTCAGCCGCAGGCTGCGCCGAAAGCCGCGCCAGCGCCGAAAGAAGAGAAAAAGCCAGTCTCACCGTGGCGCAAATATGCGGTGATGGCGCTGGTGGTCATTTTGTTTGGCTGGCTCGCCGACGTTGCGCCGAAAGAGTTTCTTGGCCACTTTACGGTGTTCGCGCTTTCCTGCGTGGTGGGTTACTACGTGGTCTGGAATGTGTCGCACGCGCTGCATACTCCGTTGATGTCCGTGACCAACGCCATCTCCGGGATCATCGTTGTCGGGGCGTTATTGCAAATTGGCCAGGGTGGCTGGGTGAGTTTCCTGAGCTTTATCGCGGTGCTTATTGCCAGCATTAATATTTTCGGTGGCTTCACCGTGACTCAGCGCATGCTGAAAATGTTCCGGAAAAACTAAGGGGTAACATATGTCTGGAGGATTAGTTACAGCTGCATACATTGTTGCCGCGATCCTGTTTATTTTCAGCCTGGCGGGGCTTTCGAAACACGAAACCTCTCAGCAGGGTAACAACTACGGTATCGCCGGGATGGCGATTGCGCTGATTGCAACGATTTTTGGCCCGGATACCGGCAACGTTGCGTGGATCCTGGTGGCGATGATCATCGGCGGCGCGATTGGTATTCGTCTGGCGAAGAAAGTTGAGATGACCGAGATGCCGGAGCTGGTGGCAATTCTGCACAGCTTCGTCGGTCTGGCTGCAGTTCTGGTGGGTTTCAACAGCTACCTGTATCACGACACGGGCCTGGAACCGATTCTGGTGAACATTCACCTGACGGAAGTGTTCCTGGGTATCTTCATCGGTGCGGTGACCTTTACCGGTTCCGTGGTGGCGTTTGGCAAATTGCGCGGCAAGATCTCCTCTAAACCGCTGATGTTGCCGAATCGTCATAAAATGAACCTGGCGGCGCTGGTTGTTTCTTTCCTGTTGCTGGTGGTGTTTGTTCGTACCGAAAGCGTGGGCCTGCAGGTCCTGGCGCTGCTGGTGATGACCATTATTGCTCTGGCTTTTGGCTGGCATCTGGTGGCGTCTATCGGCGGTGCGGATATGCCAGTCGTCGTTTCAATGCTCAACTCCTATTCAGGATGGGCGGCAGCGGCGGCGGGCTTTATGCTGAGCAACGATCTGCTGATCGTTACCGGTGCGCTGGTCGGTTCTTCTGGTGCGATCCTGTCTTACATCATGTGTAAGGCGATGAACCGTTCATTTTTCAGCGTTATTGCAGGTGGCTTTGGTTCTGACGGTTCTTCTACCGGGTCTGATGAAGAAGTCGGTGAACATCGTGAGATTACTGCGGAAGACACGGCAGAAATGCTGAAGAACTCGCACTCCGTGATAATCACCCCGGGCTATGGCATGGCAGTGGCACAGGCGCAGTACCCGGTAGCGGAAATTACCGAGAAACTGCGCGCGCGCGGCATCAAAGTGCGCTTCGGTATTCACCCGGTAGCAGGGCGCTTGCCAGGTCATATGAACGTATTGTTGGCGGAAGCCAAAGTACCTTATGACATCGTGCTGGAAATGGATGAGATCAACGATGATTTCGCCGATACCGATACAGTGCTGGTTATTGGCGCCAACGATACGGTAAACCCGGCGGCGCAGGACGATCCACACAGCCCAATCGCCGGAATGCCGGTGCTGGAAGTATGGAAAGCGCAGAACGTTATTGTGTTCAAACGTTCGATGAACACCGGCTATGCTGGTGTGCAGAACCCGCTGTTCTTTAAAGAAAACACCCATATGCTGTTTGGCGACGCCAAAGCCAGCGTGGATGCAATCCTGAAAGCGCTGTAATCGTTAGCGAAAACTAAGACGGCCTCTGCGGAGGCCGTTTTTATTAATATGCCGTTATTGATGATTGCAGTTCATAAACCCATGCGGTTTTAGCTGTCTAATCACCATAATACGTCGTGTATATACTGCTGCCTGACTTTTTAGAACATGACAGGACGCTATGCGTACACGTGAACATGCTTCGCCGGTAGTTTCCGCAAGCCAGACCGGGCTTACTTTTATTCTGATCCTCAGCGGCCTGATGGCCTTTACCTCGCTTTCCACCGACATTTATCTTCCGGCAATGCCGACCATGGCCGAGGATTTACAGGGCAATGTGGAACTGACCGTCACCGGTTTTTTGATAGGTTTTGCCATTGCACAGTTGATTTGGGGGCCGATAAGCGATCATCTGGGAAGGCGTAAACCGCTGTTTATTGGCATGGTGTTTTTTATCATCGGCTCTGCAGGATGCGCGATGTCTACGAGTATCACGCAAATTGTATTCTGGCGGGTTTTTCAGGCCCTTGGTGCCTGTACCGGACCTATGCTGGCGCGGGCGATGATCCGCGATCTGTTTGCGCGCACTCGCGCGGCGCAAATGCTTTCAACTCTGGTGCTGGTAATGGCGATTGCGCCAATAGCGGGACCGTTGATTGGCGGACAAATAATTCGCCTGAGTACCTGGCACTCTGTTTTTTGGCTCCTGGTGGTGATCGGCGCGCTGATGTTTATCTCTTTGAACTGGTTGCCGGAAACATTACCGGAAGAGAAGCGGGTGAAAGCCTCTTTGGCTGGCGCATTTCGTCATTACCGGTCGTTATTAGCTAATGGCCATTTTATGCGCTACACCCTGAGTCTGACGTGTTATTACGTTGCAGCGTACGCGTTTATTACTGGTTCGCCGTTTGTTTATATTAGCTATTACCATGTTGATCCACAGCATTACGGCTGGCTGTTTGCGCTCAATATTGTCGGGGTCATGGCCATGAGCGTGGTAAACCGTCGTCTGGTGCAACGCCACGCTCTGGAACAACTACTAAAGTATGCGACGATGTTGGCGGCGCTGGCCGCAGTGGCGCTTGCGCTGCTGGTTAAACTGGAGTCAGGTGGCGTTGTTGCCATTATCGTCACCGTTTTTTTGTTTTTCTCGATGAATGGCATCATCGCTGCGACTTCAACCGCTGCCGCGCTGGATGCGGTACCGAACATCGCCGGTTCAGCCTCGGCGCTGATTGGCGCGTTACAATACGGTAGTGGCATTATCTCGTCGTTGCTGCTGACCGCCTTCAGCGACGGAACGCCATGGACAATGGCATGGATAATTGCGTTATTTACCTTGTTAAGCGCCATACTGGCGCTGCGCGCAAAACGATAAACAGATGCCCCGCGATGTCGGGGCAATCGTTCATTCTTTGTTGAGATCGCTGAGCAACACGGCAATGCTTTGACCGCCGTTGGTTTGCTCGAGAGCGATTTTCACGATGATGGTCAGCGGTACAGAAAGCAGCATCCCGACTGGCCCCAACAACCAGCCCCAGAAGATCAACGACAGAAACACCACCAGTGTAGATAACCCAAGCCCACGCCCCATGATCCGCGGTTCGAGGATATTTCCAAACACCAAATTAATGACCAGATAACCCGCCAATACGACCAGGGCATCGTAAAGGCCGCTAAATACCAGCACCTGAGCAATAGGCGGAATGGCTGCCAGCACCGAACCGATATTAGGAATATAGTTGAGAGCAAAGGCCAGCAATCCCCAGACAAAGGCGAAACGCACGTCGAGTGCTGAGAGCATGCCCCAGGCTACCAGCCCGGTCACAATGCTGATCGCCGTTTTTAGCACCAGATAGTGGGATACGCTGTCGATAGCGCGTTGAATCGCCGCCATTCCCTCAATGGGACGACTCATCATTTGCTTGAGCTTGTTGGGTAGCTGCGGAACTTCCAGCAGCATAAACACCACCGTCAGCAGCAGCAAAAATATTGACGACATGGCATTAGACAGCTGCGTCAGTAAATTGGTCACCAGCGTCATTGCCGCGTTCGGATCGATATATTTGACGAGTTCGTCCACGGAAACGCCGATCCCTGCGCGCTGTAGCCACGGTTCGAGATTTTTAAGCGGGATAACGAGGGAAGAACGATACTGTGGCAGCGTACGCGCAAGCTCATTTAAGGATGTACCTAAATACGCAAACAGCAGCACCATTAGCATCACAATAATAACGATGAGCAATGACACCGCGAATACGCGCGGTATGCGAAGTTTGACCATCCGCTGCACCACGGGGTTTAGCACAACGGCAATAAATAACGCCAAAATAAAGGGGACGATGATATCTGCGGCAAAGCGGATGCCGCTCAGGATGATAACCAGCATACCCAGCATAATGACTATTTTTAGGCCGTTAAGCGTGATGATCGGTTTCGCCATAGGTATTCCTGCGTTTTTCATTTTTGAATCTGAATAATAGTGTGATTTGCGTCGAGCCGTTATAACAAAAATCAAACGGGGCAGGTAAAGAAGTGAAAAGACTTTGAGTTCGTCTTGCAGCTATGATACAAATCATCTGTGTTTAACTACCGAGGACAATTATCATCCGCGATGATGAGAAGCAACACTGCGGATAATTGTAATATTATGGACAATATGTTCAGGATGTTTTTGCGTTTACCTACACTTCTTCGTACCTCCTCCACTTTCTTGCTTGCGGGTGAGCAACACTGGCGCAACGCGCTTTAGTCCCTTCTTCTGCCTGAGCTGGCGCTGTGCGCTGAGCTAACTAATTTTATTTTTTTGGTTTACTGCATGCAGTAGGCCCAAAGGACTATATTCTCAAGCAGGAGAAGCATCATGTTTTACTGGATATTATTAGGTCTGGCCATCGCGGCTGAAATTACTGGTACGCTGTCAATGAAATGGGCAAGCGTCGGCCATGGTAATTCGGGCTTTATTTTAATGCTGGTAATGATCGCCTTATCGTATATTTTTCTCAGTTTTGCCGTTAAAAAAATTGCCCTTGGTGTGGCCTATGCCTTGTGGGAAGGTATCGGTATTTTATTTATTACGCTATTTAGTGTGCTGTTATTTGATGAAACCTTGTCCACAATGAAGGTGGCAGGTCTGGTCTCACTGGTGTTAGGTATTGTACTGATTAAATCAGGTACACGAAAACCGACAAAAGCGGGTAGAGAGGTGACCCATGCAGCAGTTTGAGTGGGTTCACGGCGCATGGCTTGGTATGGCCATCGTGCTGGAAATTGTCGCTAACGTCTTTCTGAAGTTTTCTGATGGATTTCGCCGCAAGATTTATGGCGTATTGTCGCTGGCTGCCGTGCTCGCGGCCTTTAGCGCGTTGTCGCAGGCGGTAAAAGGTATCGACCTTTCAGTAGCCTACGCCCTGTGGGGCGGATTCGGGATTGCCGCGACGTTAGCGGCAGGCTGGGTGTTGTTTGGTCAACGCCTGAATAATAAAGGCTGGATCGGCGTGGCCCTGTTGCTTGCCGGGATGATAATGATAAAACTTGCCTGATATCCGTGCTGCCCGTTAATGCGGGCAGCATGTGTTATTCCTTCGCCAACGCTTCCAATTTATCGCGAAAACCGGTTACGGATATAGCGCGATTATCGGCCCGCCAGCGATCTTTCGCCGCCGGAGCAGAGCTTTGTACTCCAATCAACTGCCAGCCTGAATCAGTCTTCAACATCAATGGTGAACCGCTGTCGCCCGGGAGCGTGTCGCACTGGTGTGACAAAACGGTATTTTGCGCCCAGCCGGTCACTACGCAATCCTGATGCGTGTATAAGTCGTCAAGATGATCTTCCGGATAGCCCGACTGCGTAACTTTACGATCTGCGGTTTTCAGCGCTGCGGTTAATGCTGCTTTATCACCTTCAAATAATGGCAGCGGTGTGATCCCAGAAGGTGGATAACGCAGCACCACCAGGCCAAAATCCCACGGGGCCGCGGAAGGCGGTACTATCCAGCCATCACCATCGGCTTTTAAACGTTTTCCGAGCGAAGGATCAACCCGGCCTTCGATTCCATGAATTTCATAGCGCCAGACTCCCTTTTTCGACACGAAGCGTAACACCACGGCTTTATCCGGCTTGCCTTTCGGCGGGGTGAGTAAGCAGTGTCCGGCCGTCAGTGCCAGACGTGGTGAAATGAGCGTGGCGGTACACAAGTTACCACTGGCGGTTTCCAGCTGCCCGATAGCGTCCCACGGAGATTGCGTTGGGTCGGTCACCTTGGTGCGATCGTCATGACCAAAAAATAACGTTTTTATGTTTTCTGCTTCAGCGCTGGCTGTTGCTGGCTGGTCCGCATGCGCAACGACAGGAAGTAAACAAATTGAACCCAGTAACACAGCAATGGTTTTATGCATATCACACTCTGGTGGGGAATTATGATTTTTAACAGCAAACCCTCAGTTAATACTATAGACGGGACGGCGGGAAAGTGGGAGTAAAATCAGATAACTACACTCAGGAAAGATAAAAATGCATGGCAATGAAGGCGCAAATTATTAAGGTAATAAGAATGAACTCAAAGCGGTAATGTGACACCATTTTACCCTCCGAAAGGCGGCGCTAAATCAGATCGATTTAGCGCCGTATGCTATGGCGTGGGGGACGCCATAGTGACTACAAATGTGTTATGCAGCAGGTTGAGCTGCTGGTTTAGCGGTGTCGTGTTTTACTGCTTTTTTGGTGTGTTTTTTAGCGGCCTGAGCTTTTTGCTCTGGTGCTTTTTGTTCTGCTGCTGGTTTGGTTGCAGCTTTTTTGGTGTGTTTTTTAGCGGCCTGAGCTTTCTGCTCTGGTGCTTTTTGTTCTACCGCCGGTTTTGTGGTGGATTTTTTAGCGTGTTTCTTGGCAGCCTGAGCTTTCTGCGGCGCTGCTTTGTGCTGCTTTTTATGATGCGTGGTTTTTGCCGGCGCAGCTTTAGTGGTTGCAGCAGCAGCCGGAGCAGTTGTAGCAGTTGTTTCAGCAGCAAATGCAGCAGAAGACAGACCCATAGCAGCGGCAACAACCAGAGCTAATACTTTTTTCATTCTCATACCCTCGATTTGGTTTTTCATTCAACCCCACTGCGGGGCCGTTGAAATAACTATATCGCTGTAATCACAGGGCTTCCGTGAGTCATTGGTATCGGCGTGTAACGATATGTACAATGACTCACGGTATGAGATTACAAATAGCGGGCTTCCAGGTGGGCGCGGAAATAACGGCTGCTAAGCGGCTCTCCGGTGGCCTGGGTAATAAGTTGTTCAGTGGTGAAACGGCTGCCATGCTGCCAGATGTTCTGACGTAACCAGTCAAACAGGGGACCAAACTCACCTTGCGCAATAGACTGATTCAAGTCAGGCAGTGCGCGGTTTGCGGCACTGAACAACTGCGCCGCATACATGGCGCCCAAGGTATAGGAAGGGAAGTAGCCAAAGCCTCCGTCAGTCCAGTGAATATCCTGCATACAACCGTTACGATAGTTTCCGATCGTTGACAGCCCCAGCCAGGCCTGCATTTTCTCATTCCACAATGCCGGGATATCATCCACTTCAATATCGCCATTGATGAGCGCGCGTTCGATTTCATAACGCAGGATCACGTGAGCGGGATAGCTCACCTCGTCGGCATCAACACGAATGAACCCGGGTTTAACCTGCTGGTTCCAGGCGATGAAATTGCTTTCTTCAAATGCAGCCTGATCGCCAAAGTGGCGCGTTACAGCAGGAATTAACCGTGTCAGAAAGGCTTTACTGCGTCCCAGTTGCATCTCGAAGAACAGACTCTGGGACTCATGAATGGCGGTTGAACGTGCCAGAGCGATAGGTTGCCCTAACCAGTTACGTGGCAAATTTTGCTCATAGCGGGCATGACCGGTTTCATGGATCACGCCAAACAGTGCGCCGAGCAATTCATTTTCATCATAGCGAGTGGTAATACGAACGTCTTCAGGCACGCCGCCACAGAAGGGGTGTGCGCTGATATCCAGTCGGCCAGCCGTAAAGTCAAATCCCAACTGCGCCATCGTTTCAAGCCCCAACTCTCGCTGGATAGCGGTTGGGAAGGGGCCAACCGGGGCGATGAGCGACTGCTGAGACTGTTTTGCCACCACCTTGTTTAGCAGATCGGGCAGCCAGCTTTTTACATCTGCAAACAGGACATCCAGTTGGGCGCTGGTCATTCCGGGCTCAAAGATGTCCAGTAGCGCGTCATAAGGCGAACAGCCTTTTGCGTCTGCGCGTAGTCGGGCTTCTTCGCGGCTGTACTGCACGACTTCTTTCAGGTTTTCGGCAAATCCTTCCCAGTCATTCGCGGGTCGCTGACTACGCCAGGCATGCTCGCAGCGGCTTCCCGCAAGAGATTTTGCTTCTACCAACGATTCGGGCAATAGGGATGCCTGGTGATGTAGCCGCGACATTTCGCGAAGGTTCGCTTGCTCAACATCGTTGAGATCTTCCTGTTGCGCTGCGGCGATCCACGTTGCCACCTTCGGGTCGGTTAACAGCTGATGCTCAAGCACGCTCAGCTCGGCCAGCGCTTCGCCGCGAGCTTTGCTGCCGCCTGATGGCATCATGGTAAACATGTCCCAACTGGCTATTGCCGAGAGGTGGGAGAAGCGAGAGAGCCGCAGGAACGTGCGGGTGAGCTGATGGTAATTATCATTGTTACTCATTTTTTGTTCTCGTTCTGCTTAGGTGTGGTGAGAAGTTTACCGTGATTTATACACGATTTATGCACCCATCTTAGCGGCTACAGAAAAGAAGGCTACCAGTGGAGAAAAAACAGTACGCTTAGTTTTCTTGTTCATTCAGTCACCTTTTTTGCATCGTGCTTAAGGTTCCATGACACACCGCGCCGTATTCCTGGCTTGCTTGTCGTCATAACTGCGTGAAACTGTTGGTGCCCCCCCGTGTGCACTCATGGACTGGGAGCGGACCACTCTGTCGTTCTTATATTTATCGTTATCAGCCCAATAACCTGTTTCCTGATAAATATCACGCGTCCACTCATCTCCGTTGCTGGCTAGATCATAGAGCCCAAGTGGGTTTGGAGGAAACTTCCCGACGGACATCAGTTTATATTGCAACACCGAATAGTCTGTTCGCTCTTTGTCAGTTTCCAATGGTACATTCTTTCCGGGTTCTACGATGCCGGTGTCCGTGGGGTAGAGAATAAACTGGCCTCGGCTACGGGCAGCATATTCCCACTGTTTTTCGGTAGGTAGATCCATTGTCTTCCCAGTTGTTTTGCCCAACCAGTGACAATAATCTCGTGCTTCTTGCCAGGTGAGTAAAACCGGGACACGGTCCTCTTTCAGTTCCTTTTGATTTGGATCGGTGACCTCTACAGGATCTTTGCCGTTGACTTGCGTGTAGATAGCATAATCCCCGTAAGTAACCTGATATTTTGTCATTGAAAAATTATCAATGGTAACTTCTCTCAGTTCTAAAGGGTAATTGAACCGCAGTTCGGCATAACGTTGTTTGCCATATTCAGTATCAAACTTACCAAAGTAAAATGAGCCACCCTTAATCTCGATCATATCGGCCTGGGTTTGCCTGACCAGGCCGTTGGTATCGTTGGTTGAAAATATTGAGCCAACACGGGCGAACAGTCGGCTGACGTTATCGTGCAAAGCATCAGAAAATAACAGCCATGGCAACAACGCGGCGATAAGAAATGAAATCCATAAATATTTTTTACTCATGAGTCGCTATCCTTTGCGAATGATTAATAACGCAGCGGGCCGTGTAGGAACTGGCGGAGTCAACAGAAGCAGAAACAGCAGCATAATAACGATCGTGCACAGTCACGCCAAAACCTGATGAATCAGCATCGGGTTGATAGGGGCGTAAGACTTTCGCAGGGCCTTCACTGTCTAAATACCCTATTGCCGGTCCTTTAGGGTCAATGAAAGGGCCGTTGCCGTCAGGTTTGTCTCTCGAATACCAGTCATTAACCCACTCAAGGCCATTGCCGGAGAGATCGTATAATCCAAGTGGTGAAGGTGGGAATTGCCCAACAGGAGTAAGATAACCGTCCTTGATTGCTTGCCTCATTTCGAAAGAAGAAACATTAACTCCGGGTTCTATTGTATTATTGTCGGTCATAAACCCAACGTACTGACCACGATTTCTTGCGGCATATTCCCACTGTGCTTCAGTGGGTAACGCAACAGGCAAATCCGTTAACTTCCCTAACCACTGACAATAATCATTAGCCATATTCCAATTCAGGATGGCAGGAAGATTGCCATGTTGATGAATTTTCTCCCAGCGTTCAGAATCAAAACGGTCATGATGCGGATTGATAAATTGATCATTATCAGCCTGAAAAGTATCAAAATCACGGTTGGTGATTTTAAACTTTAACAGTGAATAATTACTTAACTTGACCTGATAGACAGGAGCTCCAGCGCACTGAGAAAGCGTTGGCGCATAATTATCACAGTTATCCGGACCCATAGTAAATTCGCCGCCCTCAATAAAAATGGCGTCATTCGTGATGCTTTGCTTAATAAGTGATTTGTTCTTTTCGACAGTTTCCGGCGTCATCAAGGCGGTGACAGATGAGGAGGGGCCTTGTGTGTGCTTCCGATAAAGCCCGTCAAGCCAAATAGCGCTTTTATATAAGCCGTTGCTGTAGAACATTTGCGTCAAAAAAACGAAGAATAATAAGAATATAATACCGCACCTCTTAAGAATGCGGCTAAAACTGAGCCTTTTCATCATGAAATCCTTTTCCTGGTTCATCTGATCAAGCTCAGGGTAACATACTCAAGACACAACGAATTCCGAAAGTAGGTTGCGAAATGCCTTCTTGTCCGCCGCTGTTAGTTTTTCAGGATGGCGAACCTGTTGAATGTCTGAGTAAGCTGATGGTAATTATCATTGTTACTCATTTTTTGTTCTCGTTCTGCTTAGGTGTGGTGAGAAGTTTACCGTGATTCATTCACTTTTCATAAACACACCTTTATACCTGGTTTTCCGTAACAGCTTTTTATAGCGAAAAGCCAGCAACACGACAAAACAAATGGCGTAGATAATGGGGAGCGGTGATAACACTTTTACCGACCAGAGGTAATGCAGCGGTAGCAAAATGGCGGCCAGGTAGACGTAGTTGTGCAACGTTTGCCAGCGTTTGCCCATTTTACGTTGCGCGGCTTGCGTGGAGGTCAGCGTCAGCAGGAGTAAGATAATCCAACCCGTCATGCCCAGCGTTAGCCATGGGCGTGAAACCAGTTCATGTCCTAGCAATCCCAGATTTTGCATACCCAACTCCAGCAGCGCATAGCTGAGCATATGCAACGTAGCCCATGCAAAGCACCACAAGCCTAACAACCGTCGGGTGCGAAATAACAAAGGCTGCTTTGCGTATCGTGCGAGCGGTGATACCAGCAGGGTAGCCAGCAAAAACTTCAGTGCGGTGATGCCTGTAAAGTGCTGGATATCTTTTCCCGGGTCGGCCCCCAATCCGCCATGCTGTGTGGCCCAGAAGAGCCACAGCAGGGGTAAAAAACCGGCGAGATGCAGCAGTACTTTCAGGCCGGTTATCTGTTTTGCGGTTAGCCTCACTTAAAAGTACTCCCGTAGATCCATACCCTGATATAAAGAGGCCACCTCATCGGCATAACCATTGAAAAGCAATGTGGGCTGTCGCTGTACATCGAGAATGCCGCCCGAACCGATAAAACGCTCTGTGGCCTGAGACCAGCGAGGGTGATCGACCTGCGGATTTACATTGGCGTAAAAACCGTATTCGTTCGGCGCTGACATATTCCAGGTGGTCGGCGGCTGCTCGCGCGTGAGCTTAATACTGACTATCGATTTAATGCCCTTGAAGCCGTACTTCCAGGGTACGGTCAGGCGTATCGGCGCCCCGTTTTGCGGCGGCAACGCTTTGCCATACACGCCCACGGTCAGCAGTGTCAGTGGGTGCATAGCCTCATCCAAACGCAGACCTTCAACATAGGGATATTTCAACCCACCACCAATGAAGCGATCTTTCTGGCCGGGCATTTCATCAGGAGCGTAGCGAGTTTCAAAGGCGACGTATTTGGCGTGGCTGGTTGGCTCTACCAGCGCCAATAATTTATGCAAAGGAAAACCGACCCATGGCACAACCATCGACCATGCCTCAACGCAACGCATCCGGTAAATACGCTCTTCTAATGGAAAACGAGTGGTCAGCGCATCATGATCCAACGTTAACGGTTTGTTCACTTCACCGCTGATGGTCAACGTCCATGGATCGGTTTTCAGGCTACCGGCATTGGCGGCAGGATCGGCTTTATCCAGACCAAACTCGTAGAAATTGTTGTAGCCCGTCACTTTGTCTTCCGGCGTCAGGGGCAGACTGTTTTGCCAAAGCTCGGGTTTTGTAAACCCGAGTGGTTTGCCCGCCGGTGCAGGCGGACGATCGTTGCCTTTAAACCAATTTAACAAACCGGCTTGTGTCGGGGCAGACAACGACGCCGCCGCCGCGCCTATCCCAAGTGCTTTGAGGATCTGTCGTCGTTGCATAAAAAATACTGACTCGGCTGTAACATCAGCTTCCCGAAGTGGACGTTTTTTCTGCATAACGTTTCCTTTTTATTTTCATAGTAGGGAAAACAAAGCGACGTTTCCCTGTTGATGTCTGGCGTGTCGATAACGACATACTGTGCGCCTGCGTATCCCAGGATCCTCACGAAAAGTTAAAAATTTTGTGATAACTTCCGCCCCTTGCCTGAGGTAAGCTTTCAGCACGATGAGAGGGGGATGACACTGATGGCTGGCGCAAAAAAGATATTTTTGGTGGAAGATGACAGCGATATTGCCGCACTTTTGCAACTGAGCCTGAAGGATGAAGGGTACGAAATTATTCATGAGGCTGATGGGGCACGAGCGCTTGAGCAACTTGAGAAGCATGTCTGGGATGCCGTTATCCTCGATTTGATGCTGCCGGGCGTGGACGGTCTGGAGATTTGTCGTCGGATCCGTCAAATGAGTTTCTATCTTCCGGTCATCATTATCAGCGCTCGTACCAGTGAAACTCATCGCGTATTGGGACTGGAAATGGGGGCCGATGATTATCTGGCCAAACCTTTCTCGGTGCTGGAGTTGATGGCCCGGGTGAAAGCACTGTTTCGCCGTCAGGAGGCTATGAGTCAGAACCTGCGTATGGAAGCGGGGATTATCACCCTCCATGGCGTAGAGATTGATCCATTAGCCCGGGAAGTCCGCCAGCACGGTAAATCGCTTGATTTAACGCCGCGTGAATTCGATCTGCTCTATTTTTTCGCTCGTCATCCAGGGGAGGTCTTTTCGCGTCAGGCGCTGTTAGATCAGGTGTGGGGCTATCAGCACGAAGGATATGAGCATACGGTGAACAGTCATATCAATCGCCTGCGGACCAAAATTGAAAAAGATGCTGCGGAGCCGGAAATTATTCTCACGGTTTGGGGACGGGGCTATAAGCTTGCTGCGGTTAACGCGGAGCATCAGCCATGATTTATCGCCTGTCGCTGAGCCAGCGCCTGACCCTTGTCTTTACCGCCATTATGCTGATTTGCGCTGTTACCGTCAGCGTTGTCCAGATCCGCAGCAGTAAACAGTATGGCGACGCCATGGTGCAGAGACTTTCACTGGAGCTGGCGAGCAAGATTGTCAAAAGTGAGTCGCTTATTGATGCCAGTGGGCAGGTTAATCGCCAGATCTTAAAAGGACTTTTTAATCACCTGATGACGCTCAATCCAAGCGTGGAGTTGTATCTGGTCTCTCCGTCAGGTGAAATACTCGCCGATGCCGCCCCGCCCGGGCATATTCAGCGACAGAAAATTAGCGTACAGCCGATTCAGGTTTTCCTTAATTCGGACGAACTGCCCGTATACGGCAACGATCCGCGCAGCAGCCAGCAAAAAGTATTCAGCGCCGCGCCAGTTTTATTGAACGGTGAGCTGCATGGCTATTTGTACATTATTTTGCAGGGCGAAGACCTGAATATGCTGGCGAATGCCGCCTGGCAAAAAACGCTCTGGAATACCGTGGCCTGGACGTTAATACTGGTTTTATTAGCCGGTGCAATCGCTGGATTCCTGGTGTGGCGATGGGTGACGAACCCGGTGAAAAGACTGACCGGACAGGTGGTTAAACTGGAGCAGGACAGCATTAGCGTCATCAAACAGCTGGCGCAAAAAGATCCCGAACCGGCACCGGCGAATGAAATAGCATTGCTGAACAATGCGTTTATCGAATTAGCGCAGAAAATTGCCCTGCAGTGGGATTTATTAGCGGATAGCGATCGTCAGCGCAGAGAGTTTATAGCCAATATTTCGCACGATTTACGTACGCCGCTGACTTCCCTGCTGGGATATCTGGAAATGCTGTCGCTGAAAGCCGATACCATGACGCCGGAGGAAAATCGGCATTATCTTAGCATCGCGCTGCGCCAGGGACATAAGGTTCGCCATCTGTCACAACAGCTGTTTGAACTGGCGAGGCTTGAGCATGGCGGTATAAAACCGCAGCGTGAACGATTTGCTATTGGCGAGCTGATCCAGGATGTGGCGCAGAAGTTTGATCTCCCTGTTGCCACGCGTCACTTGCAGTTGCACCTTGAGGTAATGGGACCGCTACCGCTGGTGAATGCAGATTTGTCGATGATGGAAAGAGTCGTGACGAATTTGCTGGATAACGCTATCCGTCATACGCCTGATGGGGGTGAGGTGCGGTTGAAAGTCTGGCGTGATGCAGACCGCCTATTAGCAGAAGTGCAGGACAGTGGGCCAGGAGTAGAAGAGGCTGTACGAGAAGTATTATTTCAACGCCCGACCGCGTTAATTCCCCGTGAGCAGCGGGCAGAGCGCGGCGGACTGGGTTTACTGATTGTGCGTAGAATGCTCGAGCTGCATGGGGGGGATATCAGCCTGGTTAATTCCACGGCTGGGGCCTGTTTCCGTTTTTCATTGCCGCTGGCGGATTCTCCACTAAATAGCTGACGATAATGTTCTGGCGATAAGCGCTATACCGCAATCCTCGTGTGAACCCGTGGCCATTGCGTAAAAGTTGGTAGGTTGTCAGTGATAATGAGAATTTTTATCATATATCGATAATTCATCAACTTATCTTTGATAAGCGCAAGGAGATCGTATGTCACAGGATGCCGACAACCTGTATATCGTCAGAACCAAAGCGGTTGCTGGCTGTTTTTCCATGTTTTTACTGATGTTTGGTCTCACGTTTACCCCGTTATTTTTCCCCGCGAGCCAGACACTGCTTGCCAAAGGGCTACTTTTTCCGCTGCTGTTTGCGCTGGAATTTGTTGTGCTGGTTCCGCTGCATTATTTCTTCTTCAGAAAAAGAGAGGGGTTGGGCAAAGGAATTTTCAACGCCAGGTGGTTTACCATTTTGTTCGTGGCGCTGTTGTTTATTCAGCTCATCCTGCCATGGATTCTGGGCCTCAGACAAACCGAAGCGTGGGTGACCAGCCAGATATCCCTAAACAGCTATGCGCTGTGGTTATCTACTCTTACTCTGATATTTATTGCGCCAGTTTATGAAGAAATTGTTTTCAGGGGCTGTTTATTCAACGCATTCCAGTACTGGTTCAATAATAAAACCTGGCTGTCGTCGGTGGTGGTATCGGTCATTTTTGCCATCATGCATACACAGTATGTGGATTTGCGCACGTTGCTGATGTTGTTTCTTGTGTCGCAGGTTTTGATCATCGCCAGACTGAGAAGTAACGGGCTGTTGATGCCAGTTATGCTGCATATAGTGATGAACGGGACGGTTATTGCCCTGCAAATGGCGGCTCAGACGTTACAGCCTGGTTGATGAAGGCGATGCCCGGAACCCGGGCATCGTAGATTAAACGTGCAGACGATGGTGCAGACGTGTGCCGACCAGCAATGCCAGCACCAGCATCAGGGCGATAAATCCACCCACGCCGTTCCAGCCGTAGCTGTGCCAGAATACGCCGCCCAGCGTACCGGCAATGCTTGAACCCAGATAATAGCTGAACAGATACAGGGAAGACGCCTGGCCTTTAGCGCGTTTTGCCCGCGGTCCAATCCAACTGCTTGCCACAGAGTGCGCGGCAAAGAACCCGGCTGAAAAGAGCAGCATCCCGGCAAAGATCAACCACAGCGAAGTGAACAGAGTCATCAACAGTCCAGCCAACATTACGCCGGTTGAAAAGAGCATTACCGGGCCACGTCCATAGCGGGTAGTCATAGAACCCGCTTTCGGCGAACTCCAGGTCCCGGTCAGATACGCTACGGAAAGCAGGCCGACCACCGCCTGGCTGAGTTCCCACGGAGAGAGCATCAGACGGTAGCCGATGTAATTAAACAGCGTGACAAACGACCCCATCAGTAAAAAGCCTTCCGCAAACAGCAGCGGCAACCCTCTGTCGCGCCAGTGCAAACGAAAGTTGATAAACAACGTTTTCGGGCGTAGCGACGTTGGTCTGAAATGACGTGATTCCGGTAAGATTTTCCAGAACATCAGCGCGGAGGCGAGGGCAAAACACCCAATCGCCGCCAGCGCGATACGCCAGTTAAAAAAGTCGGTAAAAACGCCGCTGATCAAACGACCACTCATACCACCAATTGAGTTACCGCTGATATATAAGCCCATTGAAAAGGCGACGAAGCTGGGGTGAATTTCCTCGCTCAGATAGGTCATTCCCACTGCCGCCACGCCGCTGAGCGAAAGCCCTATCAGCGCGCGCATGATTAAAATACCGTGCCAACTGGTCATCATCGTCGAAAGCAACGTACAGCAGGACGCGAGCAGTAGCGCCGTAACCATTACCGGCTTGCGGCCTATCGCATCGGAAAGTGGACCGGTAAACAGTAAACCGATCGCCAGCATCGCCGTTGAGATGGAAAGCGAAATACTGCTGCTGGCAGGAGAGACTCCAAACTCGTTTGAGAGCACTGGTAGTATGGGTTGCACACAATAGAGGAGAGCAAAAGTCGCCAACCCGGCGGAAAACAGCGCCAGAGTGACGCGCATAAATGGGGATGTTCCGCGTTTGATAAAACCATCCGGCGGGGTAACTATCTGTTCATCAACATCGCTGGTTGGCGCGGTATCGACAGTTGTTGTACGGCTCACTTGAAATCCTTGCTCAATCAAAACTTCTACAGGACTAGCCTTAAGAGTATGAAAATCACAATATTCTGTCTAATATATTAATAATCTCAAATGATATCTTAAAAATATGAATATCGAACTGCGTCATTTACGTTACTTTGTAGCGGTTGCTGAAGAGCTGCATTTTGGTCGGGCGGCGGCGCGGCTGAATATATCGCAACCGCCGCTTAGCCAGCAGATCCAAATCCTGGAGCAGCAGGTCGGCGCCCGGCTTCTGGCGCGGACTAATCGCAGCGTGGCGCTGACCTCTGCCGGAAAGCAGTTCCTGGCGGACAGTCGGCAAATCCTCGGTTTGGTTAATGAAGCCGCTGCCAGGGCTGAGCGGCTTCATCTGGGAGAAGCGGGGGAATTGCGTATCGGTTTTACGTCTTCGGCACCGTTTATCAAAGCGGTTTCAGATACCTTATCCGTGTTTCGCCAAAGCTACCCTGCAGTGCATATGCAAACCCGCGAAATGAATACGCGCGAGCAAATTGCTCCGCTTAATGAAGGAACGCTGGATTTGGGACTTCTGCGCAACACACAGCTTCCTGAAACGCTGGAGCATGAAATCATTCTGCATGAGCCGCTGATGGCGATGATCCCGCGTACGCATCCGCTGGCGCAAAAGCCCGTGGTCACATTGGCGGAACTGGCCAATGAGCCATTTGTCTTTTTTGACCCCCATGTAGGGACGGGGTTGTATGACGATATTCTTGGCCTGATGCGTCGCTATGGACTGAAGCCGACTATCGCTCAGGAGGTTGGTGAGGCGATGACTATCATCGGGCTGGTGGCCGCAGGATTAGGTGTCTCCATTCTTCCCGCTTCCTTTAAACGGGTGCAATTGTATGAAATGTGTTGGATCCCGATAGCGGAGGAAGATGCCGTTTCAGAAATGTGGTTAGTGTGGCCAAAGCATCATGAGCAAAGTCACGCCGCGCAACGCTTTCGGGAACAGCTTCTGGCGGTAGTTAAGGCGATTAATTTAGTTTAAAAATGAGCGAAAATGTGCAGTAAATCACAAGGCTAAGTAAAAAGTTGACGGAAGCCATTGAAGTGCTTCACCATAGCCCGCAGATTATTTCGGAGCGCGAAAATAAAGGGAGTAAGTGGTGGTTGCTGATAGTCAGCCTGGGCATATCGATCAAATTAAGCAGACCAATGCTGGCGCAGTTTACCGCCTGATTGATCAGCTGGGTCCGGTATCGCGTATTGATCTCTCTCGCCTGGCGCAACTGGCGCCAGCCAGTATTACTAAAATTGTCCGCGAAATGCTCGAAGCGCACCTGGTGCAAGAGTTGGAAATCAAGGAAGCGGGCAGCCGTGGGCGTCCGGCTGTTGGGCTGGTTGTTGAAACGGAAGCCTGGCACTATTTATCCATTCGTATCAGTCGCGGCGAGATCTTTCTGGCACTGCGCGATCTGAGCAGCAAACTGGTGGTAGAAGATTGTCTCGAAATGGCGCTGGTCAGTGAAACACCGCTGCTGGAACGTGTTATTACTCAGGTCGACCAGTTTTTCATCCGCCACCAACAAAAGCTGGAACGCTTAACCTCCATCGCCATCACCTTACCCGGCATTATTGATACTGAAAACGGTATCGTGCATCGCATGCCATTTTACGAAGATGTCAAAGAGATGCCGCTGGGCCAGGCGCTTGAGAACCATACTGGCGTACCGGTCTATATTCAGCATGATATTAGCGCCTGGACCATGGCTGAGGCGCTTTTCGGCGCATCGCGCGGCGCGCGCGATGTCATTCAGGTGGTGATCGATCATAACGTGGGTGCCGGGGTGATCACTGACGGTCATTTACTACATGCCGGTAGCAGTAGCCTGGTGGAAATTGGCCATACGCAGGTGGATCCGTACGGTAAACGCTGCTACTGCGGTAACCATGGGTGTCTGGAAACGATCGCCAGCGTCGACAGCGTGCTCGAACTGGCGCAGGTGCGCTTGAAGCAGTCAATGAGTTCTTCTTTACACGGACAACCGCTGACGGTAGACGCACTGTGTCTGGCGGCAATGCAGGGTGATTTATTGGCGAAAGATATCATTAGCGGCGTAGGGACCCACGTCGGACGCATTCTGGCCATCATGGTGAATTTGTTCAACCCGCAAAAGATATTGATTGGTTCTCCGCTCAGTAAAGCGGCGGATATTCTGTTCCCCACTATTGCTGACAGCATTCGTCAGCAGGCGCTCCCGGCCTACAGTCAGCATATAGTCGTTGAAAGTACGCAATTCACCAATCAAGGGACGATGGCGGGGGCCGCGCTCGTTAAGGACGCGATGTATAACGGTTCTTTGTTGATTCGTCTATTACAGGGTTAACATTTTTTAACTGTTGTACGAAAAATTGCGCTATCTCAAGCTGATTCTCGTCATCATACCTTAGACTTTCTCCACTGTTTTATTTTCCTGATTTATATTTTCAAAGCATAACGGTGGAGTTAGTGATGCTGAAGCGTTTCTTTATTACAGGTACAGACACTTCTGTTGGGAAGACCGTGGTTTCCCGCGCATTACTACAAGCGTTAGCGTCAGGGGGTAAAAGCGTTGCGGGTTACAAACCCGTAGCCAAAGGAAGCAAAGAGACACCTGAAGGCCTGCGCAACAAAGATGCGCTGGTGCTGCAAAGCGTGTCCACTATCGAACTGCCTTACGAAGCGGTCAACCCGATTGCGCTCAGCGAAGACGAAAGTAGCGTAGCGCATAGTGGTCCGGTCAATTACACTCTGTTATCCAACGGTCTCGCAAGCCTCAGCGAAAAAGTCGATCATGTTGTCGTGGAAGGTACCGGAGGCTGGCGCAGTCTGATGAACGATCTGCGTCCGTTATCGGAGTGGGTGGTGCAGGAACAACTGCCGGTGCTGATGGTGGTGGGTATCCAGGAAGGCTGTATTAATCATGCCATCCTCACCGCACAGGCGATTGCCAGCGACGGACTGCCGCTGATTGGCTGGGTCGCGAACCGAATCAACCCGGGGCTGGCGCATTATGCGGAAATCATTGATGTGCTAAGTAAAAAATTACCCGCTCCGTTAATCGGCGAACTACCTTATCTGCCTCGGGCAGAGCAGCGCGAGCTGTCTCAGTACATCCGTCTGTCAATGCTCGGCAGCGTGCTGTCGGTAGATAGAGTCCTGGCGTAACGTTCGCGACAGCACTGACGCCAACACGCAGGCAATCAGCAATCCGGGGAGTAGACGATACTCCCCGGTCATTTCACAAACCATCAGCGTCGACATTATTGGCGCATGCGTAGTTGCTGCCAGCAGCGTGGCCATCCCCGTTAATCCCAGCAAAATGGCAATCTCATCCGGACCCGGAAGCCACAACCCCCATACCCGTCCCAGCAGCATGCCCACCGACAGACCGACAAACAGCGTTGGCGTGAACACGCCGCCTGGCGCGCCGGATCCACTGCTGGCAAGCACAGCCAGTAATTTGCAGATGAAGATCCCGCTCACCACGGCCAACAATGGTGGGGAAAGTAAATATGATTGCACCACGCTGTAGCCATTACCCCATACTGCTGGTGTGAGTAATGACAGCAGGCCAACGATCAGCCCGCCAAGCGCCAGTTGCCACGGGGGCGAGAGTTTAAAGCGTAAAAAAACATTATGACTGGCGGTCATTAACCACATAAAGAGCGGTCCGCAAACGCCGGCAGCCAGACCCGTACTGACGATCATGACGTATTCCAGCACATGCAGTTCTCGTGTGAAGTGCACGGCATACATCAGCGCATTGCTGTCGCTCAGCACATTGGTGGTGAGCAGAGCGACGACGGCGGAGACCACCACCGGTCCCAATGACGCCAGGATCAACGTGCCGAACAACACTTCGGCAATAAATAAACTGCCCGCCAGCGGAGCATGGTACGCTCCGGCCATACCCGCAGCGGCGCCGCAGGCAATCCATAACTTCCATTCTGTACGCGGGGTAAAACGTTGAGCAAAGCAGGAGGCCGCAAGCGCCGCCAGTAAAATCATGGCACCTTCACGCCCGATGGCGCTCCCGCTGGCAACGACCAGTAACGAGGCCAGCGATTTCACCAGGCTTGCACTGACGTCAAATTGTCCGTCGGTTTGCAGGGCCTCCATATAATCAGTGGGAGCCTGCGGGCGTAAACGGTTGAACTTTTGCCATCCCCAAAGCAGCAATCCTGCCGCCAGCCCCCCTAATGCAGGCGTCAGCATACGTCTTAAAGGGGAAAGGTTTGTCGCCGCATTGACCAGACTCCCGGTGTCGTTGCTCAGGAACAACCATTCGAGAAGAAACATAGCATGACGAAATCCTGCGACGGCCAACGCAGCGAGGATACCAATCAGCGCGGCAATCAGCAGGCGGCGAAACATGGCGCGCAAGTCAGGATAAGCATGTAAATGATGCATGTGTGGCCAGAGAGGAAGTTTCAGACGCTGTATTTTGCGGCTATTTGACAACAGAAGCAAAAGCTCAGCGTGCGCAACAGGATGCACGACAGGCAGGATGCACGACAGGCAGGATGCACGACAGGCAGGATGCATCCTGCCTGTCGTGAAATTAACGAAACAGGGGCTTATCAGCTATCGGGATCAGTAACTGCGACTGCCACTGGGCCAGCGTCAGGCGCGCCAGCTCACCCAGCGCCTGGTAAAACGGGTGGTCAGCTTTTTCGATAAACACCTCAAGGAAGCGCGATGACCACGGGAAAAGATGCCAGGCCAGCAGCTGTTCGCACTCGGTGTGGCGTTCGTTCTCAGCAAGCCAGGCTGTCAGCAATAGCAGCGAACCAAAGTGATCTTCTGGCTCATTTTGCTGCATGGCAAACTGGATGCCGTTGTCCCGCATCCACTGACGCAGAGCCAGCGTGGAGTCGCCAAACAACACATTTTCACGATCCAGCCAGACGGATCCCCAGGGCGGAGAAGGTAGCGCATACGGACCGACAAACAAGCGTTGCCAGGCCTGCGGCAGAGGCTCATCGGTCTCGGCTTGCAGTTGTGCTGCCAGCGGGGAGAGTGTTGCTTGATCAAGCGGCCATTGCGCCTGCCAGCCATCGGCCCTTAACGCACTGACTACTGCAGAGGCTTCCACGCTGTCTGGCGCATAGTAAAACAGCGCGCCAAGTACGCGCGCTGCGGTAGAAAAGTTGTCACCTTGCGAAAAATGGGTCATGCAAAAAATCCTGAACAGTGCGGGTTACCCCGCACCCAAAAGTTAACCTGCAACAGCCATGCCGACTGTCATATGTAAACCGTAAAACAAACCCCGGCCGATGATTTCACCGCCAAGTACTAAAACCAGGCCCAGCGCCAGTCCGCCGACTGACGGCTCTTTGCGACGGATTAACGGACATATCCAGCAACCCAGACCCGCAGCCAGCAACAGGACACGCCAGACCTGTAAACTGCCATAGTCGGGAACCAACGCGCTGGCGTTTTGTACCGAGCTGTGAATATCACTGAGCGATACACCCTGCAGGACAATAACGGCCACCGCCACCAGCAGGGCCACAACGCTGATACTGGCGAATCTGGCGGCGTTAAAAGAAACACCCGCGGCGCGCAGCAGCAGGGCGGCAAACAGTGGTCCGCTTAGCAACAGTGTCATAAAAAATGCCAGCGTGGTGTAGCCATTATACCAGGTCGGAACGGTATCTATCTGGTAGACGCTGGTCATCGCCAGCACAAAAACCAGGCCCAGCAGCATGCCAGCCAGCAGCCAGATTTTACCTAACGCTGCGGGCATT
Source organism: Citrobacter sp. Ce104 (assembly GCF_030334595.1). Taxonomy (NCBI): domain Bacteria; kingdom Pseudomonadati; phylum Pseudomonadota; class Gammaproteobacteria; order Enterobacterales; family Enterobacteriaceae; genus Citrobacter; species Citrobacter sp. Ce104. Next base: position 317,433 of record NZ_JAOWDP010000069.1, read on the forward strand.
TTACCGAGAAACGCCACCAGCCACCACAGGCCGCCGACGGCGAAAAACAGAGAACCGCTGGCGATTTCATTACTCAGCGCAGATGCGCCGACCCTGTTCAGCGAGTTAAAGGCGCGCAGCGGTGAACCTAAATGCATTACCGAGGCGAGAAAGGCGATGCCCATCACCAGCCACAGAAAAAACATGCTGCGCACGATACGTTGTTTTGCCATTCCGTCTTTAGCGGTCAGCCAGCCATAGCCACTCACTATCAGCGCGCCAGCCACGCACTGGCCGAGCACCGTAAACAGGACCAGCGGCCATTCATGCCATCCATTGCCCATGTTACACCTCCTTCGGATTTGCCAGATAACCCGTGGTATCCCCGGTCGGGCGGCTATTGGCGTTGGGTTTGATCACAATGCTCGGTTTGGTGAAATGCGCGCCCGGCAGCGGAGCGACTGCCGCCAGCTCACCGTGTTTTTTGCGCAGTGCATCAATGGGACCAAAGTCCAGCGCGCGCAGCGGGCAGGACTCGACGCAGATGGGCTTTTTGCCGTCGGCGACGCGGTCATGACAACCGTCACACTTGGTCATATGTCCTTTGGCGGCATTGTACTGCGGCGCGCCATACGGGCAGGCCATGTGGCAGTAGCGACAGCCGATGCAAACGTCTTCATCAACCACCACAAAACCATCTTCACGTTTATGCATGGCTCCGCTGGGGCAAACCTTGGTGCAGGCTGGATCTTCGCAGTGGTTACAGGCAATGGAGAGGTAATAGGCGAAAACATTCTGGTGCCAGACGCCGTTATCTTCCTGCCAGTCACCACCTGCGTACTCGTAAATCCGCCGGAAACTGACGTCGGGGGTGAGGTCTTTGTAGTCTTTGCAGGCCAGCTCGCAGGTTTTACACCCGGTGCAACGGCTGGAATCAATAAAAAATCCATACTGAGTTGTCATGGGTTAGTCCTTATACCTTTTCAACCTGAACGAGATTACTGTGGGATGGATTCCCCTTCGCTAATGGAGAAGGTCGATGCGACGTGAGAATGTTAATGGAACCACCATGATCGATCCGATCGCCGAACATATCGGCATTGAGCCAGGCACCTTGTCCGATAGCTGTGACGCCGGGCAAAATGCGCGGTGTAACTTTCGCGCTGATCAACATCTGGCCATTATTGTTAAACACCCTTACCGTGTCGCCGTTACGAATACCACGTGCATTGGCATCAATGGGGTTTATCCAGACCTCCTGCGGGCAAGCCTGCTGTAAAACATCGATATTGCCGTAGCTGGAGTGGGTTCTCGCCTTATAGTGGAACCCCGTGAGCTGCAGTGGATACGTTTGGCGCTTAGGATCGTCCCAACCGTCAAAGCCTGGGGCATAAGCAGGAAGAGGATGAACAATTTCGTCGTCTTTGAGTTCCCATGTTTCTGCGATGACGGCAAGCCGTTCAGAGTAAATCTCAATTTTCCCTGATGGCGTTTTCAATGGGTTAGCGGCGGGATCTTCCCGGAAAGAACGAAAGGCAACATAGTGTTCTTCGGGACATTTTTTCTTGAATATGCCTGTCGTTTTCATTTCCTCGTAATCCGGCATTTCCGGGTTACGCTCTTTGGTTTTGGCATGCAGGTATTTCACCCATTCATGTTGTGTACGACCCTCGGTGAATTTTTGGTACACATCCGGGCCCAAACGTTTGGCGACTTCACTGAGCATCCAGTAAATGGGTTTACGTTCAAATTTTGGCGAAGTCGCAGGTTGACCAAGGATGACATACCCCATGTTCCCGGCAGACTCGTGGGAGATGAGATCTTCCTGTTCGGTTGGCATCAGGTCAGGCAGCAGGATGTCGCAGTATTTTGCGGAGGCAGTCATAAAATGCTCAATACCGACGATCATCTCGCACTTGCTGTCATCCTGTAAGACTTCATGGGTATGCGCGATATTGCCATGCTGGTTGACGAGCGTATTACTGGCATAACACCAGATAAATTTGATAGGCACGTCCAGCTTATCTTTGCCGCGAACACCATCTCTGGTCGCGGTCATCTCTGCGCCATGATCGATAGCATCCGTCCAGGTAAAGACAGATATCTGCGTTTTAACCGGATTTTCTAACATGGAGAACCATTCCACGCCCAGATCCCACGTCCCTTCACGCATCCCTGAGTTACCACCGTTTATCCCCACATTGCCGGTTAAAACGGAGAGCATCGTAATCGCGCGAGCGGTTTGTTCACCATTGGAGTGACGCTGCGGTCCCCAGCCCTGGCAGATATAAGCGGGTTTCGCTGCGCCGATTTCACGCGCTAAGTGGATAATTTTCTCAGACGGAATGCTGGTAATGTGAGAAGCCCATTCTGGCGTTTTGGCAACTCCGTCTGGCCCATCCCCCAGAATGTATGCCTTATAGTGCGCATTACGCGGTGCACTGGCGGGAAGAGTGGTTTCATCGTAGCCGACGCAGTATTTATCAAGAAAAGGTTTATCGATGAGATCTTCGGTGATCAACACCCAGGCAATTGCCGCAGCCAGTGCAGCGTCAGTTCCTGGTCGAATAGGAAGCCATTCATCTTCACGACCAGCGGCAGTATCGTTATAACGAGGATCGATAACGATCATTCGTGCGTTAGAACGTTCGCGGGCTTGCTCAACATACCAGGTTACACCACCGCCGCTCATACGGGTTTCGGCAGGGTTGTTGCCAAACATGACAACCAGTTTTGTATTGGCGATGTCGTCCGGGCTGTTGCCGTCGTTAGCACCAAACATATAACTCATGGCGGCGCTGATTTGCGCGGTACTATAGCTACCATAGCGACTCAAATAGCCGCCGCATGAATTCATCAAGCGATAGGGGACGTTGGAGTTTGTAATATTCCCACCATCTACACCTGTACCGTACAGCACATGGACCGCTTCGTTGCCGTAATCCTTCAGGATCCGCTGCAAATTACCGCTAATAGTGTCCAGCGCTTCATCCCAGGTGATCCGCTCAAATTTTCCTTCTCCACGCTTGCCTACGCGTTTCATTGGATATTTCAGGCGGTCAGGGTGATTCATACGGCGACGGATCGATCGGCCGCGCAAGCAGGCGCGTACCTGGTGATTACCATAGGTATCATCGCCCGTTGTGTCAGACTCTACCCAGTAAACGGCATCATCTTTAACGTGCAGACGTAAAAGGCAACGGCTGCCGCAGTTAACGGTACAGGAACTCCAGACAGCCTTCTCTTCAACCGGTTGCATCGCTTGTTGTACTGCCGCGGCAGCGGATCTCATACCAAAGGGTAAGGACAGGCTACCCGCGGCAAGCGCCAGTGAACCGATAGCTGAGGACTTCACTAACGTCCTACGGCTGATGCCTCCGGATTGTTCGGTTTCAGACATAACTCACTCCATTGAAATCATCGCTATATATCTAATTATATAATGAATAAATAGCATGCTAATTGTAGGACGAGTTTACCCATTTATAGGTATGTTTTATTAATGCGTATCAAAGTGTGGGGCGATCTTATTAATGTGTCTCGAAATGGACTTTCAACTACTGGCAATACTAAGCCCAGCGCCAGCCCTGAAAACTTCCTCATCGAGAACGTTTCGTCCTCTTTGCAACGGCTGGAATCAATAAAAAATCCATGCTGAGTTGTCATAGGGTAGTCCTTAAACCTTCTCGATCTCGACCAGATTAGTATGCTGTGGATTGCCTTTTGCCAGAGGAGACGGGCGCTGAGTGGTCAAGGTGTTGACGCAGGCGCCATGGTCAATCTTATCGCCGGCCATATTGGCATCGTGCCATGCGCCCTGGCCCATTGCGCTTACGCCGGGCAGGATCCGCGGCGTCACTTTCGCAGGGATGCGCAGTTCACCGCGATCGTTAAAGACCCGCACCATATCGCCATTTGCAATCCCCCGTTTTTGGGCATCGACCGGGTTTATCCACACTTCCTGACGGCAGGACGCCTGGAGAACATCAATATTGCCGTAGCTGGAGTGCGTACGGGATTTGTAGTGGAAGCCAAACATTTGCAGTGGGAAAGAACTGCGTTTTGGGTCATCCCATCCTTCAAACGTTGAGGCGTAAACGGGAAGCGGGCTAATCACTTCATCTTTTTGCAACTCCCAGGTGTTGGCAATCTTCGCCAGTCGGCTGGAGTAAATTTCAATCTTACCCGACGGTGTTTTAAGCGGATTGGCCTGCGGATCGTCGCGGAATTTTTTATAGGCGACAAAGTGCCCGTTTGGATCTTTGCGTTTATAGATCCCCATTTTTTTCAGCTCGTCATAAGAAGGGAGAGCGGGGTCCTTAGCCAGCATTTTCGCGTACAGATACTGAAGCCATTGCTCCTGGGTACGACCTTCCGTAAACCGTTGATACACATCATTGCCAAGACGCTTTGCAACTTCACTCATTATCCAGTAAATCGGTTTGCGCTCGAACTTAGGCGACGTCGCAGGTTGAATAAAAATGAGATACCCCATGTTGCCCGCGTAGTCGTTTGGAATAATATCTTCCTGTTCAACGGTCATTAAATCAGGCAGTAGAATATCGGCATATTTGGCTGAAGAGGTCATGAAGTTTTCAATGACAACTATCATTTCGCATTTCGTGTCGTCCTGAAGGATCTCATGCGTTTTATTGATATCTGAGTGCTGATTGGTGATGGTATTGCCCGCGTAGTTCCAGATAAATTTAATCGGCACGTCGAGCTTATCTTTTCCGCGTACGCCATCGCGGGTAGCGGTCATTTCCTGACCCCGGGCGATTGCGTCCGTCCAGCTAAAACAGGATATCTGGGTTTTGATGGGGTTCTCTGGTAGCGGCATACGTTCAATCGTGATGGTGTAGGTTGATTCTCGTGCACCACTATTGCCGCCGTTGATGCCGACGTTGCCGGTGAGGATTGGCAACATGGCGATTGCGCGTGAGGTCAGTTCACCGTTAGCCTGACGTTGCGGCCCCCAACCCTGACAAATATATGCCGGTTTTGTACTGCCGATTTCCCGTGCCAGTTTAATAATGCGTTCGGCTGGTATCCCGGTGACATGTGAAGCCCATTGCGGAGTTTTGGCAATACCGTCATCACCGTTGCCCAGAATATAGGCTTTGTAGTGCCCGTTAGCCGGCGCGTCGGCGGGCAGGGTTTTTTCGTCATAACCAACGCAGTACGTGTCAAGGAATGCCTGGTCGACGAGATCTTCGTTAATCAGGACCCAGGCGATTCCCGCCACTAATGCGGCATCAGTTCCCGGACGAATAGGGATCCACTCATCTTCACGACCCGCTGCGGTATCAGTATATCGCGGGTCAATGACGATCATCCGGGCATTAGAGCGCTCCCGGGCCTGTTCAAGGAAATAAGTTATTCCGCCGCCGCTCATACGCGTTTCGGCAGGGTTATTGCCGAACATCACTACCAGCTTCGTGTTTTCGATATCGGAAGTGCTGTTGCCTTCGTTAGAACCGTAGGTGTAAGGCATTGCCGCCGCGATTTGCGCGGTACTGTAGGTGCCGTAATGGCTCAGGAAACCGCCATAGCAGTTCATCAGGCGAGCCACCAGCGAGGCATAAGGTGAGGAGCGAGTAATGTTGCCGCCTACAATGCCAGAGGTGTAGTTGATATACACGGCCTCGTTACCGTATTTGTGCACGGTATTTTTCAAACTGGCACTGATGGTATCCAGCGCTTCCTGCCAGGTTATGCGCTCGAATTTCCCTTCACCGCGTTTGCCCACGCGCTTCATTGGGTAATTCAGGCGATCCGGATGATTGATCCGTCGACGAATTGAGCGCCCACGCAAACAGGCGCGAACCTGGTGTTGACCGTAAATGTCGTCTCCGGTCGTATCGGACTCCACCCATACGACTTCGTCATCTTTGACGTGGAGTTGAAGGGCACAACGGCTGCCGCAGTTCACCGAACAAGCACCCCAAACCACTTTTTCTTCCGCAGGTTGTAGCGCCTGTTGTACCGCAGCGGCTGCAGTGCGCATTCCGAAAGGTAACGACAGCCCACCTGCAGCAAGCGCCAGCGAACCGATTGCCGAGGATTTCACTACCGTCCTGCGGCTGATGCCTCCATATTGCTCAGTTTCAGACATAACTCACTCCATTATAGTTATCGCTATATATTAATTTCTATAACGAAATTAATAGCATGCTAATAATGGTTTGAGTTTACCTGGTTATGAGTATGTCATATTAATGCATATCAAACTGGAGTGACCCTCCGCGCACGGAGGGTGTAATTTATTGCGGTTCGGCGACGTGTCCATCCTGTGCTGGGGTGCTATTGGCAGGGGCGTTGCCACTGTTGGTACGGGTATAGAGAATTTTGTGCGTGTCGTTTGCACAATGGCCCACGACCAGTGAATCAGGCTGATCGGCCTGATCGTTGGGGACAATGTTCAGCGTAAAGCTGGATTCTGCCACGCCGTTATTAATGATGCGCTGTTCGATATCGCTTTTCACGCGTTCACATGACGCCGGTGCCGCCAGAACCTGCGGGGACGCGACTACCAGTAAGAGCGCGGCAATTCCTGTTATGTATTTCATCATCAGCTCCTTTATTATCGACATAGACTAAGATTAGCATTTCTGGTGTAAATAACTGTATTTGCTAATATGATTGAGAATTATCTTCTTATCCCGGTGAAAAATGTGAAGAAACAGACCCTGTTAGGATTCCTGTGTGTCGTGCTGGTCGGGTGTGATAACGCCAAAGGCCTGGATTCCTTTACGCCGGAAATGGCCAGTTTTTCCAATGAATTTGATTTCGATCCTCTGCGCGGGCCGGTAAAAGATTTCAGCCAGACGCTGCTTAATGACAAAGGTGAAGTCACCAAACGCGTTGTCGGTACGCTCTCACAGGAAGGGTGCTTCGATACGCTTGAGTTGCATGATATCGAAAACAATACCGGTATGGCGCTGGTCCTGGATGCTAACTATTATCGGGATGCCGAAACGCTGGAAAAACGGATCCGCTTACAGGGTAAATGCCAGTTAGCAGAGCTGCCTGCGGCGGGTGTGGTGTGGGATACCGACGATAACGGTTTCGTTGTTTCTGCCACGGGAAAAGAGATGAAAGTGAAATATCGCTATGATGCGGAAGGCTACCCGTTGGGCAAAACAACCGTCAATAAGGACAATACCTTGCAGGTAGATGCCAAACCGTCGGTCGACCCGTTGAAGAAACTGGATTACACCGCAGTGAGCCTGCTCAACAATCTTCCGTTAGGTAATGTCAAACAAACGTGCAAGTACGATGACTATGCTAATCCGGTCAACTGCCGGCTCGTTATCGTTGACGAGAGCGTTAAGCCGGCAGTTGAACATCATTACTCAATTGAAAACACTATCGATTACTACTAATCGCCTTTACTGAGCGGTAGGTTGCAACAGGTTAGGACCTGACGTTTTATGTTCTGCCAGATACTGCTGCTGGAAGATGCACATGCGGATAGTGTTGCGGTATTGGCCGTTGATAAAGAATTCATGAATCAGCTCACCTTCGACCATAAAGCCGAGTTTACGATAGATATGGATGGCTTTTTCGTTCTCTTTATCAACGATCAGGTACAGCTTATATAAGTTGAGTACGGTAAAGCCGTAATCCATTGCCAGCTTTGCCGCGCGCGTTGCCAGACCTTTGCCCTGATAGTCAGGCGAAATAATGATCTGGAATTCGGCCCGACGGTGCACATGGTTAATTTCAACCAGCTCCACCAGACCGGCTTTTTCACCGTCACACTCCACCACGAAGCGACGTTCGCTTTGGTCGTGAATATGCTTGTCGTACAGGTCTGACAGCTCAACAAACGCTTCGTAAGGTTCTTCAAACCAGTAACGCATTACGCTGGCGTTATTATCAAGCTGATGGACGAATCGTAAATCTTCACGCTCCAGCGGGCGCAACTTAACACTGAGGGCGCTAGTCATATCGTATCCTTTCAATATCCTTCAAAGTGCAATGATTATGGGGCAACGGTGCGGCCAGTACGGCGGTCAAGGCAGCGCAGGGTGTTGGGTTCCCAGTACGCATTAATATTAGCGCTCTGTTCGCACTTATCACGGCTATCGAACGCCGCGTCGGTTTTGTCCCACTCTTTCTCTACACGTTTATTAACTTTCTGGCGTAGTTGACGCGTATCGTTCCATTGTTCCTTTTCCATTGCTGCCTGTTGACGACTTTGCGCACTGTCTCCGGATTCAATGATCAGTTTACTGGTTTCAGCGAATGCGGAAGAGGTGTACACAGCCGCAGCCAGCGTCAGCATAGCCGTCAGGCACAGGCGTTTGGTCAGTGTAATTTTCATGGCGAATTCCTTTTATGGGAAAGGGAAAAAACGATAAAACAGGGTTAAATTCTACACTATTCCGGCTTCCGGGCATACCCACTCAGCGGATATGGATACGCTGGCAATATTCTGTCGTATCATGCTTAAACCTAAGGTAACTGAATAACATCAATGCTTAAGACTACTTTGCTTTTTTTCGTCACCGCATTATGCGAAATCATAGGCTGCTTTTTACCCTGGCTCTGGCTTAAGCGAGGGGCTACGGCCTGGCTACTGATACCCGCCGGGGTGTCACTGGCGTTATTCGTCTGGTTGCTGACGCTGCATCCGGCAGCAAGCGGACGTGTTTATGCAGCCTATGGCGGGGTGTACGTGGTGACCGCGCTGCTATGGCTACGCATTGTCGATGGCGTAAAATTGAGCCTGTATGACTGGTCAGGCGCGCTGGTGGCGCTGTGCGGCATGCTGATCATTGTGGCTGGATGGGGGCGCGCATAGCGCCTTTTTTGTGATCAATCAGCGCTTTTTTGATCATTATACTTGTATGGTAGTAGCTCAGTTGGGTAAATTTCCTGCATCACAAGAACAGATGTAAGGGATAAAAAATGAAGATTGTTGGTGCTGAAGTGTTTGTCACCTGTCCGGGGCGTAATTTTGTAACGTTGAAAATTACGACAGAAGATGGCATCACCGGACTGGGAGATGCCACATTAAACGGACGCGAGTTGTCCGTGGCGTCCTATCTGAAAGATCATGTTTGCCCGCAGCTAATTGGCCGGGATGCACACCGAATCGAGGACATCTGGCAGTTCTTCTACAAAGGCGCGTACTGGCGTCGTGGTCCGGTCACCATGTCGGCGATTTCCGCAGTGGATATGGCGCTATGGGACATCAAAGCGAAAGCTGCAAATATGCCATTGTACCAGCTGCTCGGCGGTGCTTCTCGTGAAGGGGTTATGGTCTACTGTCACACCACAGGCCATACCGTTGATGACGTACTCGAAGACTATGCGCGTCATAAAGAGATGGGCTTTAAAGCCATTCGCGTACAGTGTGGCGTACCTGGCATGAAAACCACTTACGGCATGTCTAAAGGAAAAGGACAGGCCTATGAACCGGCCACCAAAGGGCAATGGCCGGAAGAGCAGTTGTGGTCAACGGAGAAATACCTGGATTTCACGCCAAAACTGTTTGCTGCCGTACGCGATAAGTTTGGTTTCAACGAACATCTTCTGCACGATATGCACCACCGTCTGACGCCTATTGAAGCGGCCCGTTTCGGCAAAAGCATTGAGCAATACCGTCTGTTCTGGATGGAAGACCCAACCCCGGCTGAAAACCAGGAGTGCTTCCGCCTGATCCGCCAGCATACGGTCACGCCGATTGCGGTAGGGGAAGTGTTCAACAGTATCTGGGACTGTAAACAGCTGATTGAAGAACAACTGATCGACTATATCCGTACCACCATCACCCATGCGGGTGGTATCACCGGTATGCGCCGGATTGCCGATTTCGCCTCGCTGTATCAGGTACGTACCGGTTCACATGGGCCTTCCGATTTGTCACCAGTATGCATGGCCGCCGCGCTGCACTTTGATTTGTGGGTGCCGAACTTTGGCGTACAGGAATATATGGGATATTCCGAGCAGATGCTGGAAGTGTTCCCACATAACTGGACCTTTGATAACGGCTATATGCACCCAGGAGACAAACCCGGTCTTGGGATCGAGTTTGACGAAAAACTGGCGGCGAAATATCCGTATGATCCTGCGTATCTGCCCGTTGCTCGCCTGGAAGATGGCACATTGTGGAACTGGTAAATATACATTTTACGTACGAAAGATGTTGATTAACCCAATACCCTACAGAAGGTTAAACTTATGGTTAGTTCAGTCGATATTAAAAATAACGTAGATAATAAGCCCATTATTCGTCGAGTGGCTTCAGCATCCGCAATTGGTACTGCTGCTGAGTATTATGATTTTTTTGCATACGGGACAGCAGCTGTACTCTTTTTTGGTCATCTATTTTTCCCAAGTGACGATCCGTTAATAAGTACTCTCGCTGCTTTTGCAACCTATGCTGTTGGTTTCCTCGCAAGACCATTAGGAGGAATTGTCTTTGGCCATATTGGCGATAAGGTTGGGCGTAAAAAAGCACTGGTTATTACTATATTAATTGTTGGTTTGGGGACGTTCTGTATAGGGTTATTACCTACATATGAGAAAATAGGTGTCTGGGCTCCAGCTTTACTTATTTTTATTCGTGTATTACAGGGATTTGGCGTTGGAGGCGAGCAAGCCGGTGCAGTACTGATGACGGCTGAATATTCTGAACCCAAACATCGTGGATTTTTTTCCAGTTGGGTTCAAATCGGTGCCCCGGTTGGTTTCCTTCTGCCGTTAGCGCTCTTTGCGCTGTTAAATGCCACACTTTCTCCAGAGGCAATGATGGATTACGGGTGGCGTATACCGTTCCTGTTGAGTCTGTTACTGGTTATTGTTGGGCTGTTTATCCGCTTAAAAATTGATGAATCACCGGTCTTTGCTCAGATTAGGGAGACAAAAGCAGAAGAATCACGTCCATTAGTTGAAGTTATCCGCGATTTTCCTGGCATTGTTGTTAAGGGGGTCTGCGCGAAACTGATTGAAGCTTGTACATTTGCAATGTTCACAGTGATTGTTTTGGCTTACGGTAAGGCAAACAATCTTGATGCTAATATTTTGATGGAGACAATGATCGTTGCGGTCATAATAGAAATCATTGCAATACCGTTGATGGGGTCGCTATGCGATAAAATTGGACGTAAACCAGTCTATATTATCGGTGCGCTGCTGCAGGTCGTTATGATTATTCCTTTCTTCCTTGCGATTAATCAGGATAGTTTTTGGCTTACACAAATAGTAATGATCCTGGTGCTGAGTGTTGGGCATAGTATGTGTTATGCACCTCAGGCTTCTTATTTTCCGGAGCTTTTCCCAACTCATATTCGCTGTAGCGGAATAGCATTAATTTGGCAACTGGGGTCGCTAATAGGCAGTGGCATTCTTGGCTTGGTGGCAGTAAAAATTCTGCAAGTAACCGGTGGACATTACTATGGACTTGCAACCTATGTGATTGTACTTGGAGTTATCTCAATTATTGGTTTGTTGATGATGCCGGAAACCGCTCCGCAAAGACTTAAGCGTGAATACCAGCAGTGGCAGAAACATTAATATCCTTTGGCGGCAGTATGCCGCCAAATTCACTGACTTTGGTACATAACTAAACAAATGATGTCATACCAATCATAAAAAGCTTAATGCAAATCAAAACATACAACCATACAGGCGTTACTCTGAGACAGTCCTGATTCCATTGATAAGTAGGCCATACCATGCAAAACAAGCTCCTGGCAGCAAAGGCTGTGCTTCCCGACTACGATCGTACAAAACTGGTTCCGCGTATTGTCCATCTGGGTTTTGGCGCGTTTCACCGCGCACATCAGGGGGTTTACGCTGATATTCTGGCTGCAGAACACGACAGTGACTGGGGTTATTGCGAAGTGAACCTGATTGGCGGTGAGCAGCAGATTGCCGATCTCAAACAGCAAGATAATCTGTATACCGTTGCAGAAATGTCTGCGGATGCCTGGACTGCAAGAGTCGTGGGCGTGGTGAAAAATGCCCTGCATGCGCAGGTTGATGGTCTGGAAAGCGTACTGGCCGCGATGTGCGAACCGCAGGTTGCGATCGTTTCCCTGACCATCACCGAGAAAGGATATTGCCACTCTCCGGCGACCGGTCAATTGATGTTAGACAACCCAATGATTGCCGCCGATCTGCAAAACCCTACACAACCAAAAACTGCGCCTGGCGTTGTTGTTGAAGCCCTGGCACGTCGCAAAGCTGCGGGTTTAGGCGCCTTTACCGTGATGTCTTGCGACAACATGCCAGAAAACGGTCATGTGATGCGCAATGTTGTCACTGCGTATGCCCGGGCGGTAGATGCTGATCTGGCTGCGTGGATTGAACAACATGTGACATTCCCTTCAACAATGGTTGACCGCATCGTCCCGGCGGTTACCCAGGATACGCTGGACAAAATTGAACGCATCACCGGCGTTCGCGACCCGGCAGGCGTGGCATGCGAACCGTTCCGTCAGTGGGTTATTGAAGATAACTTTGTCGCCGGTCGCCCTGAATGGGAGAAGGCTGGCGCGGAGCTGGTCGCTGATGTTATTCCGTTTGAAGAGATGAAACTGCGTATGCTTAACGGCAGTCACTCTTTTCTTGCTTATCTTGGCTATCTGGCTGGGTATCAGCACATTAACGACTGTATGGGCGATGAAAACTATCGTCTTGCCGCCCGCGCGCTGATGCTGCAGGAACAAGCGCCAACCCTGAAAGTTAAGGGCGTGGATCTACAGCACTATGCCGATCTGTTAATTGAGCGCTACAGCAACCCGGCACTGCGTCATCGTACCTGGCAGATTGCTATGGATGGCAGTCAAAAATTGCCGCAGCGTATGCTTGATTCCGTTCGCTGGCACATTGTACACGGTAGCTGCTTTGAGTTACTGGCCCTGGGCGTGGCAGGCTGGATGCGCTACGTCGGCGGTGTGGATGAACAGGGCCAGGCGATTGAAATTAGCGATCCACTGTTGCCGGTGATCCAGAATGCAGTGCGTAGCAGTAACGAAGGTGAAGAGCGCGTTCAGGCGCTGCTGGCTATCGATGCTATATTTGGGCGTGAACTGCCGCAGGTTGAACGGTTCAAAAACCAGGTCACACAAGCGTATCTTGCTTTACTGGCAGAAGGGGCGAAGGCAACGGTTGCGAAGTATGCTGCAAAACTGAAGTAAAGAAGAACACCTTTCAGGTCGCCATCTGGCTGTAAACGGGCCAGATGGCGCATTGTTTTCTGGCATTCACACCAATTAGTTCATGCCCAAACGAATCAGTTCGAGGGGGGCATATTTACCTTCACACCCTTCGATTTCCACTGTTTTTCCGCGGCGAATTTGCTCAGCGGTCAGGCCATCGGTATCTATCGCTGTAATGCGGCCTGTGAGTCCGGAGTCGCTAATCATGACGCGGCTGCCAGTGGTGATTGCGTTGCGGTTACGATCGTATGTTTTCATGGTGTTTTCTCCTTTCCAACTTACCGTCAAAGCCCGTGGGCTTTTAGTCCCACGTAACGGGCGCAATATAAATACGCTTCTCGTTAATGATTTTTTTTGTTTTCGATCAAAATCACAGCTTTTTTTATGCAGATGTGCGGGAGAGGGAAACATACAGGAGAAACTCACCTCGATGTGAGGTGAGTGTGGTATTAATCTTCGCTGAACCAGTCGCTATTTTCCTGACGGATCAACTGAACGGACTCACCAATTTCCTGGAGGTGCAGCATCATTGCACGCTCAACGGCATCGCCATCATGTTTCTCAAGTGCGGCAAAGATATCGTGATGCTGACGCAGCAGCATTTCTGGCGGGGAAATATGATCCAGGCTCATATAACGAACGCGGTCGATCGTGGCCTTAATATTCTCGACGGTGTCCCAGGCAAGCTGGCACTCGGCGATGAGAGCCAGTTTCTGATGAAACTCGTCATCAAGCTGGAAGAAATCATTAATTTGCTTGCGGTCAATCGCAATGCGCTGCTGATGCAGGTTTTGCTCGAGCTGATAACACTGTTTATCGGTGATCAATGATGCGGCGCGGCGGACCACGGCACATTCAATTGCCTGGCGAACAAAACAGCCGTTTTGTACCTGCGACAGCGAAATTTTATTCACGTAGCTGCCACGCTGCGGACGGATCTGAATCAGGCCATTCTCTGCCAGTTTAATGAATGCTTCTCGTACCGGCTGGCGTGACACATTAAAGCGTACGGAAACCTCTTTCTCCGACAACGGGGTACCGGGCGCAATCAGACAATGCACGATATCACGACGAAGAATACGGTAAATCTGTTGATTTACTGGCTGTGTAGGGTTGAGCTGCGTTTCTACGGTCATTCATTCTTACTTTTTAGAGAGTTAACCCAGGTATTTTATCACTTATTTCAGGCTATCTATACCCGGCGCAAGGCCGGGCAGAGAAATTAGCCACGATGAATACTCAGTCCGGCAAAAGACTGTGCCACAGGCATCATTTCAAGGGTGTTAATGTTGACATGAGCGGGTAAAGACGCCACCCACCATACCGCTTCAGTGACATCTTGCGGGGTCAGCGCTGTGGTATTTTCGTAAGCTTTTTCAGCTTTAGCGTCATCGCCTTTGAAACGGACATTTGAGAACTCCGTACCGCCAACCAGACCCGGTTCAATGTCGGTGACGCGAATCGCAGTACCGTGTAAGTCAGTACGTAAATTCAGGCTAAACTGGCGAACAAACGCCTTGGTTGCACCATAGACGTTACCGCCAGCGTATGGCCAACTGCCCGCCGTAGAACCAATATTGATAATATGACCGCGGTTGCGCTCAACCATACCAGGCAGAACAGCACGGGTCATATAAACCAGGCCTTTGTTGTTGGTGTCGATCATATTTTCCCAGTCTTCAATGCTGGCTTTATGAGCAGGCTCAAGGCCCAGCGCCAGACCCGCGTTGTTGACCAGAATATCAATATTGCGCCATTCAGCAGGTAAGGCGTCCAGCATCTCTTCAATTGATGCACGATTACGTACGTCCAGTTGCGCAGTATAGAGACGGTCACCCAACTCATCTTTGAGTTCCTGCAGGCGCTCCTGGCGGCGTCCGGTGGCAATAACTTTATGCCCATTCTCAATAAAACGACGCGTAATGCACTCACCAAAACCTGCGGTTGCTCCGGTTACTAAAACGATCATCTCACTGTTCCTCAACGCTTTTTATGTAGTACTACCATAGCACGTCACTTCCGTTCAGAGCTATTGCTGCTTAACACGATTGCGGTCGATTCGTGGGAAGTCTACTCTGGTAAACAAATCGTTTTCAGGAGTGAAAGATGTCGTTAACGAATCCTTTTTTACACCACAGCACATTACCTTATCAGGCGCCGCAGTTTGATCAGATTGACGTGCAACATTATCGTCCTGCGTTCGATGAAGGTGTGCGGCAAAAGCGCGCAGAGATCGAAGGGATTGTGCAAAACCCGCAGCGCCCTGATTTTGCGAATACTTTACTGGCGCTTGAGCAAAGTGGCGCGCTGCTCACGCGGGTGACCAGCGTTTTCTTCGCGATGACGGCGGCGCACACCAACGATGAACTACAACGCCTTGACGAAGAGTTTTCCGCAGAGTTGGCGAGCCTTGCCAATGATATCTATCTCAACAGTGCGCTTTTCGCCCGCGTCGAAAACGTCTGGCAACGGCGCAGTTCCTCAGGACTGGATAGCGAATCAATACGCCTGCTGGAAGTCGCCTACCAGCGTTTTGTATTGGCCGGCGCCTGTCTGAATGAGACGGATAAAGCCCGCCTTAAAGCGCTTAATACGGAGTCAGCCACGCTGACCAGCCAGTTTAATCAACGCCTGCTGGCGGCGAACAAGTCTGGTGCTATGGTGGTGGATGATGTCCGGCATCTGGACGGGCTCAGCACAGAGGAAATTGCTGTTGCCGCCGAAACTGCAAGGGAAAAAGGGCTTGAAGCGCGTTGGGTTATCCCGTTATTAAACACCACTCAGCAGCCAGCGCTTGCGGTATTACGCGATCGTCAGACCCGTGAAAATCTGTTCACCCGCGCATGGACACGGGCTGAAAACAATGATGCTAACGACACTCGGGCTATTATTCAGCGACTGGTGGAGATCCGGATGCAGCAGGCGAAACTGCTCGGTTTTGCTAATTACGCTGCATGGGAAATTGCCGACCAGATGGCAAAAACGCCGGAAGCGGCACTGACATTCATGCGGTCTATTGTTCCGGCCGCGCGAGCGCGAGCGTTAGATGAGCAGGCTGAAATCCAGAAAGTTATCTTTCAGCAAGACGGGCAGTTTAGCGCCGAGGCCTGGGACTGGTCGTTTTATGCCGAGCAGGTCCGTCGTGAGAAATATGCCCTTGATGAGGCTCAGCTCAAACCTTATTTTTCCCTGGATTCGGTACTGAACGAGGGCGTTTTCTGGACGGCCAATCAGCTCTATGGCATCAAATTCGTGGAGCGATTCGACATTCCTGTTTATCACCCGGATGTACGGGTATGGGAAATATTCGATCATGATGGCATAGGGTTGGCGTTATTTTACGGTGATTTCTTTGCCCGGGAATCAAAAAGCGGTGGAGCCTGGATGGGTAATTTTGTTGAGCAATCGCTACTTAACGAAACCAGACCGGTTATTTACAACGTCTGTAATTATCAAAAACCTGCAAAAGAGCAGCCCGCGTTACTGCTGTGGGATGATGTTATTACGTTATTTCATGAGTTTGGACATACGTTGCACGGTCTGTTTGCCACTCAGCGTTATGCCACACTTTCAGGAACCAATACTCCGCGGGATTTTGTCGAGTTCCCTTCGCAGATCAACGAGCACTGGGCGAGTCATCCGCAGGTCTTTGCCCGTTTTGCCCGGCATGTCGATACCGGGGAGCACATGCCGCAGGCATTGCGAGATAAAATGCAGCAGGCAAGTCTGTTTAACAAAGGTTACGACATGACTGAACTGCTCAGCGCCGCATTGCTGGATATGCGCTGGCACTCTCTGGAAATGAGCGACGCATCTCATCCGGTCGATCAATTTGAACAGCAGGCGCTGGTGGCAGAAGGGTTGGATCTCAAGGCCGTGCCGCCACGTTATCGCAGTAGTTATTTTGCCCATATTTTCGGCGGCGGCTATGCCGCTGGTTATTACGCCTACCTGTGGACGCAAATGCTGGCCGACGACGGCTATCAGTGGTTTGTAGAGCAGGGCGGATTAACCCGGGAAAACGGGCAGAAATTCCGCGATGCGATTTTGTCGCGCGGGAATAGCACTGATTTAGCTGTGCTTTATCGCCACTGGAGCGGACGCGATCCCCAAATGGAGCCGATGCTCAAACATCGTGGTTTGAGCGCGTAAGGTTTGTTTAGATGACGAGAAGAACCGGGCGTGATGCCCGGTTTTTTATCTTGTGTTCATCGTTCCAATTGATAACGCTTATTCTCATTTTAACTATGCTGTCCGAGTTGTATATTGTTTTGCTTGATATGTTTTCGTTTCATTAAATATGAAACAAGGAAAGGGGTGGTTAATATATCTCATTGATATTTAATGGTTAAGTGTGAGTTTCAATCATCTTGCGACCTATAATGAAGGAGTCGTTAATTTGTTGTCTAATAACTACTATTAAAAAATTTACATAAATTTTCTTTTTTGTCGTTAAGATAATTATATCTTAGACGCTCGAACAGGGAGGGAGGTCGTGATGATGAAAAATACGGCGGAAATAGATGCGATTTTGCTAGCATTGAACAAGTCCATTGATGCTCACTATAAATGGATGGTGAAAATGTTCCGCTGCGTTGTGTCCTCCGATGTCACTCAGCCGGATATTGTAGGTGACAACTCTCATTTTGTTTGTCAATTTGGACAGTGGCTTAATTATCATCCATTGCACAATGAGGATGATTGTAGTTATGTAAGTAAGATAAATGCAGCCCATGAAAAGATGCATTTATTAGGAAAGGAGTTGCTATTGGCAATAGTGGAGAATCGTAGCCATTCATGGCATTTCGACAGCTTCCAGGACGCGTTACTGGCATTTACGTCTGCTGTAATGGACTACAAAATATATTTACTGAACATCCGCAGTAATATCGATGTATTAACAGGCTTACCCGGCAGAAGAATGCTTGATGAGACTTTTGACCAGCAGTTACTCGATGCCGAGCCGCTTAATCTCTATATCTTGTTGCTGGACATCGACCGTTTTAAGCACATTAACGATACTTATGGTCACCTGGTGGGGGACGTGGTATTACGCGCTCTGGCATCAAATTTGTTGTCATGGACACGATATGATGAGGTGGCTTACCGCTACGGTGGTGAAGAGTTTATTATCATCATCCGCACAAAAACGGATGAACAGGCTTGCCAGGCAGGTTTGCGATTGTGTCAGCTTATTGGCCAGAAAAAAATACCCTATGCTGATGGAGAGATCGGAATCACGGTAACGGCTGGAATAACACGAGTTCAACAGGGAGAAGCGCTGGATACCGCTCTTGGTCGGGCTGATAACGCGATGTATCAAGGAAAACAGGCCGGCAGGAATCGCTGTATGTTCATGGATGAACGCGAGCGGATCACTCTGGTTGACGCCAGTGATGAGATCTCATACCCCTTGAGCGCGTGAGATTTGCGAACACCGTTTCAAGGTAGTTGCGTTTCGTTTAACTTTCATTGGGGTTGTCGATGATAGATTAGCCAAATATCCGTTATCTTCGCAGGGAATTGCCAGATAGCGTATAAAAGCAAAACACAAATCT
The DNA here is from genome assembly GCF_030334595.1 of Citrobacter sp. Ce104. NCBI lineage: Bacteria > Pseudomonadati > Pseudomonadota > Gammaproteobacteria > Enterobacterales > Enterobacteriaceae > Citrobacter > Citrobacter sp. Ce104. Next base: position 336,145 of record NZ_JAOWDP010000069.1, read on the forward strand.
ATCCATGCAAGCATTCACCGCTGGTTTATCCGGCGGTTTTTTTTATCTGTAAACCAGGGAAAAAGTGCCAGGAGGGCGATTCAGGTAAAAAAAATGGCCCCTTGTGCAGTTACGCTACAAGGGGCCGGGTCGGTGCAGGACTATCTCCGTTCATCAATCATCCCATCTGTGGCTAAAATACGCGGCCAGGAAACCGGAAAATAAAATAATTCCCAGAACAGCCATAAAAATATTCATATTACCCAGCATAGTAAATGCTCCTTTATCTGTGAGTTTCCTCTCTTACCTTAAGTTCACCTCGCTTATGACTATAGTAGCAATTCAATCTTAAACAAAGGCTGAACTGTGTGATTATTTTGGCTGAAAAGTAAAATTTTGACGTGATGGCGTCGGGAAAAATAAATAATAGTGACGAGACACATTTATCTGCAGGCAAATAACCCTGCTTTTCAACCCGGAGACGCCGTTATCACGGTGTGCTGCAGACACAGACTGTTGCACGTTTATAATGCAGAGTTGTCTCATGGTGGTTCAATTTTTCGTTTGATTAATCCTTCTGGTGGGGGGTTTTAATACTAATTTTTGTACATGACGCGCTAATTTATTGATTTTATGTGATGTTTTAATATCTGGCATCGTTTTTGCCTTATCACTTCTGAATACCCTTAATTTGCACCGTTTTGTCTGCCCGGCTGCACCGGAGCTTTCAGCAAGTCTAATTTCAGGAGTGAAACTATGCAGCGTCGTACATTTTTAAAAGCTTTTGCGCTTTCCGCCTCTGTAGTAGCAATGGGAATGAGTTTTAGCGTTCAGGCAGCCGACACCATTAAAGTTGGCATCATGCATTCGTTATCCGGCACGATGGCTATTTCCGAAACGCCGCTGAAAGATGTGGCGTTGATGACCATTGATGAAATCAATGCGAAGGGTGGTGTGTTGGGTAAAAAGCTGGAGCCTGTAGTGGTTGACCCGGCCTCGAACTGGCCGTTATTTGCTGAAAAAGCACGTCAGTTGCTGAGTCAGGATAAGGTGGCGGTGGTTTTCGGCTGCTGGACATCGGTTTCGCGTAAATCTGTTTTACCGGTGTTTGAAGAATTAAACGGTCTGCTGTTTTACCCGGTGCAATATGAAGGTGAGGAGATGTCGCCTAACGTCTTCTATACCGGCGCGGCGCCTAACCAACAGGCGATCCCGGCGGTTGAGTACCTGATGAGTGAGGACGGCGGCAGCGCTAAGCGCTTCTACCTGCTGGGTACGGACTATGTCTATCCGCGTACGACTAACAAAATTTTACGCGCCTTTTTGCATTCGAAAGGCGTTGCCGATAAAGACATCGAAGAGGTGTATACCCCATTCGGACACAGCGATTACCAGACCATTGTCGCCAGTATTAAAAAATTCGCCGCAGGGGGGAAAACGGCGGTGGTATCAACCATCAACGGGGATTCTAACGTTCCATTCTATAAAGAGTTAGCGAACCAGGGGCTGAAAGCCACCGATGTTCCGGTGGTGGCATTCTCCGTGGGTGAGGAGGAATTACGAGGAATTGATACCAAACCGCTGGTGGGCAACCTTGCTGCGTGGAACTACTTTGAGTCCGTAGATAATGCGGCCAATAAAAAGTTCGTCGCGGATTACCGGGCGTATGCCAAAGCCCATAAGCTACCAAACGCGGATTCGGTGGTAACGAACGATCCTATGGAAGCCACCTGGGTAGGCCTGCATATGTGGGCGCAAGCGGTAGAAAAAGCCGGAACTACCGATGTGGATAAAGTTCGCGCCGCTATGGCGGGGCAATCATTCGCTGCGCCATCAGGTTTTACCCTGACCATGGATGCAACCAACCATCACCTGCATAAACCCGTCATGATTGGCGAGATTGAAGGCAACGGCCAGTTTAACGTGGTGTGGCAAACCGATGAGCCGGTCCGCGCCCAGCCGTGGAGTCCGTACATCGCCGGTAATGATAAAAAATCTGACCAGCCCGTGAAAACCGCCAGCAACTGATCTTACGCCCTCCCGCGGGAGGGCAACGCTTTGGAGAACGCTTATGAAAGCTATGCGTTTTATTCGTGGTGTGCTGTTGCTGATGTGGTTTATGCCGTGGATAGCGCAGGCCGCAGATGCCGATACCTTTACCGCCGGCAGCCGAACTCAGCAGGCCGCCTTGCTTGAACAATGGGCGGTCAATCCAGACGTTCAGCGTATGCCGCTGCTTAGCGCGCTGCGAGATGAGAACCTGCTGACCGATGACGCGAAAAATGCGTTCATCGTGGACGACTCGCACGTACAGCCGTTAGGAGCCGCGGCATCTCCGTCCGGCGAGCTTAAAAAAGTCCGCCTGACTAACCGCCTGCGTAATCTGGTGGCCGGAACGTGGGCCGTTCATCAACTTTTAAGTGACAGTGTCACCATGAGAAAAGGGGCAGCACGTACATTACAACGTGAGGCACAGCCGGGCATGCTGCCGTTTTTGCAGCTACAACTGGCCCGGGAGCCAGATGCTGGCGTGAAATCCGCGCTGGAGATTGCACTGGCAAACCTGCAACTAACCAGCACCTTGCCAGAGGTTAGACGGCAGGCCGTCGAACTTCTCGGGGCGTCAAACGATCCTGAAACCCAGGCACGCCTGCTGCCATTCACCCAGGCTGAACATGAACCTGATGCGCGCGTTCGTGCGGCCGCTGGCGAAAGCCTGAATTCCATCGCGCATCGCATGAAGGTTGGCGATCTTCTTGGACAGGCATTTATGGGGCTGTCGCTGGGCTCAATTTTGCTGTTGGCGGCACTGGGGCTGGCTATTACCTACGGGCTACTCGGCGTCATTAATATGGCGCATGGCGAGATGTTAATGCTTGGCGCTTACTGTACCTGGATGGTGCAACAGATTATCGGCCAGTTTTTCCCGCAATGGTTGGCCTGGTATCCAGTTATTGCGCTTCCGGTCGCCTTTTTACTTACCGCGGCGGTGGGAATGCTGCTCGAGCGCGGGGTGATTCGCCATTTATACGGACGTCCACTCGAAACACTGCTGGCGACATGGGGGATCAGTCTGATGCTGATCCAGTTGGTGCGTATGACCTTCGGCGCGCAAAACCTTGAAGTCGCCAATCCGGCATGGCTTTCCGGCGGCATTCAGGTTTATGCCAATCTGATTTTGCCGTGGAACCGAATTGTGGTGCTTGGCTTTGCCATGCTGGTGCTGTTCTTCACCTGGCTGTTGTTGAATAAAACGCGTCTCGGGCTGCGCGTGCGTGCAGTGACGCAAAATCGCAATATGGCGGCCTGCTGCGGCGTACCTACCGGACGCGTCGATATGCTGGCTTTTGGTCTTGGTTCAGGGATTGCCGGGCTGGGGGGCGTCGCGCTCTCGCAATTAGGCAACGTAGGACCGGAACTGGGGCAAAGCTACATTATCGATTCGTTTCTGGTGGTGGTGCTGGGCGGTGTTGGGCAACTCGCCGGGAGTGTGGCCGCCGCGTTTGGGCTGGGGATCTTCAACAAAATTCTTGAGCCTCAGGTGGGGGCGGTTCTCGGCAAAATTATGATTCTGGTGCTGATTATTCTGTTTATTCAGAAACGTCCTCAAGGGCTGTTCGCGCTAAAAGGGAGGGTTATTGACTGATGACGATGCCAATGACATTGACGCTGGCGCGTAAAGCGCCGCGGGCGACACGCGTCCTGGGACTGTGCTTATTGCTCGCGTTGATTGTTCTGCCGTTTCTGGCGCTGTTACCTGCGGAACATCCGCTGGCCATATCGGTGTGGACGCTGACGCTGGCCGGAAAAATTCTCTGCTATGCCATTGTGGCGGTCGCGCTGGATCTGGTGTGGGGTTATGCGGGAATGCTTTCGCTGGGCCACGGTATCTTCTTTGCGCTTGGGGGCTATGCGATGGGAATGTACCTGATGCGTCAGGCCTCCGGCGAAGAGTTACCGGCCTTTATGTCGTTCCTGTCGTGGACCGAGCTGCCCTGGTTTTGGTGGGGGACGCAACACTTTATCTGGGCGATGCTGCTGGTTGTGCTGGTGCCGGGCCTGCTGGCCCTGGTATTTGGTTGGTTTGCCTTCCGTTCAAAAATCAAAGGGGTCTATTTTTCCATCATGACCCAGGCTCTGACTTTCGCCGGAATGCTGCTGTTTTTCCGTAACGAAACCGGCTTTGGAGGAAATAACGGTTTTACTGGCTTTACCACCATTCTGGGATTCCCGGTGACCGCGACCTCAACCCGTATTGCGCTGTTTCTGGCGACAGTCCTGCTGCTGGTACTGGCAATATGGCTGGGGCTGGCGCTGGCCCGCAGTAAGTTTGGTCGTATTCTGACTGCCGTACGCGACGCCGAGAATCGTCTGATGTTTTGTGGATACGATCCAAAAGGTTTCAAGCTGCTGGTGTGGACGCTTTCCGCCGTGCTGTGCGGTCTGGCGGGTGCGCTGTATGTTCCACAGGTGGGAATCATTAACCCCAGCGAAATGTCGCCGACTAACTCGATTGAAGCGGCGATTTGGGTTGCGCTCGGCGGGCGTGGAACCCTGATCGGCCCGGTTTTTGGCGCCGTACTGGTGAATGGCGCTAAAAGCCTGTTTACCGTCATCATGCCGGAATACTGGCAGCTGTTTCTTGGCCTGATCTTTATCGGCGTTACGCTTTTTTTACCTCGCGGCGTGATTGGCCTGTTTCGCAAGGGAGACAAATAATGCAGCCAGATGAAGGACTTTTCACTCGCCAGATGCCTGGGGATCGGTTTCGCGACCAAACGGACCCCGTGTTACAGCTGGAAAAAATTAACGTTAATTTCGATGGATTTCAAGCGTTAACGGATCTCACGCTCAATATTGGCGTTGGGGAGTTGCGTTGCATCATTGGTCCCAACGGCGCCGGAAAAACGACGCTAATGGATGTCATTACCGGCAAAACCAGGCCGCAAAGCGGTCGTGCGATATACGATCAGTCAGCCGACTTAACAACGCTGGATCCCATCGCCATTGCACGTCAGGGGATTGGGCGGAAATTTCAGAAGCCCACGGTATTTGAAGCGTTAACGGTGGAGGAGAACCTGGAGTTGGCGCTGAAAAGCGATAAATCTGTCTGGGGCTCTCTACGGGCGCGCCTAACAGGCGAACAGCGGGATCGTATTGATGAAATACTGGCGCTGTTGCGCCTGGGTAACGAGCGGGCCCGTCGCGCCGGGCTGCTTTCGCACGGGCAGAAACAATTTCTTGAAATTGGCATGCTGCTGGTTCAGGAACCTCATTTACTGCTGCTGGATGAGCCTGCTGCGGGTATGACGGATGCGGAGACGGAATACACGGCGGAGCTGTTTCGCCAGCTTGCCGGGAAGCACTCCCTGATGGTTGTTGAACACGATATGGGATTTGTCGAAACCATCGCCGATCGCGTCACGGTATTACATCAGGGACGTGTACTGGCTCAGGGGAGTCTGCGTGAAGTGCAGGCCAATGAGCAGGTTATTGAAGTTTATCTCGGACGTTAAGGGGTGCAGATGCTGCAGGTGAAAGAACTGAATCAATATTATGGTGGCAGTCATATTCTTCGAGGTGTGAACTTTGATGCGCGTATCGGCGAGGTGACATGTCTGCTGGGGCGTAACGGCGTGGGGAAAACGACGCTTCTGAAGTGCCTGATGGGGCTTATTCCTGCCCGTAGTGGAAGCGTGCTCTGGCAGGAAAAAAATGTCACTCAGTGGAAACCACATCAGCGGGTCAGGGCCGGTGTGGCGTATGTCCCACAGGGGCGCGATATTTTTCCACGTCTGACGGTGGAAGAGAATCTGTTGCTCGGCCTTTCCCGTTTTTCAGCACAGGAGGCCCGATGCGTCCCGGATGATATCTACGCGCTCTTTCCGGTTTTACAGGAGATGAAGCACCGGCGGGGCGGTGATTTGTCCGGTGGGCAACAGCAGCAACTGGCGATTGGACGGGCGCTGGCAAGTCGCCCGCAGCTGTTGATCCTCGATGAACCCACTGAGGGGATCCAGCCGTCAGTGATTAAAGAGATTGGTCAGGTGATTTCTCAACTGGCGCACCGGGGAGATATGGCCATTTTACTGGTGGAGCAGTTCTATGATTTTGCGCAGCAGTTGGCCGATAAATATCTGATTATGTCGCGCGGCAGTATTATTCAAAGCGGCGACGGCAAAAATATGGAGACCGAGGGCGTCCGGGGACTTGTCGCCATTTGAAATATGCGACAGAGCGGCTCCGGCTCTGTCGCTTTACTCATTAGCAGACCGCTGTCTGTCCCCAGGGTTTGGTGCGCATGCCTTTTATCATTAGCGCCCAGGCAAGGATGATTGCGACCATCAGCGCCACAAACAGCGACCACGGCGGCAATGTAGTTAAAATGACGCCGCTGACTAATGGGTTTACCGCTGCGCCCAGCCAGCCTAACGACTGAGCGGAAAAATAACTGGCTTTCATGCCAACTGGTGCGATGTTGTCGATGAGCATGTATTCACCTGGCGCGTAAATAACTTCACCAATAGTGAAAAAGGCGGCAGATATCCCCCATAACAACAGACTATTACCGGAGAAGGTGAAGCCAACCAGGCCAACCACAAAGAACAGCGTCGCCACCGTCATTAACGGTCGGATATTCGTGGCGGTGAGCCTGCGGCCGAAGGCATATTGCAGTGATACCACAATAGCGGCGTTGACGGGCAGAACCACTGCCACCACCTTCTCGGCAAAATCGCCGTCAGCAACCACCATGACGTATTGTGAAATACAGGACGCAAACGCGCCGCTAACGAATGACGCCAGGAATGCGGATAGCGTAAACCAGCATAATGCTCTGTCGCGTAGTAGTACCGAGGGGGACCAAACCGCGGCGTTTAAACCTTCTGATGCTGCCGGTGAACGTTTTACCCAGGTCTGGATAAACACCAGTGGTAGGGCTGAACAAGCCGCAGCGAGCCAAAACGGCAGGTTAATGCTTTGCATCACCAGCAGCGTGCCCAGCGGTGGGCCAACGGTCCAGCCAATGTTCAGCACGGTATAGTTAAGCGAGAAAATTTTCGTTTTGTTGGTCGCGGAGAGGTTATCGGCAAACCAGGCCTTCAAAACCGTGGCGAAGACGGAGTAGGCGCAGTTGATCAGAGCGAAAAGCAGAACCACCACCACCACGTTATGCACCAGTGGAATAGCAATAAAGCCTGATGCAAAGCCGCAGATAGCCAGCAGCATGTAGCGTTTTTTATCGAACTTGTCGGCCAGAATACCAAAGCCAAGGCTGAACACCACGCCAATGGTCAGAGCGACCGTCATCGCATAACCGATCAGGTCGACGCTCAGGTTGTACTGTCGACTGAGGTAGATAGTCATAAATGGCAGCGTGGCGCCACGGCCAATCGTTAATAACAATGATGATGCGAGTAACGCGAGAGTGGACCTTCTCAAAGAGATATTCATTTTCCTGCCCGACAATGCATGTTGTTATGTTTTTTTAGATATCAAAAACAAATAGCATGCTAAAAGTGTGATGTACACTCAATAAGTTGTCCGAAAACGCCCTGTGTGGCCTACCTGAATTAATGATCTGTTACGGCACAACGATTTCCGTTACTTTAACTTGTTTACAAAAATTTAATATTTGCAGGGGCGGTGGTATGTCGCGTAAAGACGGGTTATTAGCGTTACTGGTCGTTGTGGTTTGGGGGCTGAACTTTGTTGTCATTAAAGTGGGGCTGCACAATATGCCCCCCTTAATGCTGGCAGGACTGCGATTTTTACTGGTGGCGTTTCCGGCGATATTCTTTGTTGCCCGTCCGAAAATACCGCTTTCGCTACTACTCGGTTATGGACTAACCATCAGTTTTGGGCAGTTCGCGTTTCTCTTTAGCGCCATCAAATTCGGTATGCCTGCCGGGTTAGCTTCTCTGGTATTACAGGCTCAGGCATTTTTCACCATCATTCTGGGGGCATTTGCCTTTGGCGAGCGTCTGCAGGGTAAACAACTGGTAGGAATTGCGCTGGCGGTCTTTGGCGTGCTGGTGTTGATTGAGGCCAGTCTGAACGGACAGCATGTCGGCATGCTCGGTTTTATGCTGACGCTGGCGGCGGCGCTAAGCTGGGCCTGCGGTAATATCTTTAACAAAAAAATCATGCAGCACCCGTCACGCCCGGCCGTGATGTCGCTGGTGGTATGGAGTGCGTTGATTCCTGTTGTTCCATTCTTCCTGGCCTCATTACTTCTCGATGGACCGGCGCAAATTACCCACAGTCTGGTGGCAATAGATATGACCACCATTCTGTCACTGGTCTATCTGGCGTTTGTGGCGACCATTGTGGGTTACGGTATCTGGGGTTCTTTACTCGGGCGTTATGAGACCTGGCGTGTCGCGCCGTTGTCGCTGTTGGTACCGGTGGTTGGACTGGCGAGCGCGGCCGTGCTGCTGGATGAAACGCTGACCGGATTGCAACTGCTCGGTGCGCTACTGATCATGGCGGGGTTGTATATCAATGTGTTTGGCTTTCGGTTGCGTAAGACTGCGCAGGCGAGAGGATAAAAAAAGCCCCGCAGTGACGGGGCAAAAAAATCACAGGTTGCGCATATTGTAATAAGGCACACCTAATTCGTCGGATTTGTCGCTGCCTGCACCCATATGATTAAAATCGAACGGGGACTGATCGTGCGCTGGCGGCATAATCATCGCGTCGCGACTGTTTTGTGTGGCAGGCTGCGCGGTCTGTTCCGCCATGCTCTGGCCCGAAACAACAAACAGCAGGGCCAGCATTGCATAAGACAGAAGTTTCATGATTTCCTCGGTTACGTCGTTAACTGGCGATTAGCAATTACATTGATTGAGTGGAAGCAAATAGCGCGATTCGCCGTGCATATTCGTCATACGGTATTTATGCGGCGGAACATCAAAATAGTTTTTGAATGTTCGGGTCAGCGTTTGCTGAGACTCAAAGCCGTAACGTTCCGCCAGATAAAGGATCGGCTCGTTACTCTCTTTTAATTTTTGTGCTATTTCAGTCATTTTACGGCTGCGGATGTATTGGCCCAGTGAATGACCGGTTTCTTTTTTAAACATCCGTTGCAGGTGCCATTTGGAGTAACCTGAACGCTCTGACACTTTTTCCAGTGAGAGCGGCGATTCAAGGTTATTTTCGATCCAGTCCAAAATGCTATGAATAGTGATTGTGTCAGTATTGCGTCTGGACATCGTCATACCTCTTTCTGTTTACGGCAGGATTTTCTTAAGCAAATGCTCAAGCGTGGTCACTTCATCCGCCGTTAAGTTTTTTGTTAGTTCCTGGTGTAGGTCTTGCCCTACTAATTGATGACACTGCTCGCAAATTGCTGCGCCATGCTCGGTGAGTTTCACCAGCACGCCCCGCTTGTCATGTGGATTCGGAAGCCTTTCAATCCAGCCTTTACAGGCCAGTCTGTCCAGCATCCGCGTCAGAGCGCCGAGATCGACAGACAGCACTTTTTTCAATTCGACAGGGGTGATGCACACCGCGCAACGGATGGAGCAAAGCACCTTGAACTGCGATGCCGTGATATCCAGCGGTGACAGATAGTCGTTTAGCAAACGATCTTTTTTCTGATTAACCATGTAGATCAAACGACCCAGTGGGATGATTTCGTTAAACAGATCACTGGTGCTTTTCACAATGGTTGCCCTGGCAAGTAGTTAGTCACGGCTGATATTATTGCTTAGGCAAATATAAGTCAAATGAATGAGTCGGCAAATGCCACGTTTTGCTAAATCATCAGGCCGAACACCTGGCGAGTGGAAATTTAACGGTTTGATAATTATGGTTTATACCTGCAGATGAAAAATGAATCCTTACAGCGCGAAAATGGCTTATCTCCCGGATTTCACCGTATACTTGCCGTTGACGATTAACGCACAGGAAAGATGACATTATGATGGACTTGTTTAAAGCAATAGGGCTGGGGCTGGTAGTCCTGTTACCGTTGGCAAACCCGTTAACCACCGTGGCGTTGTTCCTTGGCCTTGCCGGCAACATGAACAGCGCAGAGCGTAACCGTCAGTCACTCATGGCGTCCGTTTACGTGTTCGCTATCATGATGGTGGCTTACTACGCCGGACAACTGGTGATGAACACCTTTGGGATTTCGATTCCCGGGCTACGTATTGCGGGTGGGTTAATCGTTGCGTTTATCGGCTTTCGGATGTTGTTTCCACAGCAGAAGGCGCATGATTCTCCGGAAGCGAGAAGCAAATCAGAAGAACTGGAAGACGAACCGACGGCCAATATTGCATTTGTTCCGCTGGCCATGCCAAGCACCGCCGGTCCGGGTACGATTGCAATGATCATCAGTTCGGCGTCAACCGTACGTCATGGTTCCGAGTTTCCAGACTGGGTGATCATGGTCGCGCCGCCGATTATTTTTGCGGCAGTCGGGGTGATCCTGTGGGGCAGTTTGCGCAGTTCCGGTGGGATTATGCGCCTGGTCGGTAAAGGCGGGATTGAGGCGATTTCCCGTCTGATGGGCTTCCTGCTGGTATGTATGGGCGTGCAGTTTATTATTAACGGCGTGCTGGAAATCATTAAAACTTACGCTTAAAACAACGCGCCCGGCATGGCCTGCCGGGCACGGTTTTTTTTACGAATGTTGAGGCTGTTCTTCCAGTGATACTGGCCATTTACGGAAGATAATTATCGACCAGATCAACGCCAAAACGGCAGGCAATGCGCCGACATAACCAATCGTAGACATTGACCAGTGCAGACTCACCTGATTTCCCACCAGCGCGCCAGCCCCTATACCGATATTAAAAATGCCTGAGAACAGGGCCATTGCGACGTCGGTGGCATCCGGGGCCAGCGACAGCACTTTGACCTGCATACCCAGACCTATCAACATAATGGCGATGCCCCAGAATATACTCAGGACGGCCAGATGCATTTCGCTGTTTGCGGCGGGAAGTAACAGCACCAGGCACACCGTCAGCAGGGCAATGGCGCTGCTAATCAGTACGGATGCATGTTGATTACCCAGCTTGCCAAAAATGACGCTACCGACAATTCCCGCACCCCCCAGAACCAGCAGTAGCACGGTTGCAAAGTTTGCGCTCAGCCCGGCGACGGTCTGCACAAACGGTTCGATATAGCTGTAGGCCGTGTAATGCGCGGTGACAACAATCACTGTCAGCAGATACAGGCTCATTAACGCCGGACGATGAAATAACACGGGCAGGCTTTTCAATGAACCAGAATGCTCGCTGGGTAATTTGGGCAGGAGCTTAATCAGGCAAAGCAGGGTAACTAACGCCCCCATACCGATGGCGAAGAAGGTGGTGCGCCAGCCAAAATACTGGCCAACGATCCGCCCGATAGGCAGACCAAGCACCATCGCCAGCGCGGTGCCGGTCGCAATCAGACTGAGCGCCTGCGCGCGTTTCCCGGCAGGAGCCAGGCGAATCGCCAGCGAGGCGGTGATCGACCAGAAAATGGCGTGCGCAAAAGCAATACCAATACGGCTAATTACCAGCACGGTAAAATTCCATGCCAGGAAAGAGAGTACGTGGCTGGCGATAAACATCACAAACAAGCAGATCAGAAGTTTACGGCGTTCTACCTGGCTGGTAAGCAGCATGAAAGGCAGCGACATCAGAGCCACAACCCAGGCGTAGATCGTCAGCATGATCCCGACCTGCGCGGTCTGCATATTAAAACTTTGTGCGATGTCGGACAGCAAACCGACAGGGACAAACTCAGTGGTATTGAAAATAAAACCGGCAATGGCAAGCGTAACTACCCGTAGCCACGCGACCTTGCGGGAAACAGTGTCTGTTGTCATATCAAATAGGTGGATTAGCTGCGAAAAGGTAAGGTCACGATCTTAAAACGTTTGCTGGCGAAAATACAATCATTTCGTGATTTATATCACATTATTCAGCTGAATGTTTGGCGGTTTTTCGGGGAACCGGTCAGTACGATGACTGACCGGGAAACAGAGCAAAGTAATTGCAGGTGTTAATGCTGTCGTGCCTGGTTCATGCACAATGCGTCATACTCGCTGTCAACGATGGGTTCGACTTTGCCCATTAAAAACAGGTAATTCAAAATACCCAGTACGACGAGTGCCGCGGAAAATACAAGGGCCCACGTAAATGAACCCGTGGCAGCGACGATTGCACCTGTAATAATCGGGCCGACTGCACCGCCCATGTTTGAGACGGTATTCTGTAACCCGGCAACAATCGACACGCTGTTTTTGGGGGCAACATCGCCTGGTAATGCCCAGACCTGTGAGGCCGCGACGGTAGTTCCTGATTTAGCTACACACAATAAAAAGACAGTCATGAAAACGGAGTCAGTAAAGGGGGCAAAACCAATACATAAAGCCATCAATAAACCAATAGTCAGGAATAATTTTCTTGTAGCGGTGAGCGATAATATCCGTTTATGTACCATGCGATCCGACGCCCAACCTGCGAACACTTCAATCACCATTCCGCAAAGCAATGGTAGGGCCGCGACCATACCCATTTTGATAAAATCCATACCTTTGTCTTTTACCAGATAGGTCGGCAACCAGGTAATAAAGAAATACGAAGTGTAATTGATGGTGAAAAAACCGATACACATTGCCCAGATATTGCGATAGCGTAGCAACTTATACCATCGCATGGGTAATACAGATTTATCACCATGTTTCTGTTTTTGCCCCTCGCGAATATGTTTCACTTCCGCCGGGCTGATTTTTTTGTGATCTTCCGGGTTTTCGGTATAAATAAAATACCACGCAATGACCCATAAAATTCCCACGCTACCAATAATAAGAAACGTTAATCGCCAGTCGAATTGATAAATCATCCAGACGATCAGCGGCATGGCAACGGCTCCGCCGAATTTTGAGGCACTGTCAAACAACCCGGAAACAGTTGCTCGCTCTCTGTCAGGGAACCATCGTGCGGCGATCCCCGCATTGCTTGGGTAGGCAGCGGCTTCACCCACGCCCAAAGCCAGTCTGAGTGCCAGCAGCGACTTAAAACCAGTGGCCAGCCCCATCATTGATGTGGCTATTGACCACCACGCTACGGCAATGCCCAGACCTTTTTTCTGGCCGAAGCGATCGGCGAACCAGCCTGCAGGTATTTGCAATAAGGAGTATGACCAAAAGAATGCTGCCATTATAAACCCCATCATTTCGGGATCGAGCTTAAGCTCATCAATAAGATGCGGAGCAGCAGCTGATAATACCGTTCGGTCAATATAGTTAATTGCAATAGCAAGCCACATTAATCCCGCAATCCACCAGCGAATTCGGGATTTTTCAGCTAAATTATTCATATATTTGGCCCATGGTAGATGTTTATTGTTTTAGTATGAAGGGTACATTTTCACCGTTCTTTTAGAGTGAGTTCATAATGTTTTGCGGCTTATGTTGATGTATGACGCACGCAATAATATTGTGTACGCATTGCTCTCCAATATTGCTCACCGCACCTTCGGTATATCCTGCGATGTGCGCCGTCGGAATAAAGTTTTCAAGGGCAAACAAAGGATGTGAATTGCAGGGCTCCTGTATAAAGACATCGGCTGCAGCTCCTTTAATAACGCCCTGAGTCAGCGCCTGGAACAGATCCTCTTCATTAACGACACCACCGCGTGAAACATTGATTAAATAGCTGCTTTTCTTCATTTTCTGCATGCGGGCCAAATCAAAGAGATTTTTTGTTTCAGGGGTTAGCGGTGTATGGAGGGTAATAAAATCACTGTTTTCTGTTAAAGCATCTAATGAGACATACTCAACGCAATTTGCTTTGGCGAATGACTCATCCTGCCAGGCATCGTGTGCCAGTATGCGCATGTTGAAACCGCGGGCACGTAGCGCGACCTGTTTACCTATGTTGCCCAGCCCAATGATACCTATGGTTTTGCCATAGACATCAGAGGCGAAAATACGTGGCCAATTTCCGGCGCGAGTTTGCTCAATTGCACCGGGTAATTGTCGAGCACAGTTAAGGATCAATGAAAAAGCAAAATCGGCGACGGCATGTTTGTTGGCATCCGGCACATTGGTAACGTAAATGCCTTTTTCCCGGGTGGCATCCAGGTCGATGTTATCGACACCGACGCCATGCTTACAGACGATTTTCAGCTGAGGGGCCGCTGCCAGCAATTCAGCATTAACCTCTGTGAAGGCAACGATCATCGCCACCGTGTCTGCAAGGTATGGTTCGAGTTCTTTTCGTCCGATATTTGCGGGAAGCATGATTAATTTAAGACCCGCATCCTGCAGTTGCTCGATTGGCTGCCGATCGTATTTGGCAAATGACGGAGAAGTACAGATGACGTTCATAATACAATCCTGTTAGTTAAGCGGCGTTACCGCCGCTGTAAAAGAGGTTATTGCAGATAGTTATTGATAATCTGTTGGATCAGATTTTCCTGTTGTGCGTTAAACGTGACAGCGTAACGACTTGCGCCAACCTCATGCCCCATGATTTGCAACGCTTTTTTGACTGCAGCGGGCGAGAAGGCAACTTTATAGAGATCGGTTCGCAAGCCCGTGACGCTTTCCTGTGCCTCATGCGATCCGGCAATATCACCGGCCTTGAATCGCGCCCAGATAGCATTAATTTCTTTTGGCGCCACGTTTGCCAGACCAGAAATACAGGCAGAACAACCGTCAACGAATCCCTGGTGAATCAGCGAATCCGGCCCATTCAACACATCAAAACCTTCAATATCTTTGACGGCGTCAAGGAATCCACCGAGGCTTTCATAGCTACCGGCGCTGTCTTTGATGCCAATGATGTTGGGATGCGCCGCCAGCACTCTTGCGGTTGCCGGTTCAATGGTGTTACCCGTACGTGCCGGGATGTTATAGAGAAATACCGGCACCGATAGCGCATCGGCAATCGCGGTATAGTGGGCGATCAGTTCCTGCTGCTTGAGCGGAACAAAATATGGGGTAATCACCGATACGGCATCGACGCCCAGTTTTTCTATTTGTTTACCCAGACGAATGGTTTCACGGGTTGAGATTTCACCAATATGCGCCACCACATTTGCCCGTCCAGCAACTTCCTCAACGCAGGTACGGGTCACCGCTTTTTTTTCTTCCTCGTTAAGTACAAAAAACTCGCCATTGGTGCCGCCGCAGAAAATACCGTTTCCAGCGTTTAGCTGGCGATTAACCTGGTTTTTGAGTTCGGTGAGGTTTAATGCCCCTTCGTTATCGAAAGGGGTGACGATTGCCGTCAGTACGCCACAGATTTTTTTACTCATGATTCACTCCTTTGGTAATCAGTTCTGGAAAAAGTGTTTGATAAATAGCCTTAACATCGTCATGGCTCACCTGACAGGGCGCGTTGTTCATAAGACGTTTTACGTTAAGCGCGGCATCGGCCAGCGCGGAAAGGTCAGTTGAGGGCACGCCAAGCGTTGCCAGGTTGTCGGGCAGGTTGAGCCGTTTCACGAGCGCGGAGAAGTACTCCACCAGCGCGAAAGATTTTTCTTCAGCGCTGAGTGTGCGATCGGCGTCAGGTAGCAGATCCCAGACCTGGGCAAATTTGTTGACCGCGTGAGGGCGAACCACCTTCATGCAGGGTGCTAACAGAATCGCGTTAGCGACACCATGTGGGAGATGGTATCGCCCCCCCAGCGGATAAGAGAGCGCATGAACCAGATGTGTACCGGCGTGATTAATCGCTACACCGCCATAGTATGACGCCCACAGCATTTCCAGTTTAGCCAGCAAATTGTTCGGTTCATTAACCGAGGTTTCGATGTTTTTCAACAATTTCTGTAAACCGATGAGCGCAGCGTTGTCGCTGATTGGGTTGGCGATAGTTGCTGTAAAGCACTCAATCAGATGACAGAGCGCGTCAATGCCGGTGGATGAGGCGATGTGCGCTGGCATGCTGGTGGTGAGTTCCGGTAGCAAGGCGACATAATCCGGCAGCAGCACCGGGGAGATGATACCCACCTTGGTGTTTTGTTCGGGGATGGCCAGTATCGCGTTTGGAGTGGCTTCTGAACCCGTGCCTGCTGTGGCGGGGATTAGCACGGAGGTCACACGTTGTTGCGGTTTTTCACCTGCCAGCATGGCGTCAAGCGTCGGGGACTCAGGGTGACATAAGACGGAGAGCAGTTTCGCCACGTCCAGTACGCTACCGCCGCCAATGCCTATCACCATTTCCACATTGAGGTCAGCCACGCGTTTGACGAGTTTGCTGACGTCATGATGTCCCGGCTCGGCGGGTACGTTATCAATCAGTGTCACCTGACGGCCATCATTAGCCAGCAGGGTACGGATCTGCGCTACTGCATCCAGTCGAACAATATTTGCATCAGTTACCAGCAGTAACTGGCGTTTACCGCTCAGTAATGGCTCCAGAGCGGGGATGGCATGCGAACCGCTGATCACGGTGCTATTAATTGTTGCCACAACATTCTCCTGTTGTTTGAGTGATTGAATTCGCTCACTGTGATTCAGGAACGATGACATCATGGGCTAAATTTATAATTTATCTCGGAACTGAATAACTTGAGCTTGCTCACAATTAATCAATTGTGATTGAATATAATCATTAACAACACATAACGACCCGGAGCATGGATGAGTAAACAAGTAGCTAGACCGCAAATCCTGGTTATCGCCGATGACTTTACCGGGGGGAACGATGCGGGGGTCAGCCTTGCGCTGACGGGAATGACGGTGAATGTCGCCTTCACGTTACCCTCCACCGAGGAGACCGACGTACTGGTCGTTAACAGTGATAGTCGTGCGTTGGATGCACCGCAGGCATCTTCCCGCGTGAGAGCTTTAGCGCTTGCCTGTCATGCAGACTCGCGGGCGCTGTGGCTAAAGAAAATGGATTCCACATTACGTGGCAACCCAGGGGCCGAAGTTGAGGCGTTAATGCAGGTCACCGGTAAAAATCTGGCCATTGTTGCGCCAGCGTTTCCCCTGGCCGGTCGGACGACTGAACAAGGTCTTTGCCTTATCAACGGTGTCCCGGTTACCCAAACCGAATTTGCCAGTGACCCGAAAACCCCGGTAGCTAGCGCTGATATTTGTGCGGTACTTCAGGCACAAACCACCATCACATGCCGGGCTATGTCACTGACTGACTATTTGCAACGCCTGACAGAACCTGCCGCTGATATGCCGCAAATTTGGGTGGTTGATGCGCAGAGTAATGCCGATCTCGATGCCATTGTTGTTGAAGCAAGGGAGCGAAATGATACGCCGCTTTTGGTGGGGTCAGCAGGAATCTGTGACGCACTGGCCCGCCATATCCAGACGGCATCTTCCCGGCGTTTACTGGCGATTGTGGGCTCAATGAGTGAAATTGCTCAACGCCAGATTGCTGTTGTGCGCAGAAACCCGCAGGTAGAGACGGTATTCATTGATATCGAAGATATGTTGAAGGGGGCTGTGACGGGGTACGTCGCCCGCATTATTGGCGTTCTGGCATCCGGTAAACACTGCATTGTTCACACTTGTCCTGATACTGATGCGCGGCACCATATTCCGCATCTTTGCGCCCGCTGGCAGGTAAGTCGCGCTCAGTTGGGCGAAAAAATCTGCCAGTTCCTTGGGCAACTTACCCGACAGGTTGCTGATGATATCTCACCCGCTGCGCTGTATCTCTCTGGCGGCGATGTTGCTATGGCGGTTGCTGAAGCGCTCGGAGCAACAGGATTTCGTATCAGCGACCGTGTGGCCCAGTGCGTGCCGTATGGTCATTTTGTTGGTGGATACTGGCAGCGCCCGGTTATGACAAAAGCAGGGGGATTTGGTGACGAAACGACCTTGCGTCAGGTTTTGAATTATGTTGAGGAGAAAATGAGTGAATAACACTATTGCGGTAACCATGGGCGATCCGGCGGGTATTGGACCGGAGATCATTCTTAAATCACTGGCGGAGGGAGAGCTTTCTGGCGCGCCGGTCATTGTTGTTGGATGCGTGCAGACGCTGCGACGGATCCAGTCATTGAATATAACACCGCCAGCGGAACTTCGGGTGATTGAAAGTGTAGCCCAGGCGCAATTCGCCGCAGGGGTAATCAATGTCATTGATGAACCGCTTGCCGATCCAGATTCTCTCCAGCCCGGTGTAGTGCAAGCACAGGCCGGGGATCTGGCATATCGCTGTATCAAGCGTGCCACGATGTTGGCGCTGAATGGCGAAGTTAAAGCGATAGCCACTGCGCCTCTGAATAAAGAAGCATTACATCTGGCGGGTCATCATTATCCTGGGCATACCGAACTGCTGGCGCAACTGACCAACAGTAAAGATTATGCAATGGTGCTGTATACCGACCAGCTCAAAGTCATCCATGTCACCACCCATATTGCGCTACGAAAATTCCTGGATACGCTCAGCGAACAGCGGGTGAAAACTGTTATTCAGGTAGCACATGACTTCCTGCGTCGCGTCGGGTATGAAAATCCGCGTATTGCGGTGGCGGGGGTGAATCCACATGCTGGAGAAAATGGTCTTTTTGGCGATGAAGAAATCAAAATAGTTGGACCCGCAATCCAGACTATGCAGGCGCTGGGACTAAATGTCACCGGGCCGTGCCCACCGGATACGGTATTTATGCAGTGCCACGAAGGAATGTACGACATGGTGGTAGCGATGTATCACGATCAGGGGCATATTCCGCTAAAATTGCTTGGATTCTATGATGGGGTGAATATCACCGCCGGGTTACCGTTTATTCGCACCTCTGCAGACCACGGTACGGCGTTTGATATTGCCTGGACAGGTAAAGCCAAGTCTGAGAGCATGGCGGTGTCCATCCAGTTAGCAATGCAAATCACGCGGGATTAAAATGAAGGGATATAATCGGTTAGAACAGATTATGGATTATCTGAAAGGGCATAATCTGGCGACGGTAGAACAGTTGGTTGCCGTGACGGGCGCCTCTCCGGCGACTATTCGTCGCGACCTGATTAAACTCGATCAGGAAGGCGTGATCAGCCGTACCCATGGTGGTGTGACGCTTAACCGATTTATCCCATCGCAGCCTACTACGCATGAGAAAATGCAACGCAGCCTGCAAGAAAAACAAGCGATCGCCAGCGCGGCAGCAAGCCTGGTGAAGGCAGGGGATTCTATTGTTCTGGATGCAGGTACGACAATGATTGAACTGGCTCGTCAGCTCACCCATCTGCCGCTGCGGGTCATCACCAGCGATCTGCACATCGCACTTTTTTTCTCCGAGTTTAAACAAATTGAAGTGACGATCATTGGCGGGCGGATTGATGACTCCAGCCAGTCATGCATCGGCGAGCATGGGCGTAAACTGTTGCAGAGCGTCTGGCCGGATATCGCGTTTTTAAGCTGTAACGGTTGGGATCTGGCGCGTGGGATCACCGCGCCGACGGAAGAGAAGGCCGGGGTAAAACGTGACCTGATTGCCAACGCCAGTCGCCGGGTACTGCTGGCAGACAGTTCAAAATATGGCGCGTGGTCATTGTTTAATGTTACCCATTTGAATGCGCTGACGGATATTGTGACCGATGCCCGGCTCAATGAGGGCGTGCGCGAGCAACTAGAACAATTACCCTGCCAACTGACGATTGCCAGTTAATCCCTATTCTGCGACAACTGGGGGTTCAAGACCTCAATAAACGCTTCCAGTTGCCTCGTCATTGCGCCTCTGCGCCAGACCAGCCACGTATTCAGCCAGCGCCAGTTTTCGCTTAGCGCCCAGGCATTGACCTGATGATGCCCAGGCATGCTCTCCAGCATCGAACGCGGGATCAGCGCGATACCCGCGCCTGCAATAACGCAGGCCAGCATTCCGTGATACGACTCCATTTCATGAATGGTGCCGGGCATTGCGCGATCGGCATGAAACCAGCTTTCAAAATGGCGGCGATAGGAACAGTTGGCGCGAAAGGCGTAAATACTACAACCGTTAACATCACTGGCCCGCTGGATGGGAGGGTGACCGTGCGGCGTGACAATCATCATCTCTTCACGGTAGACCGGCATTCCTTCAAGGCCAGGATGAGTAATCGGACCGTCAACAAAGGCGGCGTTCAGCGTCCCCTCGAGCACACCATCCAGCATCGTGCCCGAAGGGCCTGTCGCCAGCGCAAACTGAATTTTGGGGTAACGCTGGTTATATTCCGCCAGCGTGGCGGGGATTCGCACAGCGGCAGTACTTTCCAGCGAGCCAAGAGAGAACAACCCCTGTGGTTCATCCCCGGCGACGACCATTCTCGCTTCCTCAACCAGTGCGAGGATCCGCTGGCTATAGCGCAAAAAGTTGTGCCCGGATGGGGAAAGTCGCAGACGCTGGTTTTCACGAATAAACAGATCGACGCCAAGGTCGGCTTCAAGCTGGCGAATGCGGGTGGTGAGATTAGATGGCACGCGATGCACCTTCGCAGCGGCCTGCGTAATACTGCCGGTCTCTGCGACGGCATTGAACATTTCCAGTTGCGTCAGATCCATGTTGTTCTCTATTCGTGAATGGTGTGGTTAATATTATTCATTTTTCAGAAAGAGTAAATATGCGCATGATATAACCATACCCTGCGATAAAGAGAGGCAACTATGACTATCACAGCAGCAACACATGCGATTTCCGTTAATCCTGCTAATGGAGAAAGGCTGGCAGCGATGCCATGGGCGAGCGCTGAAGAGATTGCACATGCGCTGAGCCTTGCTGCGAAAGGCTACAGCGAATGGAAACATACTTCCGTTGAACACCGTGCGCAAACGCTGCGTGATATTGGGCAGGCTCTGCGTCATCGTGCGGAAGAGATGGCGCAATGTATTTCCCGTGAAATGGGCAAACCCATCAAGCAGGCACGGGGTGAAGTTGCCAAATCGGCCGCATTGTGCGACTGGTACGCCGAACATGGCCCGGCGATGCTCAATCCTGAACCTACGCTGGTGGAAAACAATCAGGCTGTGATTGAGTACCGCCCCGTAGGAACCATTCTGGCGATCATGCCGTGGAACTTCCCACTCTGGCAGGTACTGCGTGGCGCTATTCCGATTCTGTTGGCCGGAAATGGCTACCTGTTAAAGCATGCACCGAATGTAACCGGCTGTGCTGCGATTATCGCCCAGGTATTTGCTGATGCGAATGTTCCTGCCGGGGTTTACGGTTGGGTGAATGCCGACAACGCTGGGGTAAGTCAGATGATCAATGACCCGCGTATTGCGGCGGTAACGGTGACGGGCAGTGTTCGTGCCGGTGCGGCGATTGGCGCTCAGGCAGGGGCGGCGTTGAAGAAATGTGTGCTTGAGCTGGGTGGTTCCGATCCGTTTATTGTCCTTAATGATGCTGATCTTGACCTGGCCGTTAAGGCGGCAGTTGCCGGGCGTTACCAGAACACTGGGCAGGTGTGTGCGGCAGCCAAGCGTTTCATTATTGAAGAAGGTATTGCGGCAGAATTTACGGCTCGTTTTGTCGCGGCCGCGAGCGCGCTCAAAATGGGCGATCCGCTGAACGAAGAAAACGATCTGGGTCCGATGGCGCGATTTGATCTGCGTGATGAGCTTCATCAGCAGGTTGAAGCCTCCCTTGCTGAAGGAGCGCGATTACTTCTCGGCGGGGAAAAATTTGCAGGCCACGGCAATTACTATGCTGTGACGGTACTGGGTGATGTCACTCCAGAGATGACGGCTTTTCGTCAGGAGTTGTTTGGCCCGGTTGCAGCGATTACCGTGGCAAAGAATGCGGAACATGCCTTAGCACTGGCGAATGACAGTGATTTCGGTTTATCCGCCACGGTGTTCACCGCAGATGAAGCGCTGGCACAGAATATGGCGTCACGCCTGGAATGTGGAGGCGTATTCATCAATGGCTTCAGTGCCAGCGATGCCCGCGTTGCATTTGGCGGCGTGAAGAAAAGTGGTTTTGGCCGCGAGCTCTCTCACTTTGGCCTGCATGAGTTCTGTAACGTGCAGACCGTCTGGAAAAACCGCCTCTGATGGTGTGGGTGCCTCCATCGGGGGCACCTGTCTTATTTCTGCAATTTTTCTGTCATTTACTCTCCGTATATTCGCGTCTAACGCTTTGATACAGAAGAGTAATATGAACATAACGCAAATTTTTCAACGTCTGATCCCCCGTCAGTTTGGTTTGTTAACTGGTATTTTCTGCATAATTGCACTGTTCTCTGTATTGCAGGTCGCGTCCTCTTTGATGCTCTCGGCCTCTGTCAGCGACGCGCAACATAATGAAGGTCGTAATCAGCTCGCGCTAATACAGCAGGCGAAGATCGATGAAGCGCGGGTGGCATTATTGTCTGCCAGCGATCTGCTTAACCGGGCTGGAGTTTATTTTATGCAGGATGCCGCCACCGGCTCTGATGGAAGTTGGCGGCCATTAATGGAGGAGGCTCATCGGGCGCTGACACAGTCAAAAACCGCATGGGATGCATGGAGTCATTTAAAACCGCAGCCGGATCCAGAACTCACGGAGAGCTATCAGCGCTTTTATAGCGGCATTCAGGAACAAGCGGACGGGCTGATGCAGTCCGGTTCGATTGACGCTTTTTTTGCCGTGCCCGTACAGGCGTTTCAGTCAGATTTTAACGACAACTACGCCCGCTTTCAGCAGGAAAGTGGGCGACATGCGGAAGTCGGGCGTCAGCAATTGTTGACCAGTCTTGAGCGTTTACAGCATCTGTTTTTGTTTATTCCTCTGGTGCTGGTGGTTATCGCTGTGCTGGTCTGGCGCAGTATGTCTCGTTGGGTGATAACACCGCTGCGACGGCTGATCGATCATATCGATATTTTAGCGGCAGGCGATCTTTCCCGACCAGCTCCGCAGGTGAGTCAGTTCAATCGGGAAGTGATGCAATTAAGTTTGCGAATTGCTGCAATGCAGCAGGGACTCTGCGCGCTGGTACAGCAGGTGAATGACGCCACAACCGCAATGGTGGGGAACATCAGCGAACTTGCGCAAAATAATAAGCAGTTGTATCAGCAATCGGCGAAACAAAGTGAAGAGTTGAGTACCGTGACTTCGCATATAGGTTTTCTTGAAACGCATGTTGAGGATAACAGTGGCTTTGCTCAACTGGCGAATCAGCGTGCTGTACAGGCCCGTGATATTGCGGCGGGCGGAGACCGAATGATGGCGACGGTAAATGCGTCAATGCAGGCGATTGTGACGCGCTCGTCTGAAATGCGCGGAATTATAACGCTAATCGACAACATCGCGTTTCAGACAAACATCCTCGCACTGAACGCGGCAATCGAGGCTGCACATGCTGGGGAACAAGGGCGCGGGTTTGCAGTGGTCGCCAAAGAAGTTGGACTTCTGGCGCGAAAAAGCGGTCAGTCGACGCAGAATATTCAGGCGCTCATTCAACACTCTTTACAGGGCATTGAAGAGGGCTTTCATGCCGTAAACGGGCTGGATGAGAATCTACAGCAGGTTATTTCGCTGGTGGAAAACCTCGGCGCATTGCTGAACGATATTTCGGCGGCAACGTTAAATCAGGGGGACAGTATTCACCAGTTGACTCGTAAGCTTCATGTTCTGAACGGAGAGGCCCGGCAAACCAGCGATCTGGTGAATGCCGCATCCAATTCTTCCTTGCAGCTACATCATGAATCTCACCAGCTTATGCAGGCAGTGGCCAGATTCCGCCTTCCGGCCTGACGCTGCGTATTCAGCTCTGTTATACTCGCAGGCCTTTCATACCTGCGAGCAAGGAGCATGTTGTGGCCAGGGCCATGGACAATTCAATTTTAGAGACCATTGTGCAGCAGGTTCGTCCGCTGATTGGTCAAGGTAAAGTCGCTGATTACATTCCTGCATTAGCTTCCGTGGACGGTTCAAAACTGGGTATTGCCATTTGCACCGTCGATGGACAGCACTATCAGGCGGGGGATGCGCAAGAGCGCTTTTCTATTCAGTCAATTTCAAAGGTGCTCAGTCTGGTCGTGGCGATGCGTCATTATCAGGAGGATGAGATCTGGCAACGTGTCGGCAAGGATCCATCCGGTCATCCTTTTAACTCCCTGGTACAGCTGGAAATGGAACAGGGGATCCCGCGTAATCCCTTCATCAATGCCGGGGCGCTGGTGGTTTGCGACATGCTGCAAGGGCGACTGAGCGCACCGCGTCAACGGATGCTGGAAGTGGTTAGGGCGTTAAGCGGCGTATCGGATATCGCCTATGATTCGACAGTGGCGCGTTCTGAGTTTGAGCACTCGGCGCGTAACGCGGCTATCGCCTGGCTGATGAAATCATTTGGCAATTTCCATCATGATGTGACCACTGTTTTACAAAATTACTTTCACTATTGTGCGTTGAAAATGAGCTGTGTAGAACTGGCGCGTACGTTCGTCTTTCTGGCGAATCAGGGACACGCCTTTCATCTTGCGGAGCCCGTGGTTACGCCCATGCAGGCCAGGCAGATCAACGCGTTGATGGCTACCAGTGGCATGTATCAGAACGCAGGGGAATTTGCCTGGCGAGTAGGTTTACCGGCGAAATCTGGCGTTGGCGGCGGTATCGTGGCTATCGTTCCCCACGAGATGGCGATTGCCGTCTGGAGTCCGGAACTGGATCCTGCGGGAAATTCGCTGGCGGGTATCGCCGTGCTGGAGCAATTAACACAACAACTGGGGCGCTCGGTTTACTGATGAATACGCTCGATCCTCTTTTTGCCAGGCTGGCGAAATCAACGTTTCGCTCGCGGTTTCGTCTTGGTCAGAAAGAAAGGCAGTATTGTCTGGATAAAGGTGCGCTGGTTATCGAGCAACACGCTGCGGATTTTATTGCCAAACGGCTGGCCCCGGCGTTACCGGTCAATGATGGTAAGCAGACGCCCATGCGTGGGCATCCGGTCTTTATCGCTCAACATGCTACGGCCACCTGTTGTCGGGGCTGTCTGGCGAAATGGCATGATATTCCTCAGGGTGTCGCGCTTAACGATGAGCAGCAACGTTACGTTGTCACGGTTATTTATCACTGGTTAGTGCTTCAAATGAATAAGCCATAGATAACATAATCCTATGATATGTCTCCTTGTGTTGTGCTTTTGTTAAAAGCAGTATAAAGAGGTCAATCTAAGGAGAAAAAATGGCTATCTGCAAACCCTGCTTTGTGATGAGTACGGCACAGATTCTGTCGAGAATCGACGAGCTCAGCGACATCCTTGAAACATGCGTCAATGACGGCGCCTCTGTTAGCTTTATGCTGCCTTTTACGAGTGAAAAGTCACGACCTTTCTGGATGAGCGTCGCGCAAAGTGTCGACCGTGGAGAAAGGATTGTTCTGGGGGCGCAGGACGCACAGGGGGTTCTTGTTGGTACCGTCCAGCTCATTATCGATCAACCCGAAAACCAACCCCATCGTGCAGATGTCGCCAAACTACTGGTTCACACCTCTGCGCGACGGGGCGGTGTGGCTCGGGAATTGATGAACGGACTCGAACGTTGCGCGCATCAACAAGGCAAGACGCTGCTGGTGCTTGATACGGCCACGGGCAGTTCCGCTGAGTTGTTCTACCACAATTGCGGATGGCAAAAAGTTGGGGTGATACCCGACTATGCCAAAATGCCCGACGGGACGCTGACCGGGACCACACTTTTCTATAAAACGCTCTAATTTGTTATCGGGAATTGATCAAAACAGGGTTTCAATGTATTAAAGTTTGCTAACCTATTGGACCAATTCAATCAGGTTGTATGACTAATCATAAAGGGAACCCATTGTGCAAACACTAAATCGTCGCGATTTCCCCGGTGCTCAGTATCCTGAACGCATCATTCAGTTTGGTGAAGGAAACTTCCTGCGCGCCTTCGTTGACTGGCAGGTTGATCTGCTGAATGAGCATACCGATCTGAACGCAGGTGTGGTCATTGTTCGTCCTATCGAAAGTACCTTCCCACCATCGCTGAGTACACAGGATGGTCTCTACACCACCATTATTCGTGGCTTGAATGAGAAGGGCGATGCCGTAAGTGATGCTCGTTTAATTCGTTCAGTTAACCGCGAAATCAGCGTCTATAGCGAATACGATGAGTTCCTGAAGCTGGCGCATAATCCAGATATGCGTTTTGTTTTTTCTAACACCACTGAAGCAGGCATCAGTTACCACGCGGGCGATAAGTTTGAGGATGCACCGGCGGTGAGTTATCCCGCTAAACTGACCCGACTGCTGTTCGAGCGGTTCAGCCATTTTAATGGTGCGTCGGATAAAGGCTGGATTATCATCCCTTGCGAACTGATTGATTACAATGGTGATGCGCTGCGTGAACTGGTCCTGCGCTACGCTCAGGAGTGGGCGCTACCGGAAGCATTTATTCAGTGGCTGGATCAAGCCAACGCATTTTGTTCCACGCTGGTGGACCGCATTGTTACCGGTTATCCGCGTGACGAAGTAGCGCAACTTGAAGCTGAGCTTGGCTATCATGATGCATTCCTGGATACGGCTGAACACTTCTATCTGTTTGTCATTCAGGGGCCAAAGTCATTAGCCGCCGAACTGCGTCTGGATAAATATCCGCTCAATGTCCTGATTGTTGATGACATCAAACCGTACAAAGAACGGAAAGTGGCCATTCTCAACGGCGCGCACACCGCACTGGTTCCTGTTGCCTGGCAGGCAGGGCTCGATACTGTGGGTGAGGCGATGAATGACGCAGAGATTTGCGCCTTCGTTGAAAAAGCTATTTATGAAGAGATCATTCCGGTACTGGATTTACCTCGCGATGAGCTGGCATCTTTCGCCAGCGCGGTGACCGGTCGATTCTGCAATCCGTACATTAAGCATCAGCTGCTGTCGATTGCCCTGAACGGCATGACTAAATTCCGTACCCGTATATTGCCGCAGTTGCTGGCAGGGCAACAGGCCAGCGGCAAACTGCCGGCGCGCCTGACGTTTGCGCTTGCCGCGCTGATTGCCTTTTATCGTGGAGAGCGTAACGGTGAGTCATATCCGGTTCAGGATGATGCGCACTGGGTGGAGCGCTTTCAACAGCTTTGGTCCCTGCATCATGACCGCCAGATAAACACCGAAGATCTGGTTAAATCTGTACTGGGCGTTAAAGAGCACTGGGAGCAGGACCTGACTCAGGTTTCTGGGCTGGTGGAGCAGGTTTCTGCCGATCTGGATACCATTCTGGCAAAAGGCATGCGTGAAGCCGTTAAACCACTGTGCTAAGAAAACAGCCCGGCTCAGGCCGGGTTTTTTGCAAAACAATTATTAGTTACAACATACTATTGTATGTTAAATACTAAGCCATTCTGTAACTCAGGTGCGGGAATTGTCTGGCAGGAAAAAGATGTTTAGTTAATGTTGCGATTAACTTGCAACATTGATCACTATCGCGTCTAATGTGACGGGTTTCACATTTTTCCGAAGATAACCATGATCGTTCGCCCCCAACAACACTGGCTACGCCTGATTTTCGTCTGGCATGGTTCCGTATTATCAAAAATCTTTTCACGTCTGTTGCTGAACTTCCTGCTCTCCATCGCCGTTATTATCATGCTTCCGTGGTATACGATGCTGGGTATTAAATTTACTCTGGCGCCGTTCAGCATTCTCGGCGTGGCTATTGCTATCTTTTTAGGCTTTCGCAATAACGCCTGCTATTCACGTTACGTTGAGGCCCGCCACCTTTGGGGGCAGTTGATGATTGCTTCCCGATCGCTTTTACGAGAGGTAAAGACCACCTTACCGGATGACGTCGAACTGGGGCAGTTTGTTCGTCTACAAATCGCGTTTGCCCACTGTTTACGCATGACTTTACGCCGAAAACCGCAGGCAGCGCCGTTGGCGAAGTACCTCAGCGAGAAAGATCTGCAGACGGTATTTGCCTCACAATCACCGGCAAACCGCATATTGTTGCTGATGGGGGAGTGGTTGGCCGTGCGCAGGCGAAATGGACAACTATCAGATATATTATTCCATAGTTTAAACAATAGGTTAAATGATATGTCTGCGGTGCTGGCAGGTTGTGAGCGGATTGCGAATACTCCGGTCCCGTTTGCGTATACTTTGATCCTTCATCGCACGGTGTACCTGTTTTGTATCATGTTGCCATTCGCCTTAGTGGTAGATCTGCACTACATGACACCTTTCATTTCAGTGCTTATTTCCTACACTTTTATTTCGCTCGACACGCTTGCAGAAGAACTGGAAGATCCGTTTGGCACAGAGAACAACGACCTGCCGCTGGATGCGATTTGCAATGCTATCGAAATCGATTTACTGCAAATGAACGATGAAACAAATGTGCCAGCAAAACACATGCCGGATAAACATTATCAACTCACTTAGCGACGTTCGTTTTGCCACCAGGCGGGTTGCATATCGGAAAACGAATGAAACTCTGGGGCCAGATCTTCATCGTTAGGATCGTCAAAAGCTCCGGCTAAAAGTGCAATTACCGGGGCGTCATCAATGGCGCCCACGGAACTCCCGCACTGAGGGCAAAAGGCCCGACTGGTCGTTTCAGATGAGCGCCAGGTTGTCGGTTTTCCGGCTTTTCCCGTCCATTCTACATTTTCTGCAGCAAACTCAATCCAGACGACGGTCGGCACGCCAGTATGTTTCCGGCATATATCGCAGGAACAGGTATGGGAATTATTAGGACTGCTGGCAGTGAAGCGGATCGAGCCACACAGACACCCACCAATGTAGACTTTAGACATAACAACTCCCGTCAGAAATACGTGGCAAGACACTAGCAGATGCACGCCATTGCCACTAGAACCTTATAATAAAAAGGCGAGGGCGCGCATAGACGATAGTTCATTCCTGTGATCTGTCTGATGATTAACGCTTAACTATTGCGTCTGGCAACCATAAACATTCGCGGAAACGCCAGTAAAATTTTGCCATTTTCCTGTAATGGATATTGCTCCTGCAGGAGTTCGTGGTAGCGCGCCAGGTACTGGCGTTGCTCTCTTTCACTCAAATCCTGCAACCAGGGGCGCAGGCCTGTAGAACTTACCCAGTCGATAATCGCCTGATGAGAATCCATAATGTGATAATACGTTGTGCGCCAGATATCTACCTCACAACCTGCCTCGCTCAAAATATCATAGTAGGCGTGTACGCCTGGAAGTGGCGTCCGGCCCCGGTCGGGATAACCCTGTTCATAAGCTACTTCGCGCATCAGAACATGCGTGGGTTCCAGCCAGTTATCCGGCATTTGCACGGCCAAAACGCCGTTGCGACCAAGAAGCGATACCAGATTTGGCAACAGTTCATAGTGATTGGGTACCCACTGTAATGACGCATTGGCATAAAGCAGATCTACGGGATGCTCTACCTGGAACTTACTGATATCCGCTTCAATAAAACGGCATGTCGGTAATACGTTTCGCGCCTCATTAAGCATGGCGGGTGAGGAATCAACTCCGGTTATTACAGCCGAGGGCCAGCGCTGATATAGCAATGCCGTACTGTTTCCCGGACCACAGCCAAGATCGACGACTGAACGGACACTCTCTAACGCCACTCTGCTGAGTAATTCCGCAGCGGGTCTTGAACGTTCAGTTTCATATTGCAGATAAAGCGAAGGGTTCCAGTCGGCCATGAATGAATCTCCAGTATGAGAGAAAAAGGCGGAAAGGGTGCATAAATCCTTGCCGATGAGCCATTTCTTTTAGAAGATTATATGAAAATGAAAGATAAGGGCAGAAATATGCTGGAAACATCGAGACTGGTTTTACGACAGTGGGAAGCCAAAGACAGAGCCCCGTTTGCTGCGCTAAATGCCGATCCGGACGTGATGCGTTTCTTTCCGACTCCGCTGCAACGAACGGAAAGCGACAACCTGGCTACAAGGTTCGAGGAAGGCATTACAGAGCGCGGTTGGGGATTCTGGGTCGTTGAACTTAAAGAAACACACCAGTTTGTGGGGTGTGTAGGTTTACATCCACAGCCTGATAAATTTCACTTTTCACCCTGTACCGAAATAGGCTGGCGTCTGGCTAAAGACCACTGGCACCAGGGGCTGGCATTGGAAGCCGCCGAGGCATGCCTGACGTTTGCTTTCGAGGAGCTGGGGTTAAGTGAGGTGGTTTCATTTACTTCCGTACTGAATAAACCGTCAGAGCGCCTGATGATACGGTTGGGCATGAATAAGACTGAAGAGTTCCTGCATCCCGCGTTGCCGACTGATCATCGGCTAGCACAACACGTCCTGTATCGTCTTTGCCGATAATTAGTCAGACTATTTTGAACCCTTCCTCATATCAGAAAAAATAACTAAGCCTATTCCAGCTAAAATAATAATGCTTGCAAGAAGGATCCTGGCGGTGAGCGTTTCACCCAAAAACACGATCCCGCCGAGCGTGGCGAGACAAGGAACGCTGAGCTGGATGGTACTGGCCGTCGTGGCTTTGAGCAACGGAAGAAGCGAGTACCAGAGCAGGTAAGCGCCTCCCGATGTTAGTGCGCCTGATAATACTCCCAGCATTATTCCGTTTATATCAATGTGAAGATGGGTATGAAAGATGAGGGGAATAATCAGTGCAACCGGGACCGTCAGGATGAAATTACCACTCGTTGAGGCTACGGCATGCGTGATTTTTTTCCCTGCGATACTGTACATAGCCCAGGCAACACCGGAAATAATCATCATGACTGAGGCATACAAGGAAGGCCGCTCAGCACCAGGAAGTAGCAATATCGCTATTCCAACCAATGCTCCCAGAATCCCTGTTATTTTTAATATTACGAGTTTTTCTTTCTGAACTAATCCCCATACCGTCATGACGAGCTGAACGGTACCAAAGAGCAGCAGGGCGCCGGTGCCGGTATTGAGCGAAACATAGGCAACGGAGAATGAGAAAACATAA
The DNA here is from genome assembly GCF_030334595.1 of Citrobacter sp. Ce104. Lineage (NCBI taxonomy): Bacteria > Pseudomonadati > Pseudomonadota > Gammaproteobacteria > Enterobacterales > Enterobacteriaceae > Citrobacter > Citrobacter sp. Ce104. The sequence goes on from NZ_JAOWDP010000069.1 coordinate 366,919, forward strand.
ATGCAAAGTAGCAGGGCGTTTAACCATCTAAACTCTATTTTTTTACTCTCAGATGCTATCGTGATGAATAAATAAAGGGCAATCGCACCACTGATTAACCTGAGACTGCTAAAAGAAATGGCATCGGCGTGCATACCCTTTAGCGCGATTCGGCAAAGCACTGAATTTCCTGCAAATGCGCTCATTGCGATAACGATTTTGATAAGCAAGTTAGCGTCCTCAATCTAATACAACAGTCAGTGCCGGTGCCGGTGTTCAGGTTTCAAAAACAGGTGTTTTGATCGATGTATTTACCCACATCTACGACGTTGTTCGTTTCAGGATCGACATTGAGAACCACAAAACGCGTTTGCGGACAAAATTGCTCAGCACTTTTCTTGCTGCATTCAGTTTGCAGCCATCGATGTTGACCATAATCGGTGACAACCGTATTGAGATTGCTATATTCGCTGCATACAAAACCTTTTTCAGTCGCTCTTTGTCTCGCGGCATCCAGACTCAAACCAATAACATTCAAACTGTCGACCTCTTTGGCATGTGCGCTGTCGGAAACACGGGTCAATATGCATCCCGTTAGCGTACAGGCAAAGAGCAGTAAGAGTGCCAGGCGTTGGATGGGTTGAGCATTTTTATTACGCATTGTCTGGATAGTGGTCAATTTTATTACCGTTTTTCTGAAAGTGAGCGATGCCTCATGGAGCAGTATATAACGATTACATGCATCTGCTTTAGAATCGCCGACATGCTGCTTTCCGTTTTTAAATGAAACATTTCAAGTTAGGTCGCGGCGCTTTAAACAACGGTTCGACATCATTATTGAGCAGCACAAGGACTACCATAAAACCTTAGATTCTTCCTCATTCCATCTTAGTGCGCATAATGTATATTATGTTAAATGCAAAATAATGGTCTCTCAGTTCATGGCCCTCAGCATATGGTGCTCACTCGCGTGCTTACCCTTCCCCAATCCGGCTTCGGTTAAAGCGAATAAGTTTTCTATCCGTTCTGGTGCCGGAAACATGGCGTGAGTTTCTGTTCGTCGAACTCATACATGCGGTCCTGGCCACCAACTGTCTGCCAGCAATCTTCACAGAATCCTTTAATGAAACTAACTTCAGCGTAAAATCGCTTCCGCTATTTTTTCCTGCTCATCAATGCGCTGAGCAATCCGTGTGTTTACTTGCGACTGCTGCGGTAAAGCTTCAGTCAGATCCTTCGAATAAAAACTCGTTTGATATCTATAGTCTCTCTGATGCGATGTCCGCTGTTACGAATTAGCCCGACCCGGCTATCCTTTGGATACATTTTCAAGGGTTGGTAACGGTGATGATAAACGACAAGGTCAAACCTATAGTCGCATTTGAACGTGGAGGCGGTTTTTGATTCCCGGGAAAAGAACGCCCTGACTCATCCTGTGGGCAAACAGTGAACATGACTGTCTGCTTTGAGTATAAAACAGACAGTCACCTGGATTTTCTACGTAAACTTTATCTATTTCTTATAATCAATGCATCTGGCTGGATGTTTTTATAACAAATTTGTAAGTTCAAAATCAGCCACAGTGACACTTCCCTTTTAATTTACAATTAAAGGTTTGCAACGTTATGATATACTTTTTGAACATCATCGTCAGCCTCAAGAGCGTCAACGAGTCCTTCAAAGATTTCTAAATCTTCAGGTGAAAGTTCAATTTCTGATTGAGCAATCATTTCTAATTCTGTTGTTGAAAACTCAGTAATGCCAGCTTCTTTTAAAGCAGCAATTCCTTTGTGGAGATCTGTAGATTCAGTATAAACAACGATGTTCCCTTCTTCTTCGGTTACATCACGGACATCCACTTCGGCATTCAGCAAAACTTCAAAAATATGGTCAGGGTCTGTTCCTTTAAATACAATCACCCCGGTATTGTCAAACATATAGCTGACTGCACCTGCTGCTCCAATATTCCCGCCTTTTTTATTGAAGATTGAGCGGACATTAGCAATTGTACGATTAACATTTGAAGTCAATGTTTCAGCGATAATCAGTGAACCACTTGGGCCAAAGCCTTCATAGCGCCCTTGCACGAACGTTTCATCGCTGCCACCTTTGGCTTTATCGATTGCTTTATCAATAACGTGCTTAGGAACCTGGGCTTGTTTTGCACGCTCAATAACGAATTTTAAAGCTGAGTTTGATTCTGGGTCTGGCTCACCTTGCTTAGCGGCAGCATAGATTTCTACACCAAATTTTGCATATATATTAGACGTTGCACCGTCTTTAGCTGTTTTTTTAGCAACAATGTTTGCCCATTTACGTCCCACTGGAATGGTCTCCTCAGAAATTCATTTATGCTACGGACAGGTTAATAACCTGCATATTTTTCCGCCGCATTATATCATGATACACAAACTCTCGTCCATGAAAACAAAAATATACAGATTATATGGTGTGTTACTTTAATTACATTAATTATTAACATTATGGATAAAATATTTCCACATTATATCTTAGATCTTTTATATTCTTAATAATTGAACCGCAGCAATAATAAAAACCCGCCATTGCTGACGGGTTATTACATGATTTCTATCTACAATTAAGGCGTCACAATGTTAAACCAGAAATCAAAACTGTCTAAATATCCGACGAACTCGTCAAGTTTGGCGTGATTGCCAGTGATCTGTACCTCACCCTTCTCTTCCGCTTGCTTCAGCGATTCTTCCTTCAGGATAATTTTGTTCAACGTCGCCCGATTCAGCGTAATGGAGGCATCAGCATTACTGGCCTGAGTATCAGCACTATGGTTAAGAACACCGTTTTCCAGTTCCAACTTGTATTTACCACCGTCAGCGCCTAAATCAACGTTGAAGACAGCCTGGGCATTTGCCGCTTTTTCGCCATTAATATGTACAGCCAGATAATCGAAGAACATTTCCGGCGACATAGCTTTAACCGTATCCGGGCTGGCGGTATTGGGGGTTGCGCCTTTTACCACACCATTGCGTAATTCTTGCGCACCAGTCAGATAAAAATTACGCCATGGGCCGGACTCTGCCTGGTAACCCATCTGCTCAAGAGCATCGGCTTCCAGATTACGAGCCTCTTTATTGCTCGGATCCGCAAAGACGATATTGTTAGTCACCTGCGCCACCCAACGGTAATTACCATGGTCATAATCCGCTTTTGCTTTTTGCATGATGGCATCGGCCCCTCCCATATAATCGACATATTTCTTCGCGGCATCTACTGGCGGTAGTTCGTTCAGCGTTGCCGGGTTACCGTTGAACCAGCCGAGGTAAAAGACATAAGTTGCTTTCACGTCATGGCTAACGGAACCATAGTATCCGCGGCTGGCCCATGATTTTTCCAGACCAGACGGCAGTTTGAAGTTAGCGGCGATTTCGTCACGAGTCAGACCCTGGTTAGCCATTCGTAATGTCTGATCGTTGATGTAACGGTACATATCGCGCTGGCTCTTCATTAACTTCACAACATTTTCATTACCCCAGGTTGGCCAGTGGTGCTGAGCAATAATAATGCTCGCCTTACCTCCCCAGCGGCCAATAACGTCATTGATATATTTTGACCATGCCAGCGGATCGCGGATCTTCGCGCCCCGCAGCGAATAGGTGTTATGCAGCGTGTGGGTTACATCTTCAGCGGCCTCAATCATTCCCTTCTCTTCTACATACCACAGCATTTCAGAGGGCGCTTCTGAACCAGGCGCCATCATGAAATCATAGGTTAGACCGTCGATAACTTCTTTCTGCCCGGTGTGGGTAATGTAATTAGTAGGTTCAATCAGTGTCACCGTACCCGCAGAGGTTGTCGTACCAAGGCCTGCACCTACCTGACCTTTTGCATCCGGTTTTAACAGATTGCCATACATATAACTGGCCCGGCGACTCATGGCGTTACCTGCCATAATATTTTCAGATACGGCCTCCTTCATAAAACCAGCCGGTGCATATACCTTCACTTTGCCGGATTTAACATCAGCTTCATCCACGACACCACGTACGCCGCCGTAGTGGTCAACATGGCTGTGCGTATAAATGATGGCAACAACGGGTTTTTTACCGCGATTTTTATAATAAAGATCCATTCCGACTTTTGCCGTTTCTGCCGATACCAGCGGATCAATGACCGTAATTCCCTCTTTCCCCTCCATTATGGTCATATTCGAGAGATCCAGATTACGGATTTGATATACACCATCGGTTACATGGAACAGACCACCGATATTGATCAACTGCGACTGGCGCCACAGGCTTGGATTAACCGTAGCGGGAGCTTTTTCGCCTTCCTTGATAAAAGCATATTGCTGCGGATCCCAAACAATGTTCCCTTGCTTTCCTTTGATTAGTTCATCGGGAAGCGGAGCGATAAATCCCTTATGGGCATTTACGAAATCTGTTTTATCAGTGAATGGCAATTGCCCGTATAAGGCATCATTCGCGCTTTTGGTTTGAGCTGTAGCATCTTTTGCCCCTTCCTGTGCGATTGCAGGAAGTGACATTAACGATGTCGAACAGACACCGGCTAAAGCCAGATAGCTTACTCGTTTATTTAGTTTCATAAATTCTCTGCTAATAATAAATTTTCAAGCAGGATCAAAACTGCTTCATTGATTATTGATATGCATCTGCGATGCGATGTTTATCAGGACGGCGTGATTGAGTATTGAAAGGTTAACATAACCTTACAAGCCAGTATCATTAAAAAATATTTAATTATAAATTTTTATTTAAATAAATCATCCGTAGACAATGGATTGTTTAAAAAGATAATGACTGGCATCCATCTCCTTAGGTCAATAAATATGCGTGCACTTTATCTATTACTCATCATTGGAACCCTCTCTGGTTGTAGCTCTTCGCCACCGGAGAAAGTAATTAGAATTAATAAAATGATTATTCCTGTTATCCAGAATAACTCCGTGACTAAATCGAGCAGTAATTCGAGATCCTTGTCGTTATATCAAGAAAATAAACTGCAAATTGAAAACGTGGCAAACACGCTAAAAAGTGATTATCTTCATGATGTTAAGCGTAATGAGATGTTTGATGTTCATAGCCAGGCATACCAGGTGTATGCTTCATTATCTAAGCTTGAGCAAATGCAACAGATGAACAATTTTTATTATAAGGAGCATAATCAAACGGGTCTGTTGAGCATCAATCAGTCGGTTAATTCTCTTATTGAATAATAAAAGAGCCTCCTCATTGATGAATGAGGAGGCTCTTAAATATGGGCTGTTTGATTAACTAAGGTTAGTCATGCTGGCCAAAACGATATGACAGTCCCGCCGTAACAGAACTGACATCGCTGGTTGCTCCAATCTGGTTTTCGTTACCGACATTGCTGACCCATTGATACTCAAGGCGCCCTGCCCAATTATTATTAAAGGCATATTCAGTACCTACCGCCACTACCGGACGGACACCGGTATCAAAACGATTATTCCCTTTAATATCGGACTCTGCGCGATATCCCATGGCACCTGCCCGACCATATACATCCCAGGCGTCGTTCAGACCATAACTTGCTTTCAGTGTGAGTTGCAGTCCCTGGCTTTTCATTTGCGAACCTGATGCGCCATTTTTACCATTGAACTGCATATTACCTAAATAATCATAACCACCTTCAACGGCGAGCCATGGTGTAATTTGATAACCGGTGAATACACCGCCACCAACATTATCGCCATCGGTGCCAACATTTCCAAATTTTTCACCGTGATTATTGCTCTGTTGAGTAGTGCTGGAGTCAAAATAGTGTGACCAACCAAATTTCCCGCCAGCATACCAGGTTCCGACATCCGCTGCAGCAAAAGCGGTTGTGGCTGTAAAAGCGTTAGCAATAATAAGTGTAATAAGCGTCTTTTTCATGATTTTCCTATCGAGGCTTTCAGTTACGATTGATACAAATAACGTGTCGCTACAATAGGGTATTTAAGTTGTGGTGATAATTGCTTTTTAATTTATTTTTGGATTTCCTCAAAATCGCTCAGGTAATTTATTGATGGTGGTAAGATATCCCCCGCGTTCAAAATCAATATAGCCTCCTTTTTTTAGGGCTGAAATGACATTTAAAACGCTGCTGCGTGATAAGTGGGTGCGATCCTGAATGTAATCCAAAATAGACATGCGTTTGCGGGTCTCTTCCGGTAACAAAATCATTTCCTCGAGATGGTTTCGTATCACCGAATAGGTACGTTGCTGTACCACTAAATCATCGCGATAAAAGAGATAACCCGTGTGATATGAAAGCACAGCCGCCGCATCTTCCCACAACCCTTGTTGATGGAAGAGCTCTCGCGCTTTATCGGCATCCACGCGTAATATTGTCGACTCGGCTTCTGCGCGTAATAAGTGACCATGGACCGGCTGGATCATCTCGGCAATACCGAACAGATGAGGTTCATAGACAGTCACAATTAACAGGCCATCAGACGAACGTAAAATGGAGAGTTCTCCTTGCAGGAAAAGATATAGCTGAGGCTTATTTTTGTATTTCCACATGATACGGCGTCGAGGTACAACCTTAAGATTTTCTGCAATCGGCTCAAGCACTTGCATTAAACGTTGTATGCTTTGTTCAGGGCGTACCGGGGGTGAAATTTGCATGTTCAAACCTGTATTCTTTTGATTGAGATAACGCTATGATTCTACGTATATTCCATGAAGAATAGTACAGCCTCATATTAAAACCATAGGTTGCGCAATACTAAAAGTACAAATTTATTTTTATTTAAATGATTTTTTTAGAAGGCCACCAGCAGACGGTCACTGAACATTAGTGGATGGATGCTTTGCTATGGTGATTATTGACAATACATAACATTTCGACTTGATAACAACGATGCTAAAACTGATAGCTGTAGTTAACGCTGGCAAACCAAAGCCACGGATTTTTATACTCACCGGCATAGATATCAGATTTAACGCTGGATGACTGCATATGCAAATACTCAACGGCTACCCCGATATTACTGGCTGGGGTAATCTGGTACTGAGCCCCGGTGGCAAATCGCCATTCATCCCCGGTCGGTAACGAAAGCGCGGCATTACTTTGTGTTTTGTACGGTGAACTGTCAAATGCGACCCCGGCATTAATTCGCCACTGCTCATCGGGATGATATTGCACACCCACCGCCGTATGCCATGTATCTTTCAGCCTATTAACACGATCGTCAGATTGACCATTTATTGTAATCTGAGGACTACCAAACTGACTCCAGTCCTGCCAGCCAAGATCCCCCATCACTGACCATCTTCGGTTAATATCGTGAACCACACTAACCATTACCTGCTGTGGCGCGCGGACCTGGGCGGAAATCGGCAGGTCATAGCCAATATTAGGTAGATGTGGGAAACGCGCTTTGCCGTCAATATTGAAATGATAATCAGTCTTGCTGCTCCAGGTTATGCCCGCCCGTGTTTTGTCATTTAAATCCATCAATAAGCCAAGGCGGTAATTCAACGCCCAGTCATGATCGCTTTGTTTTTCATCGCGGCCGTCGACATTTCTTTTTAAAGACAGAAAACCGTAGTTCAAACCCGCAGCAGCACCAACCGACACCTTGTCACTCAGTTTCCATGCAACGCCTGGACTCAGCGTCATCGCAACCAGGGTGCTTTGTTTAATCAACCGATCCCCGGCCCAGTTGCCAAAATCGATACCCAACCCATAGTTGCCATATAATCCCAGCCCGGCTGAAACGGTATCGCTCAGGCGTTGCGCATAAAACATACTGGAATTGGGGAACAGCGTCATTACGTTCCCCGGACTTTGCCTTTCGTCAGCGCTATTGTTCAGCGTATAGGGAATATCTCCCCCCATCGCCTGCAACCCTCCGGTGACCATATGGTCAGACAGACGGGTCATTCCCGCTGGGTTCGTTAATAGCGTTGAGGCATCCTGAGCGCGAGCGGCCTGCCCTGCACCAGCGAGTGCTGTATCCTCCGTTCCGACTTCATAAAAATAGAGCGTACTGGCGTTACCGAACGCCGAAAAGAGCATTCCGGAAAGAAGAATTATATTTTTTTTCATTGTATTACCTGTCTGGATGGGAACTTAACAAAACGTAGGCCAGTTATCACACAGTATTGATTTACGCTAATAGCATAATCAGGCCTCTGGAATGATGTCGCGTTAAGTTTCATCCAATATTAAATTTTATAATCTGCCCCTGCTCTCTTAAATATCGCCTTAATGAGAATTCTTCTTAATAAGAAATTTGGCATTAATTAAAATGTAAAGAAATGAAAATTTAATGTTTTCATAAAAAAGTATGAGTGAAGTCGGCAACGGAAAAACCATAGTTATGATCATCACATAAATGTAATCTGAGTTTAAAAAAAACCTACACATTCACTGCTTGAGAAGACCTCGTCTTCTCAAAACTTCGCGTCCCGAGCATGCCTTTAATTTCAATAAGGCACGGTTAGCATCGGTCACTAAAACCCAATTCATAAGTGAGGTGAATATCTTATTGGTCTGGTTAAATATCTGGAGAATAACACTAACCCGGTCGTGGATATCGTTTGTGCTTTAAAATACGGAGCTTAATCATGTACTAACAATCAGATATCTGATGCGACTCATTCTTCTGTCAGCTTTTGTAAGCAGAAGAAAAGAGTGATGATAGCTAATACAGGTAAAGATAGGGGTAATGACTTATGGCCTCACAATATGACTTTACTGTCACTCTGCACGATCTGGCTTTTATTCTTAAGCAGATCAAAATATCCGAAGCGGCAACTAACGCGGATGGTAGCGTTAATGATGAAATGCTTCGAGAATTAGTCTCCAGTCCGCTATTACCTTATGGCCTTCGTACGGTGGATGGTTCATGGAATAACCTTTTACCGGGTCAAGAGTTATACGGCTCTGCCGACCAGACTATGCCAAGATTAACCGCATTAAACTGGCAAGACGCGGATGAAATGACCAGTTATATCCAAATTGGCGGGATGGTTATTGATGCTGACCCGCGAATTATCAGTAACTTAATTTCGGACCAGACGGCTTCAAACCCGGCGGCTCTGGAGGTATTCAACGCATTAAAAGATGCGCCTGGTGGTGGTACTATTACAGGAGAAGGCAGCTTATCTATTCCCAACCAGTCTCCGGATATTGGACTTTCCCCCGCTTTTAATGGCTGGATGACCTTCTTTGGTCAGTTTTTCGACCACGGTCTGGATTTGATACCGAAAGGTGGCAACGGTATTGTTTTCATTCCGCTACAGCCAGACGACCCATTATATGTTGAGGGGTCGGATACAAACTTTATGCTATTAACCCGGGCGACGGTCAACGAAAACCGAGAGACGGTAAACCTGACAACCCCTTTCATTGATCAAAACCAGACCTACACCTCCCACCCTTCACATCAGATTTTCATCCGCGAATACGTAATCATTGACGGTAAACCCGAGCCAACGGGAAATCTGTTAGGCGGCGCTAACGGAGGACTGGCGACCTGGGCTGACGTTAAAAATCAGGCTGAAACTCTGCTGGGTATAAAACTCACCGATCAGGATGTTTTTAATGTTCCTCTGCTGGCAACGGACCGCTACGGTAATTTGATTTTAAGTGAAAACGGGAAGGTACAGATTGTGACCACCAACGGCCTGGTTGAAGCCAATGGCGGCCTGTTACCTGCGGAGACGTTCCGCACCGGCCACGCGTTTCTGGATGATATTGCTCATACTGCCGCGCCAAAAGCGGGCCTGCTGGCGGATGATGACAGTGCTATCGGCGGCGAAGGAGCGCAACCTGCGGGAACCTATGATAACGAACTGCTCGACCGCCACTTTATCACCGGCGATGGGCGTGGTAATGAAAACATTGGCTTAACCGCTGTGCATGCCGTTTTTCACAGCGAACATAATCGCCTGGTTGAACAGTATAAAACCACACTGCTGGAAACCGGCGACATCGACCTCATTAACCAGTGGTTGATGCCGAATCACCAAATCACTGAGATGCCTGCCAATACCAGTACTCTGGTATGGAATGGCGAGTACTTATTCCAGGCCGGTCGCTTCTCCACGGAAATGCAGTACCAGCACCTCGTGTTTGAGGAGTTTGCACGTACCGTACAACCCGCCGTCGATCCGTTTGTCTTCTCCAACACGGCGGATATTAACCCCCTTATCTTTGCCGAGTTTGCGCACGTGGTTTACCGTTTCGGGCATTCAATGCTGACAGAAACCGTGGCGCGTACCGACATTGATATGCAAAGCGGCGATATTGGCCTGATAGCCGCGTTCCTGAATCCTGTGGCATTCAATGAAATCAATGGTGCCACCGTCACTGACGACCAGGCCATCGGCGCGATTGTGCGTGGTATGACGCGTCAGGTGGGCAATGAAATTGATGAGTTTATTACCGATGCTCTGCGTAATAATCTCATCGGCCTGCCCCTTGATTTAGGCGCGCTTAATATTGCTCGTGGCCGTGATACGGCAATGCCTTCGCTGAACCAGGCTCGCGAGCAGTTTTTTGCATTAAGCGGTGATAGCCAACTACGCCCCTATACCAGTTGGGCTGACTTTACCACCTACCTGAAAAACCCGGCCTCTATCATTAACTTTATGGCCGCTTACGGTCAGCATGAGTTAATCCTCAATGCCACCAGCCTTGAAGGTAAGCGCGCGGCGGTTAACTTCCTGCTGTTTGGCGATGCCAATAACGCCCCACCTGCAGATGCAATGGATTTCTTTAATAGCACCGGAGCGTGGGCCACCAAAGAAACCGGCCTGAATATGGTCGATTTCTGGATTGGCGGACTGGCTGAACGCAAAAATGAATTTGGCGGCATGCTGGGTTCAACCTTCAACTTTGTCTTTGAAACGCAGATGGAAATGTTGCAGGACGGCGATCGTTTCTACTACCTGAGCCGCGTTCAGGGACTTAACTTACTCAACGAACTGGAGGCCAACTCGTTTTCCGCGCTGGTAATGCGTAACAGCGATCTTGGTGAGGAGGGTTCCTCTCACCTGCCCGCCAACCTGTTCCAGACGCCGGACCATATTTTCGAAGTGAACCGCGTGCTGCAAACGGAAATCGACCCGAAATGGGGTAATCCGCTGAAAGATCTGCTCTCGCCGTTGTTGGTGCGTCGCGACCCTGGCGCGGATGTTGACGGCGATAGCTTTGCGGACGGTGGTTATCTGAAATATACCGGTGATGGGCATGTGGTGCTTGGCGGAACGGCGGGCAACGATACGTTAATCGGCGGTAAAGGGATCGACAGCCTGTGGGGCGATGGCGGAGATGACCGACTGGACGGCGGTGACGAAGCCGATGTGGTCCACGGCGGTGACGGTGATGACATTATTACCGATACCGGTACACCCGTTGGCGATGCTGACTTCCTGCACGGCGATGCCGGACATGACGTTATTTTCTCCGGAAATGGCAACGATCTGGTCTTTGGCGGCAGCGGCAGCGACTTCGTGGTGGTCGGTGAAGATGCGCAGGAGGTCTTCTCTGGTCAGGATAACGACTTTGCGCTTGGCGGCTCGGGTGGTGATTTCCTGATGGGCAACGAAGGCGATGACTGGCTGGAAGGCGGCGACGGGTTTGACACGCTGGCGGGTGATAACTCTGAGCTGTTCTTCAACAGTACCATTATCGGTCACGATGTCCTTAACGGTCAGGGTAACGACACCGACTACGATGGCGAAGCCGGTGACGACATCATGGTTCAGGGCGCGGGGATCCAGCGTAATAATGGTATGGCTGGTTTCGACTGGGCTATCCATAAAGGCGACCCAAACGGCGCTAACTCTGATCTTGGGATCCCCATTTTCGTTAACCAGCAGGAATTTATTCTGCGCGATCGTTTTGACCTGGTTGAGGGGCTGTCGGGCTGGAAATACGACGATATCCTGACCGGGACGGAACAGCCGATAGGAACCGCCCCGGTTCAGGGTGTTCCCCTCTCTAACAACCTGACCCAGGAAGGTGCAGACCGGATCAACGGGCTTCAGGCCATTCTCGGCGTAGAACGTTCTGCTAACCCGGACGCGGTGCTACTGAACCCTGATGATGGTAGCGATATTTTACTCGGCGGCGGCGGTAGCGACCGCATCATGGGTAAAGCCGGTAACGATATTATTGATGGCGATGCGTGGCTCAACGTGCGTATTGCCGTTACCGGTATGGCAGGACTCACCAGCGCCGAAGGCATGGCCGAACTGAAGTCATACATGCTTGCCGGCACGCTGAAACCGAATCAACTGTCGATTGTGCGCGAAATTCTGCATGAAGGTAACGGCACGGAAACCGACGTTGCGGTGTACCGTGATGTCAGCAGCAACTATGTCTTCACCCGTATGGCTGACGGTAGCCTGCGTGTCGATCACGCTACGCCCAATGCCGCGCTGAACCTGAATGATGGCATTGATCGTTTGTTGAACATCGAAAAACTGGAGTTTGGCGATGGTCAGCAGTTGTGGGTGACGGCGCAGCAAGCGACGGGCGATCTCGCCATCAGCAATCCTAACCCTTCGGTGGGCGATCTGCTGCGCGTCAACGTGGCGAATTTGCTGGACGGTAATGGGCTGGCAGCGGATGTGGCCATCACGATGACCTGGCAGGCATTCGTCAACGGCCAATGGCGGGATCAGGCAACCGGTGCGGAGTTCAGAGTGCCTGGCGCTATTCAGGGCGCGCCGCTGCGTGTGGTAGCCAGTTTTAACGACCGTATGGGTGACGCAGAAACGCTGGTGTCGGCACAAACTCAGGCAATCCTGCCGAGAAATCAGGCCACCACCGGTGCGCCGGTAATTAATGACCTCACTCCGACTGAAAGTCTGACGCTGACCGCGGTGGTTTCGGGCATTGCGGACGCTGACGGTCTGAGCGGCGGTAATTTCACCTATCAATGGAGAATGAGTTCGCCAACCGGATTCGTCAACATTAACGGCGCGACATCCGCGACCTATACGCCGGGCCAGGCCATGGTCGGTCGAACGCTGCAGGTGGTGGTTACCGTCGTCGACGATGAAGGCAACCCCCCTGTTGTTCTGACCTCGACCACCACACAGCCTGTGGGCGATCTGATTGTCGGTACCAACGGCGCGAACACGATCGTCGGTACTGCATGGAGCGATATTCTGCGCGGTGAAGGTGGGAATGACACTTTGTTGGGCGGCGCAGGTGACGATCTGCTCGTGGGCGGTGCGGGTAACGACAGTCTGTCTGGTCAGGCGGGGCAAGATATCCTGCAGGGGGATGCGGGTAATGACACGCTTGATGGTGGTCTTGGCGCCGACAGTATGACCGGCGGCGCGGGCGATGATACCTACATCGTTGATGATTTCGGTGATGTGGTTATTGAAGGTGTGAATGGCGGTACGGACATTGTGCGTACCGGCCTCAGCAGCTATGACCTCACTGACAACGTGGAAGAACTGGTCTTTACCGGCAGCGGCAGCTTTATCGGTACCGGGAATGCTATTGCTAACACCATTACGGGCGGCTCCGGCAATGACTATCTGTTTGGTATGGGAGGTAATGACCAGTTGTTTGGCGGTACCGGGAATGACTTCCTCGATGGCGGAGATGGCGCTGATAACCTGCAGGGCGGAAACGGCAACGACGTCATGATTGGCGGCGCGGGCGCGGATACCCTCTCCGGCGGTAGCGGCGACGATATTCTCAATGGCCAGGAGGGTAACGACATTCTTGACGGAGGGGCCGGGAGCGATATCTTCGCCTTCGGTGCTAACTTTGGGCAGGACCGGATCACCGGTTTTGACAGTAACCCCAACGGCGGCCAGGACTTCCTCGATCTCGTCTTGTTAGGCATCAACGCGGGTAATTTTGCCAGCAGCGTGTCTATCACCGGAAACAATGGCAACACCATTGTGACTATCGGCACTGACACCATCACATTAGTGGGCGTCAATTCGACCACCGTGAATATTGGTGACTTTTATCTGGAAATGCCCACCACCCTTGCCAGCAACAATGGCAATAGTTCATTGATCGTATAAGGAGAAGACTATGTCGCGCCAGCATACGCCAACAGAACTGAATGATGCATTAAAAGGAACGAAACCCACTTTTCTGATGCTGCTGTTTTTTAGTTGTGTGATTAATATGCTTATGCTGGCGCCGGCAATTTATATGCTACAAGTATACGACCGCGTGCTGGTGAGTAAAAATACCACCACGCTGTTAATGCTAACCTTATTGATTGTCGGCTTGTACATCGTTATAGCCATGATTGAATCCGCCCGCGCGCAGGTCATGGTCAGGCTTGGCAACCGGCTGGATATAAAGCTAAGCCAGTTAGTCTTTAATGCGGCATTTAAAAGAAAGATGGTTACCGGTGATAATAACCCGGCGCAATCTTTAGCCGAACTGGATCAGCTCCGTCAGTTTCTTTCCGGGAATAGTCTGTTCGCTCTGTTGGATATTCCCTGGACGCCGATATATCTGTTCATCGCCTTTCTGGTCCATCCTCTGCTGGGCTATCTCTCCCTCGGTGGAATAACGTTATTATTCATTCTGACGCTGGTCTCGGAAATCGCTACCAAGCGCCCTATTCAACAAGCACACGCCTTAACGATTAACAATGCCAGTAAACTCAATAAACAGCTACAAAACTCCGATGCCATTGAGGCGATGGGAATGCTCTCAACCCTGAAGTCCAACTGGCAGGAACAGCATAACAAAGTGCTGGCGTTACAAACGCTGATTGCCGACAAAACGGCCGGGTTAAGCAGTCTCAGCCGCTTTGTGCGGGTGTTGCTGCAGTCGATTGCGCTGGGTGCCGGGGCTTTACTGGTGATCGGCGGCCATATTACCCCGGGCCTGATGATTGCCGCGTCGATTATTCTTGGCCGCGTCCTCAACCCGGTAGAACAGGTGATCGGCAGTTGGAAGCAGTTTGTGCAGTTTCGTAGCGCCTGGCACCAGCTCTCTGACCTGCTGAAAGAGTATCCGGCACCGAAAGAGGTGCTGACCCTGCCTCGTCCGAACGGCAACATCAGCGTTGAAGGCGTTTTTGCTGCTGCTCCCGGTCAGTCTTCCCCACTATTGCGTAATATCTCATTCCAGTTGGAGCAAGGCGAAGTGCTGGGGATTATCGGTCCCTCTGCCTCAGGGAAGACATCGCTGGCCAAGGTTTTGGTTGGCGTCTGGAAGCCGTTATCAGGAAAGGTCAGATTAGACGGGGCGGATATTTGTCAGTGGGATAAAGCACTGCTGGGTCCGTCCATTGGCTATCTGCCGCAGGATGTTGAACTGTTTGACGGCACCATCGCGCAAAACATTGCCCGTTTCACCACAAATGACAGTGAGCTTATCGTCGCTGCCGCCCTGCTGGCCGGCGTACATGAGATGATTCTGCGTTTGCCGCAAGGATACGACACACCGCTTGGCGCAGGTGGGTACCAGCTCTCCGGCGGGCAGCGACAGCGTATCGGGCTGGCTCGCGCCGTTTACAACAACCCTGCGTTTATCGTGCTTGATGAACCGAATGCCAATCTTGACGACGCGGGGGAATTCGCACTCGTTAAAGCCATCAATACCCTGCGTACGCAGGGGCAAACCACCGTCATTATCTCGCACCGACCCACGCTGCTCGGCGTGGTCAATAAAGTTTTGCTGCTTAACGATGGCGCTATACAGGAGTTTGGCACCCGCGATCAGGTTTTTGCCCATTTGCGTCAGGCCAACGTACTGAAACCGGTGGCTACGCCTTCTCCATCCACTACTGAACAGCAACGTGAGGCCTGATGATGAAAAAGAATCCCCACAACGCGGCCTCCGCTGGCGTAGATACCAATATCTGGTCGCCGATTATTCGGGGCGTGATCGTCATTATGCTGGGTGTCGGCAGCTTTATCCTCTGGGCGGTACAAGCGCCGTTAGATGCGGGCGTGGTCGCCGATGGCACGGTAACCGTATCGAGTAACCGTAAAACCATTCAGCATCTGAGTGGCGGTCGGGTAACGGATATCTTTATCAAAGAAGGCGACCTGGTGAAGAAAAACCAGGTTCTCGTCCGGCTGGATAAAATGCAGCTCGAAATGCGTTTCAGCGCCTTAAACGCCCAGTATATTTCTGCTAAAAGTATTGAAGACCGCCTGCTGGCAGAACGCGATGGTCTGGAAACAATCGGCTTTAATACGACGTTGACGCAGCAGTTCTCCGGCAATAAACGGCTGGCGGAAGTGAGAAATCTGCAGGCTAAACTTTTCGATACGCGCCGCAAGACCATTCAGGACGAACTGTCGATGATTCAGGAGACGCTCGATGGCCTGGTGGGACAAACGGATAATCTTTATAAAATAAAAGGCTATCGCGACCGCCAGTTCAATCTGATTAACCGGGAACTGGGTGCTATTCGCGCACTGAGTGAAAAAAACTATTACCCCAAAGCGCAGTTACTGGTGCTTGAGCGCGAAGCAGCAGAAATATCCAGCAGCATTTCAGAAGATATACTTAATATTGCCAAACTGAAATCCCAGCAGAATGAATTAAAAATTAAAGCCTACCAGGTGCGTCATCAATATTTACGTGAAGTTGAGTCTGAACTGACCGAAAACCAAAAAGAGGTGGCAATGCTGGAGGATGAACTGGTATCCACGCGTCATGAACTGGATAACACCGAGATCCGCTCGCCGATTAACGGCATCGTGCTGGATGTTAAAGTCAGTACCGTTGGCGGCGTCATCCAGCCTGGAGAACATTTAATGGATATCGTTGCCGCCGGGCAACCGATGCAAATCGATGCCAAAATACCGGTGCACGCCATTGATAAACTGGTCCCCGGTTTAACCGTTGATGTGCTATTCCCTGCCCTTAACCACGCGCTGTTACCGTCGGTCCCGGCCCGGGTTCTCACCATCTCGGCGGATCGTTTAATTGATGAGGCCACACAGCAGCCTTACTACCTTGCTGAAGTACAGGTTTCAGCAGAGGGCGCGCGTTTGCTGGGCGATTACAAAATTAAAGCGGGAATGCCCGCCAGCGTGACGATCAAGACCGGTGAACGAACCCTGATGAGTTACCTGTTTAAACCGTTGATTGCCCGTCTGGAACTGGCCTTTAAAGAGTATTGATCCATCCATTGCCGGTTGGGTGCTCGTCTTGTCGCGCCATGCCGGTTTATGCCATTGCTGGCAGCTTTGCTTTCTTGTAACCTTCTTCCCGTAAAATCTGGAACCACTGAACTGGACTTCGTATGAATGCTCATATTTCTAAAGACCCATTACATGGCGTAACGCTTGAAATGCAGGTCAATGCCCTGGTTGATCGTTATGGTTGGGCTGAACTGGCGCAACGCATTAATATCAACTGCTTTAAAAATGAACCGAGCGTTAAATCCAGTCTGAAGTTTTTGCGCCGTACGCCGTGGGCGCGGGCAGAAGTCGAAGCGCTGTACCTTGATTCGCTGCATGACCAGGTCTCAAACAACACCCCCGAACCGGCCTTCGACCCATGGGCTAACAGCCGCAACAAGAAGAATTAAGAGCAAAATCTGATGTCAGCATCCGGTTTTATTTCAGGAAATTATCAGAAAAAACTGGCGAATGTTCTCGCCCGTTCCCGCGCCAGGCTGCCGCTAACCAACATGAAATGGTTAGCGCTGCTGGTAGGCAGTATGTTGCTACTGGGCAGTTGTTCATCGCAACCGCCCGGCTCCAGAGTTACGCCACAGCCTCCGGTGAGTAAACCACAGCAAAGCAAGGAGCCGGTGCGTGGTATCTGGCTGGCAACGGTTTCGCGTCTTGACTGGCCGCCGATTTCATCTGTCAACATCAGTTCGCCCGCCGTTCGCATCAGCCAGCAGCAAAAAGCGCTGACGGACAAGCTGGACAACCTGAAGCGGCTTGGTATTAACACCGTTTTTTTCCAGGTGAAACCTGATGCCACCGCGTTGTGGCAGTCTAAAATCTTGCCATGGTCAGATACCCTGACCGGTAGGATTGGTCAGGATCCGGGTTACGATCCGCTCCAGTTTATGCTCGATGAAGCACATAAACGCGGCATGAAAGTCCATGCCTGGTTTAACCCCTACCGCGTGTCCGTGAACACCAGGCCTTCGACGGTCACCGAACTAAACAATACCCTGACGCAGACGCCCTCCAGCGTTTATGTCCTGCACCGGGACTGGATCCGCACCTCGGGTGAGCGTTTTGTGTTAGATCCCGGTATTCCCGAAGTGCGTGACTGGATAACCAGCATCGTGGCTGAAGTCGTTGAGAATTACCCGGTTGACGGCGTGCAGTTTGATGATTACTTCTATACCGAGTCTCCCGGATCTGCGCTCAACGACACTCAGACCTTCAGAAGATACGGCCAGGGATTCGCTTCCAAAGCGGACTGGCGGCGGGATAACACGCAACGTCTGATCGCTCAGGTTTCGCGAACCATCAAGAAACTCAAACCTGAAGTCGAGTTTGGCGTCAGTCCTGCTGGCGTGTGGCGCAACCGTTCGCACGATCCGGCAGGTTCCGACACGCGCGGCGCGGCAGCGTATGATGAATCGTATGCTGACACCCGTCGTTGGGTGCAACTAGGTCTGCTGGACTACATCGCTCCGCAGCTGTACTGGCCTTTTGCCCGCGACGCGGCGCGCTACGATGTACTGGCAAAATGGTGGGCTGATGTCGTCAAATCAACCAACACCCGCCTGTATATTGGGGTGGCGCTGTATAAAGTCGGCGAACCGTCGCGAAAAGAGCCGGACTGGACGGTCAAAGGCGGCGTACCGGAGCTGAAAAAACAGCTCGATCTGAACGAGTCTGAACCGCACATTAATGGCACAATTCTGTTTCGCGAAGATTACCTTAATCAGCCGCAAACGCAGGAAGCCGTGACCTACATTCGCAATCGTTGGGGGCGCTAATGGTTGTCCTGACCGCGAAGCCTGAGCCAGACGCTCACGTAGCGGCTAAATTTCCCCACAAAAACACCGGCGAAGATGCCGCCAGTAATGATAGCCATGGCACTCATTGCGGGCTGGCGTAAAACGTCGGGGGAAACGGCGTTAAGTACGCCAAGTACGTACTTAACGCTGAATGCCAGCAGCATAAACGGCAATGCGGAATAGTCCGCCGGACGGTGAATACTCCGCGGTGCGCTACCTCGACTCAAACGGCTGGGGTTAATCAACATGTAGCCAATTATCGCGCCACTGATAATACCTATTACCCACTGGATATAGGTAATGAGGGTCGGATCGCGATAAGTGATTAAATCGTAGATATCCCAGAACAGAAAAATAGCGGGGATTAGCGCCAGTTTTTCCAGCGTGACGGTGGCGGGCGTTCTGGCTTTAATCCCCCGGTAAAGCAGAAAGACAAACAACAGATACACCCAAACTGGTGTGTGTTCCAGCATACCCAAGACAAATTCAGCCATAACATTGCCCCGCTCAGCTTTAATTCTCCGGTAAGTGTAGCGGCTATATCTGCGTCACCGGGACATTAACCGGCGGACATTATCATTAATTTGTTTCTGTATCGTATTCAGCGTGGATTGCGTTATCTGATCGGGATATTTATCCCTGGCGACAGCGCTCAATCCTGTGGCAGAGTGACAGACCTTTTCGATTATGCCGTTCACATGATCAGCAGATAACTCAGCTTCCTGAACGCCTAGCGACAGAAGGTGCTTTCTTTCGATATCCAGCGCCTCTCCCAGTACGTCCATTTGGTGATATCCACCAGGCCCTTCACACCAGGTGACGTCGTAGGCCGGAGCCAGAGTCCAGTTTCCATCAGCTGACATTAAATAGGCAAAATTCTTCGGATGATCGTCGCGGTTGTTAAATGCTACGTTGAAAACCACGCGTTCGAACGCTTTTGCCTTTTCTCTGACATCATTGGTACAAATCTGCGTAGCGCGCAGAAAATCCCGGTAGTCTAAAGCGCCGGGTATCTGATAATTTGCCCCGGTAAGTGCCGCCAGGCTCTGCATAGGAATACGTATCGACTGGTCACGGTCGAAACGGCGAGTGGCAAATGCAGACTGTCCGCCGGGCAGATTAAAATACGCCGTGTCTGGCGTGGTGATCCCACATTGGCGCAAGCATTCAGCATAAACCGCTTCGATGGCACATACCTCAGCATGCTCATGCCTGGCGGGAAATTTAATCAGCCAGCTTTCGCTCCCGGGTAGCGGCGCCGTGGTGAATTTAGACGTGACAGTGTCACGATAAAGTAGCGCCTTAGGCCTTGCTCCCTGTGGCGAACCGCCCATCTGGAGTAGTTTTTGCAAGAATTCCCCGCCTTCCCCGCTCAGGACTTCCTGAACCTCCGCGGCCAGTTGTGCGAGAGGAACATCCTCTTTTGACAGCGTCTCGACATCTGACTGAACGGGCTGGAATGTCATGGCGCCCATCGCGTTGTTGCCGACCCAGGTTAAGCGCTCCAATGGACCAATGCGTGCTGCGTTGAGCCCGCGGCGTTTAAATAGTCGGTCCATCAACAGCATACCCCAGCCATCAGGTAGCGAATCATAGACCGGCCCAGGTAATCCCAACTGATGAGCCGGGAAATCCCTGCGTAAACGGGGACCGTTCAGCGGTAACATCAGTCGGGACAGTTCCAGCCCCTTACGTAAGGCCTCTTCACTGTATTCAAAGGCGATCAACGGACGTCCGGTCAGGGCTGTGGAAGACATCAGTTTGCCCCACAGCCATTTCTCACCCCAGCCTTCATAGAAGACATCAACTTGCTCAGGCATCAGAGTTTTTCCTTTTGATCCGCTGACGTGCCGCGCTCTTTTCGTAACGCAAAATATCATCGAGACTATCAATCCTGGGTTTGAATAACCCCTCCAGCGCATCGCCATAGCCTAACACCATCGCGACTTTGACCAGATTCTCAAATCCTACATTTTTCCCCGCTTCCAGATTCGAAACGGTATTCACACCGACCCCTGAACGCGCGGCAACATCAGCCTGCGTCATTTGCCGGGCGAGTCGTTCTTTACGCAACCTGTCGCAAAGTAGTTTGACTATATCGGCTGCAGTATTTAGCGTTAAATCCATAATATTGGCTCTTATTGGGATAAAAACGACTTTACACCCAATATTATAGAGTTAAGCGGGGAATGATTCAAAGCCTTATAAGGCACAATAAAAGGGAGTTAAACCGGAAAATCTTGCTTAAGGGCCATTATACTGGAGTTATCCGGGCACATTGCTTGTACCCGGATAGGGTGTGGTTATCCGGCAACGCCAGGCTCAGGTAATCTGAAGGATGAGACCAGCAGTGCCAACTGTTCCGCCTCCTCTTTCAGCGCCTGCGTCCGTGCTGCGGCATCATCAATTAATGAGGCGTTTTGCTGAACGGTGCTGTCCATTTCGGTAACGGCCAGCGTAACTTCGGAAACGCCCTTACGTTGTTCTTCACCCGCAACGCGTATTTCCCCCATCAACTGGCGCACCTGACGCACATTGCTCACCAGTTCTCCCAGACGTTCGCCGGCAGTGTGGATTTGCTGACTTCCGCTACCTACATGAGAAACGGATTCATCAATCAACGCTTTAATTTCCTGGGCAGCAGTGGCACTGCGCTGAGCCAGCGTGCGCACTTCTGAGGCCACGACGGCAAACCCTCTGCCAGCATCACCCGCTCTGGCGGCTTCAACCGCGGCATTCAGGGCGAGAATATTGGTCTGGAACGCAATGCTGTCGATGACCGCGACAATTTCCACCATTCTGCCTGATGAGGCGCTGACGTTATCCATCGTAGAGATCACGCCCTGCATCACATCGCCGCAACGGTTTGCCGTTTGCGCGGTACTGTCGGATAGCTCATCCGCCAGTTGTGTGTTACTGGCATTTTGATGAACGGTCGCATTTAACTGCTCCATAGCCGCCGAACTCTCTTCCAGAGCAGCAGCCTGCTGCGTTACGCGAGATGAAAGCTCCATATTACTGTCAGCCAGGCTAACGGCGTTATTCGCCACCACTGTGCTACTGCTTCTGACGGTGATCAGAATGGCTGAGATTTTATCGACGAACAGGTTAAACGCCTCGGCAATAGCAGAGATCTCATCTTTGCCGCGAACATCCAGACGACGGGTAAGATCGCCTTCGCCCTGCGCGATGTCATCAAGAGCCTGACGAGTATCATCGAGACGTGAAATCAGTCGGCGAACCACCAGCCAGGATCCCACCAGCAACAACGTCATTATCGGGATTAATACTTCCAGGACGTCCTGCATCATTACTTTGGCAAGGCCGACGATACGCGACTCAGGTGTCACCAGACCGACAACCCAACCGGTATCCGCCATCGGGAACAGCATTACCCGTGACGCCGTATTCAGAACGTTGTCGTTTGCAAGCGTAATCGTCTTCACCCCATCGGCCGGGCGCAGAGATTTCAGCCCCTTTTCCACCGGGATAAGCCATTGCGCGCTTTGCGCCAGATCGTTAATGGTTTTATATTTTGCCAGGTCGGCCTGCGGGAAATAGAGAATTTGTCCCTGCTTGTCTACCACAAACGCGTAGCCGCCGGTGCTGTTGCCCTGCTGCTGCATGAAAGTAGCGACATTATCCAGGCGAATGTCGGTGGTGGCGACCCCGGCAAACTTGCCCGCCAGTTGATAAGGCACGCTGCATGTCACCATGTTGACGCCAGAACTGGCATCCTGGTAAACATCAGACCATAGGCAGTTGTTTTGTGATTGCCCTTTGGCGTGCTGATACCAGCTTTCATTGTGGTATCCGCTTGATCCTTCGACATTGTAGTCGTTGGAATACACCAGTTTTCCTTCAGCATTACGCGCCCAGAAAAAGCTTCTTTTCTCTACACCAGCGGTGAATGCATCAGGTTCTGGCCAGATGCCGCCGCCGGTGATAATCGAGTCTTTACCTTCACCAATCAGATGTGGAACGACGTTTTGGTACAGAGATTCATCATTTGGCAGCACCTCAGCCAGCCGTGACAGGCTGACGGTCTCGCCTTCAATTCTGGACAATACGGTACTCAATTGACGGGTTAAACCTTGCCCTGTTTCTTCGATCAGGGCGGTGTTGATTTCAACGACGCGCGGCTGACCACGCCAGAGCATAATCACTACAATAACAAGGCTCGTGACTGCAAGCAGCAGAATGCCACCGATGGTTAAACGCGTTGAAATACGAGTAGGATACCAGGCCATACAAACTCCTTCTGCAAAAGGCTAACTTTTATCCAGTATCGGCACAGGAGTTTATATCTTTATAAAGTTTTCTTAAGTATTACAAAACAAATAAGTGACGTTGTCACGAATAGCAAAACCCAGCACTCTGGCTGGGTTTTAATATCAGCTTAATCTTATTTGGATAATTCTTTTTTGATTTCGTCTTTTATTTTGCTTAATTCACTCTGAGGATGTTTTTTACAAAGTTCAACGGTCAGGGGAACAGCAGTCGTCACGGTTTCGTTATAGTCTACGTAATCGCCACCTTTGAAGTCTTCGTCTTCATTGAGCACCCAGAAAGCCACCGGAGCCATAGTTTGCGGGTTCAAATCAATAAACTCCTGGCAGCTCATGCCTTTCGGAGTCACTTCAGTTTTAGCGTTATCAGTTGCTGCATTGACGCTGACACTGGTTAACAGCGCTGCGACCAGAATACCAGCTGTAGAAAGAGAAAATTTATTCATTGTAGAACTCCATTTATAATATAAATAATATCTACACTTGCGCTTCAAACCGTTAATGTAGTTCGCAAAAATAATACCCCTACCATCATGAGAATAAAGATTGCCGCCATGGATATAGCTGAAATTTATATTTCACATTACTGATTCTGATGTTTGGGCGTAAAACGTGGCCACAATGTGATCGTTCCGACGAAATCAACAGAATCCTGCCCCGCTCCCCCTGCCGTTGCACCAAAACTGAACTAGGCTGCACAAATGTTGATCATTAGTTAACGAATATGAGTTTGTTTTAACAAAAACAGCCAGTGTGCCGCTGTTACCGACCTGGCACGCGTCCTGCATTGTTAATTTGCTAACAGTGAACCGTAATCTGACAGACAACTAACAGCGAGAAGGTAATGACAGCGAAACCTGAGTTATTTACCCGCATAGAGCAGACCTTTAGCCAGCTGACGCCCAGCGAAAAGCGCGTGGCCGGGTGGCTGTTAGCCCATGCTGTACAGATCCCTTTTGAAACCGCGGATGGTATCGCTAAAGCAACCGGAACCAGCGGTATTACCGTTGGACGCTATCTGCGTAAACTGGGGTTTCGCAATCTGGAAGATGCAAAAGCCAGTCTGCGAGAGCTACCCGTTGTCCCGTATCAGCCCTGGGGAATGAACGAGCGGCTGGACTCCTGGCACCAACAGCAAAGCCTGCCGGATCGCGCGCAGCAGTCGCTGTTACTGGAAATCGACGCCATTACCCACGTCTATCAACTTGCACAAGGCGAAACGTTTTTACGCATTGCGCAGCAGCTGGCGCATGCGGAAGCCGTGTATATTCTCGGGATCCAGTCCACCCGTGGGATCGCCAACGCCTTTTTTAGTCACCTGGAATACCTGCGACCTAAAGTTAGCTACTCCGAAGGGCTTTCCGGCAGTTGGGTGGAGTCGCTGAATTCGGGATTCAACCAGCCTTACGTGGTGATCACCGATATGCGCGCTTATTCCGCTATCTCGCGACAATATTGCCGCGTCGCCACGGAACGTTGCATTCCGCTGGCGCTAATCACCGATGTGTGGTGTCCATGGGCCAGAGACTATTCTATTGATTTACTTCAGGTAAAAACCGACACCGGACATTTCTGGGACTCACTGGCGCCGGTGAGTTGTTTGTTCAATTTATTACTCTCTGCGGTGGTGGCCCAACTGGGTGACTCCCTCGCAGGACGCCTGCAAACCAATCGCCAGTTACAACAACAATTTGGTCAATTCGAACAATGAACAGGAAACGTGCTATGTCAGAAACCCCAGAACTGGTCGATCTGTCGGTGATATTTCCGTCGCTGCATATCGATCTTAAATACGCCACTGCCGACAACATTACCGGTGCACCTATCTATCGGGAAGCGCGCTGCCTGTTGCACGCCGAGGCGGTAACCGCGCTGGCTAAAAGCATTAGTATTGCGCAACTGGCGGGATTGTCGCTGGTGGTGTACGACGCGTATCGCCCTCAGCAGGCGCAGGCGGTACTGTGGAATGCCTGTCCTGATCCCCAGTACGTTGTTGATGTGGCGATAGGATCCAATCACAGTCGCGGAACGGCCATTGACGTTACGTTAATGGACGATCGTGGCGTTCTACTCGATATGGGGGCCGGTTTTGATGAAATGCACGACCGTTCCCATGCCTGGCACCCTTCTGTTCCTCCGGCTGCGCAGCGCAATCGGCTGCTGCTCAATGCCATTATGTTCGGGGGCGGTTTTGTCGGTATCAACAGCGAGTGGTGGCATTTTGAATTACCTGATGCCGCTCGTTATCCGCTGCTTGACGACCAGATAGCCTGTTTCCCTGCTTCACCCATAACAACACAACATCCCCTTTAATTCTGGAGCCTGGTTATGAAGACTACACCTGCGTTAAACGCGTTTTTTCGCCCCGCTCTGATAGCCGTTGCGTTGGCGTTTGCCCTGCCCGCCGCGCAGGCCGCCGTGCCTAAAGACATGCTGGTGATTGGTAAAGCCGCCGATCCTCAGACGCTCGATCCCGCCGTGACCATCGATAACAACGACTGGACGGTCACCTATCCCTCTTATCAGCGGTTGGTTCAGTACAAAACCGATGGTGGCAAAGGTTCCACGGAAGTTGAAGGCGATTTAGCCAGTGGCTGGAAAGCCTCGGACGACCAGAAAGAGTGGACGTTTACTCTGAAAAACGATGCCAAATTCGCCGACGGAACGCCGGTGACGGCTGATGCGGTAAAGCAATCCTTCGAACGTTTGCTCAAAATTGGTCAGGGTCCCGCAGAAGCGTTCCCGAAAGACCTGAAGGTTGAGGCGATCGATAACACCACGGTGAAATTTACCCTGAGCCAGCCGTTTGCTCCGTTTCTGTATACGCTGGCAAATGACGGGGCTTCAATTATTAACCCGGCTATCTTAAAAGAGCATGCCGCAGACGATGCCCGCGGATTCCTCGCGCAGAACACGGCGGGTTCCGGGCCATTCATGCTTAAAAGCTGGCAAAAAGGACAACAGCTGGTGCTGGTGCCTAACCCGCATTATGCCGGCACTAAACCGACGTTTAAGCGGGTTTCGGTAAAAATCATCGGTGAAAGCGCCTCCCGCCGCCTGCAATTGTCGCGTGGCGATATCGACATTGCCGATGCGCTTCCTGTTGACCAACTGGCTGCCTTAAAACAAGAAGGCAAAGTGAACGTAGCGGATTACCCCTCATTGCGCGTGACCTATCTGTATCTCAACAACAGTAAGGCCCCGCTCAATCAGGTGGATTTACGCCGCGCCATCTCGTGGGCCACCGATTATAAAGGCATGGTCAACGGGATCCTGAGCGGCAATGGGAAGCAAATGCGTGGCCCGATCCCTGAAGGCATGTGGGGTTTTGACGACAAGGCCATGCAGTACAGCTTCGATGAAGCCAAAGCGAAAGCGGCCCTGGACAAAGTTGCCACCAAACCTGAAAGCCTGAGCTTCCTGTACTCTGATAATGACCCTAACTGGGAACCTATCGCGCTCGCGACCCAGGCAAGCCTTGGCAAACTGGGCATTAAGGTGAAGCTGGAAAAACTGGCGAACGCCACCATGCGTGACCGCGTGGGTAAAGGCGATTACGACATTGCCATTGGCAACTGGAGCCCGGACTTCGCCGACCCGTACATGTTTATGAACTACTGGTTTGAATCAGACAAGAAAGGCTTGCCGGGTAACCGTTCGTTCTATGAAAACGCTGAGGTCGATAAACTCCTGCGTAGCGCGCTGGCCACGACCGATCAGGTTGCCAGAACCAATGACTACCAGCAGGCGCAAACCATCGTGATTGATGAAGCAGCCTACGTCTATCTATTCCAGAAAAACTATCAGCTGGCGATGAACAAAGACGTCAAAGGATTTGTATTCAATCCGATGCTGGAACAGGTCTTCAATATCTCCACCATGAGTAAATAAGCCACGTTGATGCGGAGCCGCTCTGGCTCCGCAAGGGGAAGCTAATGACGTTCTGGAGTATTTTACGCCAGCGATGCTGGGGACTTGTTCTGGTGGTTATCGGTGTTTGCGTAATCACCTTTATTATTTCACACCTGATACCAGGCGACCCCGCGCGGCTGCTGGCGGGCGATCGCGCCAGCGATGAAATTGTCGAAAATATTCGCCAACAGCTGGGGCTGAATCAGCCGCTGTATGTGCAGTTTTTTCGCTATGTCAGCGACATTTTTCATGGCGATTTAGGCATCTCTATTCGCACCGGACGTCCGGTACTGGATGAGCTACGCATTTTCTTCCCCGCTACCCTTGAGCTGGCTTTCTGCTCCTTGTTGCTGGCGCTGATTATTGGGATTCCGTTAGGTATTTTATCTGCAGTATGGCGCAACCGCTGGCTTGATCATCTCGTTCGCCTGATGGCGATCACCGGCATCTCCACGCCTGCATTCTGGCTGGGGCTGGGGGTTATCGTGCTGTTTTATGGGCATCTGCAAATTTTACCCGGCGGCGGACGTTTAGACGACTGGCTGGATCCGCCTGCTCACGTTACCGGGTTCTATCTGATAGATGCACTGCTGGAAGGCAATGGCGAAGTCTTTTTCAATGCGCTTCAGCACCTGATCCTGCCATCACTGACGCTGGCATTTGTGCACCTGGGGATTGTCGCTCGCCAGATTCGCTCCGCCATGCTTGAGCAACTGAGTGAAGATTACATTCGTACCGCTCGCGCCAGCGGGCTGCCGGGCTGGTACATCGTATTGTGTTACGCGTTGCCCAATGCGCTTATCCCCTCGATAACCGTTCTCGGCCTGGCATTAGGCGATCTGCTCTACGGCGCGGTGCTGACTGAAACGGTCTTCGCCTGGCCTGGCATGGGCGCGTGGGTGGTGACGTCGATTCAGGCGCTCGACTTCCCGGCGGTAATGGGATTTGCCGTAGTGGTCTCTTTCGCCTATGTGCTGGTTAACCTGGTGGTGGATTTGCTCTATTTGTGGATAGACCCACGAATTGGACGTGGAGGCGCACAATGATGCTCACACAAGAAACGCCGACCGCCCCTCAGACAACACGCCGCCGCACGGACTGGGCTAAACTGTTCTGGATGATGAAAAGCAGCCCACTGACGATGGTTGGCGGGGTCATCATTGTACTGATACTACTGCTAATGGTGCTGTCGCCGTGGCTAACCCCTTACGATCCCAATGCTATCAATTTGAGTGCACGTCTGCTACCCCCGTCAGCCGCGCACTGGTTTGGTACCGATGAAGTTGGCCGCGATCTGTTCAGTCGCGTTTTGGTGGGAAGTCAGCAGTCGGTCGTTGCGGGGCTGGTGGTGGTGGGTATTGCCGGAGGATTGGGTTCGCTGCTGGGGTGTCTGTCTGGCGTCATGGGCGGACGTGCCGATGCGATTATTATGCGGATAATGGACATTATGCTGTCTATTCCCTCGCTGGTGCTGACGATGGCGCTGGCCGCCGCGCTGGGTCCAAGCCTGTTTAACGCCATGCTGGCGATTGCCATCGTACGTATTCCGTTTTATGTGCGCCTCGCCCGCGGTCAAACGTTAGTGGTGCGCCAGTTTACCTATGTGCAGGCCGCACGAACCTACGGGGCTTCACGCTGGCATTTGATTAGCTGGCACATTTTACGTAACTCTCTGCCGCCGCTCATTGTGCAGGCGTCGCTGGACATCGGCAGCGCGATCCTGATGGCCGCCACGCTCGGGTTTATTGGTCTGGGTGCACAGCAGCCCAGTGCTGAATGGGGGGCGATGGTCGCAATTGGCCGCAACTACGTGCTTGATCAGTGGTGGTATTGCGCTTTTCCTGGCGCCGCCATTCTGATTACCGCCGTGGGTTTTAATCTCTTTGGCGATGGTATTCGCGATCTGCTGGATCCGAAAGCCGGAGGAAAACAGTCATGACACAACCTGTGCTGGAAATTGAAGATTTGCATCTGAGTTTCCCCGGCTATAAAGCTGACGTGCATGCGCTGAACCATGTATCGCTGCATATCAACCGCGGAGAAATCGTTGGCGTGGTGGGTGAATCCGGTTCCGGTAAGTCCGTGACGGCTATGCTCACCATGCGTTTGCTGCCGGAGGGAAGCTATCATATTCACCAGGGGCGCGTTTCGCTGCTGGGTGAAGATGTGCTCAACGCCAGCGAGAAGCAAATGCGCCAATGGCGCGGCGCACGTGTGGCGATGATCTTTCAGGAACCCATGACGGCGCTGAATCCGACCCGACGTATAGGTCAGCAAATGGTGGAAGTTATTCGCCATCATCAGGCGTTAAGCCGCACGGATGCTCGTCAGAAAGCCATCGCTTTACTCGACGAAATGCAAATCCCGGACGCGTCGGAAGTCATGAAACGTTTCCCGTTTGAGCTTTCCGGCGGGATGCGTCAGCGGGTAATGATTGCCCTGGCCTTTTCGTGCGAGCCGGAGCTTATCATTGCCGATGAACCGACCACCGCGCTGGACGTCACGGTACAACTGCAGGTGCTGCGTTTGCTGAAGTTAAAAGCGCGCGCCAGCGGGACAGCCGTATTATTTATCAGTCATGATATGGCGGTGGTTTCACAGTTATGCGATCGGTTATACGTCATGTATGCCGGGAGTGTGATTGAGAGTGGCCCGACGCAAACTGTTATTCAACGCCCAACGCATCCCTATTCCATTGGTCTACTGAAATGCGCGCCGGAACACGGTGAGCCACGCGCATTACTGCCCGCCATTCCCGGTACCGTGCCGAACTTAACCTGTTTACCGGCCGGATGCGCATTTCGCGAGCGCTGCTTTGCCGCTGGCCCACGTTGTGAAGAAACGCCTGCGTTAAGCAGTCAGGGAGGCGCGGATCAACAATCTGCCTGCTGGTATCCGCAACTGGAGACAACACATGTCTGATTTTTTACTGGCGCTGCAGGATGTTCATGTCAACTTCCCTGCGCGTAAAAACTGGCTCGGCAAAGTAACGGAACGGGTGCATGCGCTCAACGGCCTGGATTTACAGATCCGTCAGGGAGAAACGCTGGGGATTGTCGGTGAGTCCGGCTGCGGAAAAAGTACACTGGCGCAACTGCTGATGGGGATGCTGAAACCCAGTCAGGGTAACTATGCTTGCCGGGGGGACACGCAGCACAACGGTATGCAGATGGTCTTTCAGGATCCCCTTTCATCGCTGGATCCGCGCTTACCTGTGTGGCGGATAATTACCGAGCCGGTGTGGATCCAAAAGCGGAGTCCGGAGCGTGAGCGACGCATGCTTGCCGAGGATTTGGCGCGCCAGGTGGGGATTCGCCCGGAATACCTCGATCGCCTGCCGCATGCGTTTTCTGGCGGACAGCGTCAGCGTATTGCCATCGCCCGGGCGCTATCATCAGAGCCCAATGTGATTGTTCTCGATGAACCTACCTCGGCGCTGGATATCTCCGTGCAGGCGCAAATTCTCAACCTGCTGGTGTCATTGCAGGCGCGCAGGAATCTGACTTACGTGCTGATATCGCACAACGTGTCGGTGGTCCGCCATATGAGCGACCGGGTGGCGGTAATGTACCTCGGGCAAATTGTCGAGCTCGGCGATGCGCAGCAGGTACTCGCTCAGCCCGCTCATCCCTACACGCGATTATTACTGGACTCGGTCCCCAAAACGGGCGCACCGCTGGCGGAAGATTTGGTGTTGCGCAAAACCGAACTCCCGGGGAACCGTACGCTGCCTCAGGGCTGCTTTTTCCGTGACAGATGTCCGCTGGCAACCCGCGGTTGTGAGCAGAAACAGCCATTGCTGAAAAGTGACACCGGATGTGAGGTTCGCTGCTGGCGAGCGGTGGCATAACCTTAACGGCTGGCGTAATGCGTGAGAGCATCAGGCGCAATAGGCCTTTTTCAGTGAATCCACCAACACTTCTGAGGCGGTGGACAACTTATGATGCGCCGAACGCAAAACGCCGATCCGCCGCTGGATCACCGGCGTATCCAGATCGATACAGGTAGCGCCCAGCTCGGTCATTTGCGTACGGCACAGGGCGGGTACGGCACTGCCGCCCAGTCCGTTGGCTACCAGCCGGCCAATGGTCACCAGTTGATGGCTCTCCAGCGCCACCTCCAGCGTATGTCCACTTTGCACCAGTTGTTCTTCCAGCATCAGGCGCACGGCAGAAGGACGTTGCAGTGTGATGAAATCCAGCGTTAACAGTTCGCGCCACGCAATACGATCCCTGCCCGCCAGCCGGCACGTTGGCGGCACAATGGCGATAAAACGATCCACACCGAGCGGCGTGAAATGCAGATGACCTGAATAGTCCGGCTCAAAGGCAATCCCCATCTCTACCCGCCCTTCACTGACCATTTCAATTACGTGTTCGTTAATCACATCGTGAACCGTTACGTTGATACCGGAGTAGGAGTCCCGAAACGTTTTTAGTACCGATGGCAGGACGTTAGCAGCGAATGAGGGCATGGCGGCAATAGAGATTTTCCCGCGCTGTAGCGTGAATCGCTGGCGCATTGCCTCTTCCGTATTTTCCCAGTCCGCCAGCAGTTGTCGCCCCATGTTCAGCAGCGTTTCGCCCTCTTGCGTCAGGGTCACTTTGCGTGTGGTTCTCAACAGTAACGCCCCGCCCAGCGAATCCTCCAGTCCTTTAATCGCCAGACTTAGTGCGGGTTGCGACATATTCAGTCGTTCACTGGCATGAGCAAAATTCAGAGTGTGAGCTACCGCTAAAAACGCGCGTAACTGTTTGATGCTCATTCCCATTTCGCATTCCCTTAACTTGTTGAATACCTTTAATTAACATTAAATTGATAAAAAAACCCAATGAGTGAGTCACAAATTTAAAATTAACAAATCATTTTTCACCCCCAATGATGTCAGCAAGGACAACAGAAGGGGCAAGTGTATGGCTGGACTGGATAAACGGGTTGCCACTTATCAAGAGGCGCTGGAAGGACTAACCGATAACATGACGCTGCTGGTTGGCGGTTTTGGCTTATGTGGGATCCCTGAGAACCTGATTGCCGAAGTACGTCGTCGGGAGGTTCAAGGGCTTACGGTTGTGTCAAACAACTGCGGCGTGGATGGTTTTGGCCTTGGTGTACTGCTGGAAACGCGCCAGGTACGCAAGGTTGTCGCATCTTATGTGGGTGAAAACGCCCTCTTTGAGCAACAGGTACTTAATGGTGAACTGGAAGCTATCCTGACGCCGCAGGGCACGCTGGCAGAGCAACTGCGTGCGGGCGGTGCGGGGATCCCGGCATTCTATACCGCAACCGGATACGGGACCCCGGTTGCACAAGGCAAAGAAGTTCGCGAGTTTGCCGGACGCCCTTACATCTTAGAACAGGCGATAACCGGTGATTTTGCGTTGGTTAAAGGCTGGAAAGCCGACTGGTACGGCAACGTTATTTATCGCCACACCGCGCAGAATTTTAATCCGCTGATGGCCGCCGCCGGGCGTATTACCGTTGTGGAAGTCGAAGAAATTGTCCCTCCCGGAGAGCTGGATCCCGCCGCAATTCACACCCCAGGAATTTTCGTTAACCGCCTGATTCAAGGGCAGTTTGAAAAACGTATTGAACAACGCACCCTGCGCCAGAAAGGAGCCTGACCATGTTAACGCGTGAACAAATGGCGATGCGTGTTGCCCGCGAACTGCGCGACGGTTATTACGTCAACCTTGGGATTGGTATCCCCACTCTGGTGGCGAACTATATTCCCGATGGCATGGACGTAATGCTGCAATCGGAAAATGGTTTGCTGGGTATGGGCCCGTTTCCTACGGAAGATGAAATTGATGCTGACATGATCAACGCCGGGAAACAGACCGTGACGGCGCGCAAAGGTGCGGCGATCTTCGATTCGGCGCAATCTTTCGCCATGATCCGCGGCGGCCACGTTGATCTTACGGTGCTTGGCGCATTTGAAGTGGATGTTAACGGCAATATCGCCTCATGGATGATCCCCGGAAAAATGGTGAAAGGCATGGGCGGCGCGATGGACCTGGTTGCCGGAGCCGACAACATCATCGTGGTGATGACGCATGCCTCCAAAAGCGGAGAGTCGAAACTGCTCCCCGCCTGCACCCTGCCGCTGACCGGCGTAGCCTGCATTAAACGCGTGCTTACCGATCTGGCGCTACTGGAAATTGCCGACGGCGCGTTCATTCTGCGTGAGCGTGCGCCGGGCATCAGTGTGGATGAGATTGTCGCCAGAACCGCCGGCAAGCTGATCGTTCCCGAAAATGTCCCCGAAATGCACTTTAGCTGAGGAGCTGACCATGCAGGATGTTGTTATTGTCGCGGCAACGCGCACCCCGATTGGCAGTTTTCATGGCGCACTGGCGCCGCTTTCGGCGGTTGAACTGGGTTCGGTGGTGATCCGTTCGTTGCTGGAAAAAACAGCCGTGACCCCTGAGCAAATTGATGAAGTGATTTTAGGTCAGGTCCTGACGGCGGGCTGCGGCCAGAATCCGGCCAGACAAACGGCATTACGCGCAGGCCTGCCGGTAACTACGCCGGCGTTAACCATTAATCTGGTGTGCGGCTCGGGCCTTAAAGCGGTGCATCAGGCGGTACAGGCTATTCGCTGCGGCGATGCGCAAATCGTGATTGCCGGTGGGCAAGAGAGCATGAGCAATGCGCCCTATTTTCTCGATGGCGCTCGGGCGGGCCTGCGACTGGGTCATGCCAGCATGAAAGACAGCGTGGTGCATGACGGTCTGTGGGATGCGTTCAACGACTATCACATGGGCATTACCGCCGAAAATCTGGCGGATAAGTTTGCCATTAGTCGTGAGCAGCAGGACGCTTTTGCCCTTCGCTCCCAGCAAAAAGCCGCCGCCGCCATTGAAGGTGGTCGTTTTAACGCGGAAATCACGCCGGTCAGCGTCCCACAGGGCAAAAAAACGCCGCGTGTAGTGGATCATGACGAACAGCCACGTCCGGATACTCAGGCCGATAAACTGGCGCAGCTCAAGCCAGCATTTCGCCCAGGTAACGGCACGGTGACCGCCGGGAATGCCTCGTCAATCAATGATGGCGCCGCCGCGGTAATGTTGATGAGCGCCGCCAAAGCGGCAGAACTCAACCTGCCGGTTATGGGCCGGGTGGCGGGCTACGCCGTCTCCGGCGTCGACCCTGCGATTATGGGCATTGGGCCAGTAGAAGCGTCACTCCAGTGCCTGAAGCGAGCGGGCTGGACGTTAAATGATGTCGATCTCATTGAAGCCAACGAAGCCTTTGCCGCACAAGCGCTGGCGGTTGGCGAATCCCTGAACTGGGACGGTAATCGGGTGAACGTGAACGGCGGAGCGATTGCGCTGGGCCATCCCATTGGTGCCTCAGGTTGTCGAATTCTGGTGACACTGCTGCATGAAATGTCCCGCAGCAATGCCGTCAAAGGGCTGGCTACGCTGTGCGTAGGCGGCGGTCAGGGCGTAGCACTGGCGGTGGAACGTTCTCAGGAGGCATCTCATGCAAAGTAAACCTATCTGCGTACTGGGTGCGGGTTTGATGGGCGTCGGTATTGCCACTCACTTCGCCCGGTATGGTCACGATGTCTGGCTGTATGACACCGACAGCAGCCGCATTGCGGACATTGGCGCCGTTGCCAGCGGCATTGTGGATGAACTGATTGCTACCGAACAGTTTGCCGCAGACGAAAAAACACAGGTTGTGAGCCGTCTGCATGGCACTACCTCGCTACAAGATATTGCCGCGTGTGGGTTGCTGATTGAAGCCATCCCGGAGCGACTCGAACTCAAGCACGCGTTGTATGCGCAACTGGAAGAGCTGATCGCGCCGGAGGCCGTGATTGCCAGTAATACCAGCGGCCTGCCGCCGGATGCGCTGGCAGAAAAGCTCGCCCATCCCGAACGCTTGCTGATCGCCCATTTCTGGCACCCGCCGCATTTTATTCCGTTGGTCGAAATTGTCCCCGGCACGGCCACGAAGCCAGAATACCTGCATGCGCTGCAACAGCGACTGCTTTCAATGCAACTGGAAGCCGTGGTGCTCGATCGCGCCGCACCGGGGTTTGTTGGTAATCGCCTGCAGTTTGCCCTGCTGCGCGAAGCGTTGCATATCGTCAAAAGCGGTATCGCCAGCGCAGAGGTGGTGGACCAGGTCATGCGCGCCTCGCTTGGTCGTCGCTATGCGATGGTTGGTCCGCTGGAGGCGGCAGATATGACCGGACTTTCTACGGTGCAGGATATTTGTCGGCATCTGCTACCGGAACTGGCAACCGGTAGCGACATGATGTCGCTGGTCGCTGACAAAGTTGCCAACGGTGATACCGGTTTACGCAGCGGTCAGGGATTTTATCGTTGGGATGATTCGCGCAAGGAATATATCCAGCAACGCAGAGAGCATCAGCTGCGCTTTGCCCTGAAACCGTAACTTCTCTTTCTGTACCCCACTATAACAATGATATTGAGGAGTCATGATGAGTGTATTAATCGCCCTGGCAGCGCTGGGCCTGCTGATGCTGGCAGCCTATCGCGGATATAGCGTCATACTTTTTGCCCCCATCGCGGCATTAGGTGCTGTATTGCTTACCGAACCCAGCGCCGTCGGACCTGCTTTTACCGGCCTGTTTATGGAAAAAATGGTCGGTTTTGTGAAGCTTTACTTCCCGGTGTTCTTGCTGGGAGCAGTGTTTGGCAAGTTAATCGAGTTATCTGGTTTTTCACGCTCCATTGTCGCCGCCGCCATCAACATTCTCGGCCGTCGCCACGCCATCCCGGTGATTGTGCTGGTGTGTGCGCTGTTGACCTACGGTGGCGTGTCGCTGTTTGTAGTGGCGTTTGCGGTGTATCCGTTTGCGGCGGAACTGTTCCGCCAGAGTAATATCCCAAAGCGCCTGATCCCGGCAACCGTTGCGCTGGGGGCCTTCTCTTTCACTATGGACGCCCTGCCAGGCACGCCGCAGATCCAGAACATTATTCCGACCAGCTTCTTTGGGACTAACGCCTGGGCCGCGCCGTGGCTGGGTTTGATAGGTTCCGTGTTTATTATCGTTGTCGGTCTGGTTTATCTCGAGCGCCAGCGTCGTAAAGCCCAGTCGAAGAATGAAGGATATGGCACTGAACTGTTAAACGAGCCCGAAACGCCAGATAACATTAATCTGCCGAACCCGATAATTGCTATCTCTCCGCTGATCCTGGTTGGCGTATTTAACCTGCTGTTCACCCGCTGGATCCCCCAATGGTATGGCGCCACGCATCAGTTAGAGCTTCCGGGTCTTGCCAAACCGATTACCACCGAAGTCGGTAAAATCACTGCTATCTGGGCGGTAGAAGCGGCGCTGATTTCTGGAATTTTACTGGTGGTACTCTTCGGCTATCGCAACATTAAAGGTCGCCTGGCGGTAGGGAGCAGAACGGCGGTTGGCGGTGCGATCCTCGCAGCGATGAATACCGCATCAGAGTACGGCTTTGGCGCAGTGATCGCCGCCCTGCCGGGTTTCCTTGTGCTGTCCAAAGCGCTGGCGGCCATTCCCGATCCACTGCTCAATGAGGCTATCAGCATCACCACGCTTGCCGGGATCACCGGTTCGGCGTCTGGCGGGATGAGTATTGCCCTCGCCGCCATGTCTGACACTTTTATTGCCGCTGCCCATGCCGCCAATATCCCTCTTGAAGTCTTCCACCGCGTGGCGTCAATGGCCAGCGGTGGTATGGACACCCTGCCACACAACGGCGCGGTCATTACCCTGCTGGCCATTACCGGTCTCAGCCATCGTCAGGCGTACGGTGGGATTTTCGCCATTACCGTCATTAAAAGTCTGGCCGTGCTGTTTGTTATCGGCGTCTTCTACACCACCGGAATTGTTTAAGGAGAATCATCATGAACTTAACGGGAAAAACTGCCCTTGTAACCGGTTCAACCAGCGGTATCGGATTAGGCATCGCACAGGTGCTGGCGCAAGCGGGAGCGACCCTGATCCTTAACGGGTTTGGCGATGTTGAAGCCGCCAAAGACGCCGTGGCGCAGTATGGCAAAACGCCGGGCTATCATGGCGCGGACCTGAGCGATGAAGCGCAAATTGCTGACATGATGCGCTATGCTGCAAGCGAATTTGGCGGTGTGGATATCCTGGTCAACAACGCCGGGATCCAGCACGTTTCACCGGTGGAAACCTTCCCGGTTGATAAATGGAACGCGATTATCGCCATTAATCTCTCTTCTGTCTTTCACACCACACGCCTGGCGCTTCCCGGCATGCGTAAACGTAACTGGGGGCGCATTATTAATATCGCTTCTGTTCACGGGCTGGTGGCCTCAAAAGAGAAGTCCGCCTATGTGGCAGCGAAGCATGGCGTGGTGGGACTAACCAAGACCATTGCGCTGGAAACCGCGCAAACGGGCATCACCTGCAATGCGCTGTGCCCCGGTTGGGTGCTCACACCGCTGGTCCAGCAGCAGATTGATAAACGAATTGCCGAAGGCGCTGAGCCTGAAGCCGCGCGTGACGCCCTGCTGGCGGAAAAGCAGCCGTCGCGCGAATTCGTCACGCCGGAACAGTTGGGTAAGCTGGCCCTATTTTTGTGCTCAGACGGCGCGGCGCAGGTGCGAGGCGTTGCGTGGAATATGGATGGCGGTTGGGTAGCGCAATAACATCATCTGGTGCCGGATAAGACGCAGTCGCATCCGGCACACCACGATTAAGACTTCAGCTGATAATCCAGCGTAATTTCCGCGTTCAGCACCTGCGATACCGGGCAGCCCGCTTTCGCTTTCTGGATAATGCCGTCAAACGTGGCGGCATCGATCCCCGGGACGCTCACCTCGCTGTGCAGCGCGACTTTGGTGATAGCAAACCCGGCATCCACTTTATCCAGAGAAACATCGGCAGTGGTATCAATGGCATCTGGCGTAAAACCCGCTTCGCCCAACATCAGAGAAAGCGCCATTGAGAAGCAGGCCGCATGGGCCGCGCCAATCAACTCCTCGGGATTGGTGCCTTTCACCCCTTCGAATCGGGTATTAAACCCATACGGTTGCTGATTCAACACGCCACTTTCGGTCGATACGGTACCTTTACCGCGCTTAATGTCGCCTTCCCAGTGTGCCTGACCTTTCTTATGGATAGTCATTACCGTTCTCCTGTGTTGTCGTTGGAGTTACAAGTATAGGACGGCTGAGAAAAAGCATGGCACATACGGGAAAGTTCTCATTTGCCGCTTAAGCATTGACCTTTCAGATAAAATGACCGACCATCCAGAAAGCCGTTATTTTGAACATCGGCTTTCTATCAGGTTGTATTTCGTCCGTTGTCATACGGGCTCGCCCTTGAAACCAGTAACAGGATTAAGGAGTTAGAATGAAATCGAACCGTCAGGCCCGTCATATTCTCGGACTGGACCACAAAATCTCAAATCAACGTAAATCCGTGACCGAAGGTGACAAAACCAGCGTGGTCAATAATCCTACCGGAAGAAAGCGCCGCGCTGACGGCAAGTAGACCTTTCGCACGTCTGACTGAATAACGAGATAAACACCATTGCAACCGCAGTGGTGTTTTTGCTTATAAAACCCCTTTACCCATTCACAATGCTTTATACTTCGCCCGTTTCCCTGGCGAACAGGCCACATACGATCATAAAGAGTGCCAGGGACGGTTATTCAAAAAAGAGTGAGTGACATGGAAAACGAAACTAAAAAACTGCGTTCCCTTTACATCCCTTACGCTGGCCCGGTACTGCTGGAATTCCCCTTACTGAATAAAGGGAGCGCTTTCAGTGTGGAAGAACGCCGTAACTTCAACCTGCTGGGGTTACTGCCGGAAGTGGTTGAGACGATTGAAGAACAGGCCGAACGCGCCTGGATCCAATATCAGGGATTCAAAACTGAAATTGATAAACACATTTATCTGCGCAACATCCAGGACACCAACGAAACCCTGTTTTACCGACTCGTGCATAATCACCTCGATGAGATGATGCCGGTTATCTACACCCCAACGGTCGGCGCGGCCTGTGAGCGTTTCTCTGAGATCTATCGTCGCGCGCGCGGCGTATTTATCTCTTATCAGAACCGCCACAATATGGATGACATCCTGCAAAACGTTCCTAACCACAATATCAAGGTTATCGTCGTTACCGATGGCGAACGTATTTTGGGGCTTGGCGATCAGGGCATCGGCGGAATGGGGATTCCAATCGGTAAACTGTCGCTGTATACCGCGTGTGGCGGAATTAGCCCGGCCTACACCCTGCCGGTGGTACTTGACGTCGGGACCAACAACCAGCAACTGCTCAACGATCCGCTGTATATGGGCTGGCGTAATCCGCGCATCACTGATGATGAGTACTACGAATTTGTCGATGAATTCATTCAGGCCGTGAAGCATCGCTGGCCGGACGTACTGTTGCAGTTTGAAGACTTCGCGCAGAAAAACGCCATGCCTCTCCTGACCCGTTATCGCGATGAAATCTGCTCGTTTAACGACGATATTCAGGGTACCGCGGCGGTGACCGTTGGCACGCTGATTGCTGCCAGCCGCGCGGCCGGTAGCCAGTTGAGCGAACAAAATATCGTCTTCCTCGGGGCGGGTTCCGCCGGTTGCGGGATTGCCGAGCAGATCATCGCGCAAATCCAGCGTGAAGGCTTAAGCGAAGAAGCGGCACGTCAACGCGTATTCATGGTCGATCGCTTTGGCCTGTTAACCGATAAGATGCCGAACCTGCTCTCTTTCCAGACCAAACTGGTGCAAAAGCGAGAAAACCTCCAGCACTGGGATACGCAAGAAGATGTGCTGTCGCTACTCGACGTGGTACGCAACGTTAAGCCGGATATCCTGATTGGTGTTTCCGGACAGACCGGCCTGTTTACAGAAGAAATCATTCGCGAAATGCATAAACATTGTCCGCGTCCGATCGTCATGCCGCTGTCTAACCCGACTTCCCGCGTAGAAGCTACGCCACAGGATATTATCGCCTGGACAGAAGGTAATGCGCTGGTTGCGACCGGTAGCCCGTTCGCACCGGTACTGTGGAAAGAGAAAATTTATCCGATCGCCCAGTGTAACAACGCCTATATCTTCCCGGGTATCGGTCTGGGGGTTATTGCTTCTGGCGCGTCGCGCATCACTGATGAAATGCTGATGTCGGCAAGCGAAACGCTGGCGCAGTATTCACCGCTGGTGCTCAACGGCGAAGGACTGGTGTTACCGGAGCTGAAAGACATTCAGACGGTGTCG
The DNA here is from genome assembly GCF_030334595.1 of Citrobacter sp. Ce104. Taxonomy (NCBI): domain Bacteria; kingdom Pseudomonadati; phylum Pseudomonadota; class Gammaproteobacteria; order Enterobacterales; family Enterobacteriaceae; genus Citrobacter; species Citrobacter sp. Ce104. The sequence continues at coordinate 407,219 of NZ_JAOWDP010000069.1, forward strand.
CGCGCCATCGCTTTTGCCGTAGGGAAAATGGCCCAGCAGCAAGGCGTGGCGGTTAAAACGTCCGCCGAAGCGCTACAACAGGCGATTGACGATAATTTCTGGCAGGCGGAATATCGCGACTACCGCCGTACTTCTATCTGACGCTTTGCCCGGCGGCAAACTGCTGCCGGGCAATGTTAAGCGTTTGATGAACAAAAGGCTGTATGTGGATTACTGCTCTGAAAGTTCAAGCTCAGCAATAACCGGCAGGTGATCGCTCGCCGTAGACCACGTAAATTCGGATGAATTATGTGGGATCTGCAGATTTTTGACGTTCCACTTTTGCCCTTTAAATGTGAAAATATGGTCTATATCAATCGCTGGGTTAACGGCTGGCCAACTGCGCGTATCAATTCCCTCTTTCGTCACTTCATTGAAAAAGTAACGTATTTCTTTTAGGGGTTGTTCATCCCGGGTTGAATTGAAATCGCCCGCCAGGATTTTAATTGAAGATGCGATATCCGGGAAATCTGTTGTTGCGTCACCAATGCTAATATCTAACAGGTAACGCGCCTGCTCAGTTCGCATGGTTGGATCTTTTTGCCAGTCGAGGTGAGTTACCATGATGATCGGTGCGGAATCAAAGCCGGGAACATCAATCTGCGCCAGTAATGCCACACGTTGTTCTGCATCACCCGACGGTAATTTCACGACCTGCGAATGCAGTATTTTATATTTGGAAAGAAGACCTAAGCCGTATTCACCGCCGTCAAAGTCGATAGCTTTTCCAAAGACATAATGCAGTTTATTGGCATCAGCGATTTTTTTGAGTTGATCAATTTTTTGGCTACGACCTGTTTTATTATCAACCTCCGGAACCGCAATAATATCGGCATTTATTCTTTCAATCGCCGAATTAAGTGCAGTAAAATCCGCTACATCAGCAGAGGCTTCATTTTTACCAATGTTATAGGTGGCAATCTTTAAATGAGGTTTTTGTTGCGTGTAAATTTTGTCGGGAACCCCACCTTTTTGAACTTTAAGTATCTCATTACCCGCAAGTTTTTCACTTGCCTGTGCATTTGCAAATAAACATCCCAGCGCAATCATCGTTAATGTAATTGTTTTTTTCATGTTATCTATTCTCCAAATAATAAAATAGTGTGCAGAGGATACTGGAGAATGTAGATCGTTGTTGTGATCCTTAACTCATACTTTTGACGCGATGAAAATTAACTTTCGCATGAATAATCTGCGGTCATTCCTTCTGAATCAAAGTAACTGTTCCCGTATCAGTGTTTACGGTTCCAATGCTGTCGCGTGCAAAGCTTGCGCGACTGCGTAACTTGCGATTACACTTTCGCTACCGATCAACATTCTGAAAAACAAAAGGAGGATACTTATGCTGTACTGTGAACGTTTTATCGTTTCACATGCTTTTGGCGATCGCCAGTGCTCAAGCGTTATCGGTATCGTGCTGCGATAACTTCTGCTTGAGCGAAGCTAACTTCTAAATCCCCTTCTCTCGGGCTTACCGGGTTATCGTCAGCGATGTTTGACGAGGCGTTTTCACGCCTGTAACTCTTGAGTAAGCAACAATGAGCACATTACTAACCGCACAATCCTTACACGTTGATACAGCATTCGGCACGCTATTCGACGATCTTTCCTTTACCCTGAAAAAAGGCGACCGCATCGGGCTTATCGGTTACAACGGCTGTGGCAAAAGCACGCTGTTAAAACTGCTCGACGGCACGATCTCGCCCACCAGTGGGGCAATCGCGCAGGCGAATCACTGTCATCTCGCTCGTGTGGAACAACATCTACCTGACGATATACTGCCGCTTACGCTGCAGGAAGCCGTTCTCGCTCAACTTCCCGAGCATGAACGCGCAGCTCAGCAGTGGCGGGTTGAAGCACTGCTTGCCGAAATGGGGTTCACGCCGGAGAATTTATCCCTGACAGCACAAACGCTGAGCGGCGGCCAACATACGCGTCTGCTATTAGCGCGGGCGCTGATGCGAAATCCTGACTTACTGCTGCTGGATGAGCCGGGTAACCACCTGGATTTGCCCACATTACTGTGGCTGGAACAGTTCTTACAGAACTGGTCTGGCAGTTTTGTGGTGGTTTCTCACGACCCGCAGCTGCTGGACGCGGTGACTCACGGAACGTGGATCTTGCGCGATCGCACTCTCCATGCTTTTGATCTGCCCTGTAGCGCGGCGCGTCAGGCGCTGGCAGAAAGAGACGTCAGCGATGCTTTGCGCCATAAGGCTGAACAAAAGGAGATCGACCGTGTGGCCGCCAGCGCCAGGCGGCTGGCTACCTGGGGGCGGGTCTACGACAACGAAGATCTCTCCCGCAAGGCCAAACAGATGGAAAAACAGGTACAACGCCTGAAAGAGGTACAGACGGAAGTGACGTCAGGGAGTCAGTGGACGCTAACATTGCAGGGGGATGCTCTGCGTGCGGATCGTTTGCTGGAGATGACAAATCTGTCCGTAGCCCCTGCTCCCGGCGCTGATACGCTGTTTTCCATTGCCGGTATCCGGTTAAAAAGTGGCGATCGCGTGGCGATTGTCGGGCGTAACGGTTGCGGGAAATCGTCGCTGTTAAGGCTTATCTGGCAACAGTTTCAGTCACAGATGGCATCACCTTCACTGGTGTTACACCCGCGCGTTACGCTGGGGTATTACGACCAGACGCTGCATCAGCTCGCAGACAATGATTCGTTATTTGACGCGCTGGAAGCGTTTGCCCCGCAGCCGGAGATTCGCAAGATGGCGCTGATTAGCGCGGGTTTTCCGTGGGTCCGACATGCGCAGCGAGTCAGTACATTAAGCGGCGGTGAACGATCCCGGCTGCTGTTTGTGGGTCTGACGCTTGCGCGCTACAGCCTGCTGATGCTCGATGAACCCACCAACCATCTGGATATGGAAGGTAAAGAGGCGCTGGCAGAAACGCTGCAAAGTTATAACGGCGGCGTGTTGCTGGTCAGTCACGACCGTCAGCTTATCAGCCAAAGCTGTAACCGGTTTTGGTTAATCGACAATGGCGAACTGAGCGAATGGCACGATCTGGACGCGGTCAATGCGCGTATTCGGGAAACATCCTCTGAGATAACTGTTCCCAAAACGGTGGTCGAAGCGAGGGCCGAAATCAGCGTTGACAGCGATGGATTGCTGGAACAACTCCTCGAGCTGGAGCAACGTCTGGCCGACGATCTTGCGCGCAAGCCAAAACATCAAAAGCCGTTGTTACAGGCACAATGGCGAAAGGAGATTGAGCGTCTGAACTCACAACTGGAGTAAACTCTGGTGCCGGATGGCGAACGCTTATCCGGCCTACATCAGCAAAATGCGCGTGTAGGCCAGCCATCCGGCAATTCTTGCGTGACGCTTTCCAGATATTCCCCTTCTCCCTTTTTCTTTTTGCACATTCGCCGCAAAATTTAAAACATCGCAATCCTGGTGTTGCGCTTAAAGGAACATTAATGGTAATGTTCCTCTTGAAGGAACAAGGAAGATATGGATGATCATGAACTTCAGACACAAAGGATTGCGCGATTTGTTTCTTCATGGGCGAACATCAGGCGTTATGGCGAAACATGTCCGACGATTACGACACAGGCTTGCCGTTATTGATGCGGCTAGTAAGGTTACAGATATCAATATGCCCGGTTATAAGCTGCATCCTCTGGTGGGTGAGCGTGACGGCATATGGGCAATTTCTGTTTCAGGTAACTGGCGTATTACGTTTGAATTCGTCAATGGCGATGCGTACATACTGGACTACGAGGACTATCATTGATGAAGATGGCAAATCATCCCCGTCCTGGGGATATCATTCAGGAAGCGCTGGACGAACTCAATGTCAGCCTGCGCGAGTTTGCCAGGGCTATGGAAATTGCACCTTCAACGGCAAGTCGACTATTAACCGGGAAAGCGGCCCTGACGCCTGAGATGGCGATTAAACTCTCTGTGGTGATTGGCAGTTCACCCGAAATGTGGTTAAACCTGCAAAATACCTGGAGTCTGGCAGAGGCCCAAAAAAGCGTGGATATTTCACGCCTGCGTAAGCTGGCAGTACAATGATAAAAGTAAATGCCGGATCAACTTTTGCCATCCGGCATGCTAATTATTGCTGCGGTTTTTTCTCTTTCCAGGCCTCCCAGGCCTGTTTGATCTCTTGCTTCGCCGTAACGGCATCGTTGAAACCGTTTAATTCGACCTTCTTGCGCCCTTCCGGCAGATCTTTGTACACGCGGAAGAAAGATTCCAGACGTTGAACTTCAATCTTTGGCAGATCGCTCAGCTCTTTGATGTTGTCATAAGTAGGGTCAATTTTACTGGCCGGGACGGCAACAATTTTGTCGTCCTTTTCACCGCCGTCGATCATCTTCAGTACGCCAATAGCGCGCAGCTTAATCAACGTTCCCGGAGCCAGCGGCGCGCGGGTATAAAAGATAACATCCAGCGGGTCGCCGTCACCGGCTAAAGACTGGGTCAGAGAACCGTAGTTGGCGGGATAGGCAACCGGCATGGACTGGAAGCGATCGGCAATGATAAAACCGGTTTTGGCGTCAGTTTCATATTTGATTATTCCACCTGCCGGGATTTCGGTCACGGCATAAAACTCTTCCGGGTTATTCTCCGGCTGCGGAAATTCGAGGACATTCTGCGCCTGAGCGGATGCACAAAGAAATAGGCTGACTGCGAGTAATTTTTTCACCAGATGCATTGTCTTTTAACTCTTCTATTATTGGAAAGACAACACCTTACGTTCAGCAGATGACAGAAACATGACGTTTTTTTGGCAAAAAAATGGCGCTACATCGGTAGCGCCATTACGTACAGGGAACGTCAGGAGTTAGTTAACCCCTTCCTCGCTCTCTTTTTTCGCTTCTTGTCTTTCAACTTCGCGATACCAGCGTGGGTGATGTTTCCTCGCCCAGCGACGGCTCACTTTCCCTTCAACCATGCCTTTAATCGATCCTTTCACCCAGAATGCCATATACATATGGATGAGGATGGCGTGCATCAGGATAATCCCCGCCGCCGCATGGATCAGCAGGCTATAGCGCACAACCTGCATCGGGAAGAACTGCGCAAAGTACGGACGCCAGATAATGATACCAGTAATCAACAGCACGAAAATCATGCTCATGATTGACCAGAACATCATTTTCTGCCCGGCATTGTACTTGCCCACATCCGCCACTTTATGTTCATTGCCTTTCAGCACTTCCACAATGTTTTTCAGCCACGGGATATCTTTTTTATCCGGGATGTTGTGGTGAACAAAGCGTACAAACATGAACATCAGCGCCACGAAGATCAGTATGCCGAAGAACGGGTGCAAAATGCGTCCCATCTGCGGCGTACCGAAGGTCTGCGTCAGCCATTGCAGAGTCGGGAAGAAAAAAGAAATCCCCGACAACGCCACCAGGAAGAAGCAGATCACCACCGTCCAGTGACAGGCGCGGTCGATAAACTTCGTGCGCACAATCATTTTCGACTTACTCATGATGATCCTCCTCGTCGTCGTCCACTTCCTTATTCGGGCCGATACCAATGTAGTGGTAAATCAGCCCGGCGAAGGTGGCGATAAATCCGGCAGCGGCCAGCGGTTTCAGCGCCCCTTTCCACAGATTGATAGAGGTATCGATCTGCGGATCTTTCGGCAGGCCATGATACAGCTCCGGCTGGTTGGCATGATGCAGAACGTACATAACGTGCGTACCACCCACACCTTCCGGATTGTAGAGACCGGCGTGTTCGAAACCGCGTGCCTTCAGTTTTGCCACGCGCTGTTCGCCCATTTCCAGCATTTCCTGCTTAGTGCCGAAATGTATTGCTCCGGTCGGACAAGTCTTCACGCAGGCAGGTTCCTGCCCGACGCTGACCCGGTCCACACACAGCGTACATTTATACACGCGGTTATCCTCTTTATTGAGGCGCGGAATATTAAATGGACACCCGGCAATACAGTAGCCGCAGCCAATACAGTGTTCTGACTGGAAATCGACAATCCCGTTGGCGTACTGGATGATAGCTCCGGCAGACGGGCATGCCTTCAGGCAGCCCGGATCTTCACAGTGCATACAGCCGTCTTTACGAATCAACCACTCCAGCTTGCCGTTCTGTTCGGTTTCGGTAAACCGCATCACCGTCCAGGACTTGGCGCTGAGATCGGCGGGGTTATCATACACCCCGACGCAGTGGCCGACTTCATCGCGGATATCGTTCCACTCTGAGCATGCCACCTGACAAGCTTTACAGCCTATACAGGTGGAAACGTCGATCAGCTTCGCGACCTCCGCTTTATAATCACGGGCCTGAGGCGGCGGCGTGATGGAGTTTGTTGCGGACCTTTTGATGATGTCCTGCGTTTCCATAGACATATGTTCGCCTCCCTTACGCCTTCTCGATGTTAACTAAAAACGCTTTGTATTCCGGCGTTTGCGAGTTTGCATCACCGACATTCGGCGTCAGGGTGTTGGCGATATAGCCTTTACGCGCGACTCCTTCAAAGCCCCAGTGGATTGGGATCCCAACCGTTTCAACCTGCTGACCGTTGACGTTCAAAGTACGCAGACGACGGGTCACCACGGCAACTGCGCGAATAAATCCACGCTTGCTGCTGACTTTCACGTGATCGCCGTTGTTGATACCTTTCGCTGCCGCCAGCGTTTCGCTGATTTCCACAAACTGCTCTGGCTGGGCAATCGCATTCAGCAATGCGTGCTTGGTCCAGGTATGGAAATGTTCGGTCAGACGATAGGTCGTCCCGACGTACGGGAAGTCCTGTTTCGTACCCATGCGGAGCTTATCCGCTTCGTACAGACGCGCTGCCGGGTTGGAGATCACGTTCGGGTGCAGCGGGTTAGTACCCAGCGGTGTTTCCATCGGCTCGTAGTGTTCCGGGAACGGACCTTCCGCCATCTTATCGATAGCAAACAGACGCCCCAGCCCTTCCGGCTGCATGATAAACGGATTGGTGCCGCTGCCTGGCGCCGCAGTATTGAAGTCCGGGATATCGTTCCCCGTCCACTTCGTACCGTTCCACTGGATAAGCATGCGTTTTGGATCCCACGGTTTACCCTGTGGATCCGCCGAAGCGCGGTTATACAGCACGCGACGGTTCAACGGCCATGCCCAGGCCCAGCCCAGCGTATTACCGAGACCTGACGGGTCGGCATTATCGCGATTGGCCATCTGGTTGCCCTGCTCGGTCCAGCTACCGGTATAAATCCAGCAGGACGATGACGTAGAACCATCATCACGCAGCAACGCAAAGCTGTTGAGCAACTGACCTTTTTTTGCAACCAGCACGCCGTTGGCATCATAGAGGTCTTCCAGCGCATAGCCGTTGTTCTCTTTTGCCACTTCCTCTGAGTGCGGTTCGTCCGGCTGCTTATAGTTCCAGCTCATTTTCAGAACGGGTTCTACCGCTTTACCGCCTTCAGTGCGATACATGTCGCGCAGACGATGGTAAATACCGGCCAGAATTTCGCCGTCGTTGCGGGCTTCACCCGGTGCGTCCTGACCTTTCCAGTGCCACTGCAGCCAGCGGCCGGAGTTGGCGATGGAGCCGTCCTCTTCCGCAAAGCAGGTCGATGGCAAACGGAAGACTTCGGTCTGAATAGATGCCGGATCGACGTCGTTTGATTCACCGTGGTTCTGCCAGAACGTTGAGGTTTCGGTCACCAGCGGATCGATAACCACCAGATACTTCAGTTTGCTCAGGCACTGCACCACTTTGTTTTTGTCCGGGAAGGACGCAACGGGGTTAAAGCCCTGACAGATGTAGCCGGTGACTTTTCCGCTATCCATCATGTTGAAGTATTTGATGACGTCGTAGGACTGATCCCACTTCGGCAGCCACTCAAAGCCCCAGTCGTTCTCTTTCTGCGCCGCATTGCCGTAGAAAGATTTCATTAGACTGACGAAGAACTTCGGATAGTTACCCCAGTAGTTAACCTGGTCGGCCAACGTCGCTTTTGGCGTATTAGCAGCCAGATAGGTTTGCAGATCCGTCTGTTTCTCTGACGGCAGCGTCAGGTAACCTGGCAGACTGGTAGAGAGCAGACCTAAGTCGGTTAATCCCTGAATGTTGGAGTGACCACGTAAGGCGTTAACCCCGCCACCTGCCATCCCCATGTTGCCGAGCAGCAACTGGATCATCGCCATGGTACGGATGTTCTGCGCCCCTACGGTATGCTGTGTCCAGCCCAGCGCATACAGGAACGTAGTGGTGCGATCCGCCGCGCTGGTGGAAGCCAGTACTTCGCAGACTTTCAGGAAGTCTTCTTTCGGTGTACCGCAGATGTTTTCCACCACATCTGGCGTGTAGCGGGAAACGTGCTGTTTTAGCAGATTCCACACGCAGCGAGGATGGCTTAACGTTTCATCGCGTTTCGCGTAGCCGTTTTCATCGAACTGGTAGTTCCAGGACGATTTATCGTATTGGCGTTTTTCCGCGTCATAGCCGCTGAACAGACCGTCTTCAAAAGCAAAGTCATCCCGCACCAGCAGGCTGGCGTTGGTGTAATGCCTCACGTATTCAGCGTTAATTTTGTTGTTTTCAATCAGGTACAGCAAGACACCGGACAGGAACGTAATGTCCGTGCCGGAACGAATTGGCGCATAGATATCCGCCACCGAGGCTGTACGAGTAAAACGAGGGTCAACAACAATCAGCGTGGCATCATTGTTGTTTTTGGCTTCCATCGCCCAGCGGAATCCCACCGGATGTGCTTCAGCGGCATTACCGCCCATCACCATCACGACGTTAGCGTTTTTAATATCAACCCAGTGGTTGGTCATCGCACCGCGACCAAATGTTGGAGCAAGACTTGCTACCGTTGGTCCGTGTCAGACGCGCGCCTGGTTGTCTACTGCCAGCATGCCGAGTGAGCGCACAAATTTTTGCGTCAGCATGCCAGTTTCATTACTTGCCGCAGATGCACACAGCATCCCGGTTGAAAGCCAGCGGTTTACCGTTACGCCCTGCTCATTCTTCTCAATAAAGTTGGCGTCACGGTCAGTTTTCATCAGCTTCGCGATGCGGGTAAATGCTTCATCCCAGCTGATACGCTGCCATTTGTCGGAACCAGGAGCGCGATATTCCGGGTAACGCAGACGGTTTTCACTGTGCACGTAATCCAGTAATCCTGCGCCCTTAGGACATAATGCCCCGCGGCTCACCGGATGATCCGGATCCCCTTCAATATGGTAAATCGACTCTTTGGCGTTTTTTGCTCCATCTCCCAGGCTATACATTAATAGCCCGCAACCTACGGAACAGTATGTGCAGGTGTTTCGGATCTCTTTGGCGCGTAACAGCTTATAGTTTCGCGCCTGAGCCAGTGCCATTTTGGGTGCAAAACCCAGAGCGGCTACTGTTGTTCCCGCCATACCGCCCGCGCAGATTTTAAAAAATTGTCTGCGGCTGACGTCCATTGCTTTCCTCTTTTTTGCAGGGGTTCGTACAGGAAATCTCTCAAATTGCGCGAGCGCGGCAGTCTGAAAGATGCCATGTACAACTTCGCGACGAAACTATCAGCTATATCCATATTTTTTTTGCGTCAAATCAATAACGAAACGGTTCCGCTACTAAATAGTGCACTTTGTTTAACCTTTGTACCCATAAGGGAGTATGGGAAAGGCAATTGATTAGCGCGCTACGGTATAAAAGTGCTATAAATTTCAGCTTAATTTTTTGCCAGCACCATGGACAGACAATCAGAATGACAAAACAAAAAGCAACGTTAATTGGGCTCATTGCCATAGTGCTCTGGAGCACTATGGTCGGACTCATGCGTGGAGTAAGTGAAGGGCTGGGTCCTGCGGGCGGCGCGGCAATGATTTTTTCGTTAAGCGGCCTGTTACTGATTTTTACCGTCGGCTTTCCGAATATCAGGAAAATACCTGTTCGCTATTTAATCGCCGGTAGCGTGCTTTTTGTTAGCTATGAAATCTGTTTAGCGCTGGCTCTCGGTTATGCGGCTACTCGTCACCAGGCTATTGAAGTCGGTATGGTTAATTATCTCTGGCCAAGTCTGACGATATTGTTTGCTATTTTATTTAATGGTCAGAAAACAACCTGGCTGGTAATCCCTGGATTAATTATCGCATTGACCGGGGTGTGTTGGGTATTGGGTGGCGAAAATGGCCTTAATCTTGATGAAATTATCAGCAATGTTGCCAGCAGTCCGCTCAGCTATTTTCTCGCCTTTCTCGGCGCTTTTATCTGGGCAACGTATTGTACGGTGACCAATAAATATGCAAAAGGCTTTAACGGCATCACCGTGTTCGTTTTACTGACGGCAGCAACTTTGTGGGTTTACTATTTTATTACCCCTCAACCGGAAATGGTTTTCAGTACTTCGGTGACGATTAAAATGTTCACTGCAGCATTAACGTTAGGATTTGCCTATGCTGCGTGGAATATTGGCATTTTGCACGGCAACGTGACCGTCATGGCTGTTGGGTCTTATTTTACCCCGGTGCTCTCCTCCGCGCTGGCCGCTGTGTTGCTCAGCGCCCCGCTGTCGCTTTCGTTCTGGCAAGGTGCGCTGATGGTCTGCGCAGGCTCTCTGCTTTGCTGGCTGGCAACGCGACGAGCCTGATAAAAAGTCGGGTTTTATCACAAACAAATAAAACCCGGCTATACTTTAGGCAAATTGATGAATAATATTTGTCCATCCTACCTGCGAATTATGTTTATATTTGTTTAATTAAATGTTAAATATATGGTAATTAATTAACGTCCGAAAGTATTACCGGGTCATCTACAATCTCTTCACTTGTATATATTACACCTACGAAATTAACACCATTTAAACCATAGCCCGCATAATAGTCCCGTATGTAAATATACCCATTCAGATCTGTCACATATTATGATTAATACAATCAGCTATATTATGTAGATCTGGATCACACAACTTCAAATATTTCGCAATAATATGAAACTTATTATTGAACTTATACCACTGCGTCATTTAAAAATAGTTTGCCATTGACGAACCCATTCGTTTAGCAATGGTTTAGGAAACACACCAAGAAAAAATTATAAGGATTATTTAGAATGAAACTTAAATTAGTTGCAGTGGCAGTGACTAGCCTGTTGGCGGCAGGTGCGGTAAACGCAGCTGAGGTATATAACAAAGACGCAAACAAACTGGATATCTACGGTAAAGTTCACGCTCAGCATTACTTCTCTGACGACAACGGCAGCGATGGCGACAAAACCTACGCGCGTCTGGGCTTCAAGGGCGAAACCCAGATCAACGACCAACTGGTTGGTTTCGGTCAGTGGGAATATGAATTCAAGGGCAACCGTTCTGAAGATCAGGGTTCCGAAGCAGACAAAACTCGTCTGGCATTCGCTGGCCTGAAATTCGCTGAATACGGTTCTTTCGACTACGGTCGTAACTACGGCGTAGCATACGACATCGGCGCATGGACCGACGTTCTGCCAGAGTTCGGTGGCGATACCTGGACCCAGACTGACGTCTTCATGACCCAGCGTGCTACTGGCGTTGCAACCTATCGTAACACCGACTTCTTCGGTCTGGTTGAAGGTCTGAATTTTGCCCTGCAGTACCAGGGTAAAAACGCCCGTAGCAACGACAAAGAAGCTAACGGTGACGGCTTCGGTCTGTCTACCACTTATGAGTACGAAGGCTTCGGTGTAGGTGCAACCTATGCGAAATCTGACCGTACTGATTCTCAGAACAACCACAATGGTCTGTTCAAAGCTGACGGTAAGAACGCTGAAGTTTGGGCTGCTGGCCTGAAATATGATGCGAACAATATCTACCTGGCAACTACCTACTCTGAAACCCGTAACATGACTACCTTTGGTGGTACTGTCAACGGTAGTAAGATCAACGGTATTGCAAATCAAGCACAGAACTTTGAAGCTGTTGCTCAGTACCAGTTCGACTTCGGTCTGCGTCCGTCCATCGCTTACCTGAAATCCAAAGGTAAAGACATTGCATTCTTCGGCGACCAGGATCTGGTTGAATACGTAGACCTGGGTGCTACCTACTACTTCAACAAAAACATGTCTACCTTCGTTGATTACAAAATCAATCTGCTGGACGACAACAACTTCACCCGCGCTGCCGGTGTAAGCACTGACAACATCGTGGCTGTTGGTCTGAACTACCAGTTCTAATTTTGTTGTAGCCTGAATAAAAAGCCAGTCCTTCCAGGGCTGGCTTTTTCTCTTAATGTAGACTCGGTCATAAGGAGTATGCCGTGCAGACATTCACTGGTCGTTGTCTTTGCGGACAGAGTCATTTTACCGTCGACGTCGAAATGCTGGATGTCTATGCCTGCCATTGCACCCTGTGCCAGAAGTGGTCGGGCGGCATCGCTATGTATCTGGAAGCCAGCACTCATCCGCTGATGTCGCCAGATTCAGCAGAACCTGCGCACTTTCCTTCTTCAAATCGTGGTGAACGTTTCTTTTGTTCTGGTTGCGGGTGCCCGCTGTGGTTTACCCTGACGGGCAGCGATCGCTATTTTGTGCCGTGGACGCTGCTGGAGCTTAATGAGGTAGATCGCCGCCGCCTGGTGTTAGCGGCAGAGATCTATACGGAAACGCAGCCCGCATTCTGGAGACTGACGGGGCAATACGCTCGACTCAGTGGGAAAGAAGTCGAAGAGATGGATTACCCCTGTCATTTAGCTCATTAGTTATTGACGCTGTACCTTTGCCAGACTGAACCACATTCCTACCGCTAATACGATAAGCATGCTGCCGGCGCTGCTTAAGGCTACGCTGTGCGACCAGGTAAAGGCTTCTTTAGCAGCCGACAGCAACGCCTCACTCAGCGACGATGGGAGCGAATGCGCCAACTGCACCGCCTCCCCCATTGACGATGAGGCTCGTTCTATCTCCTGCGGATTAAGGCCAACTGGCGGCAGAATCGAGGCTGAAAAGCTGCGGCTTAACAGCAAACCAAAGATAGCGATCCCAAGTCCTGCCCCCAGTTCATAAGCCATCGTCTCAATGGCGCCCGCGGCTGCGGCTTTTTCTGCCGGAGCTGCCGCCATGATAGCCGCCGTTGAGGCCAGGAGCGCACTCGCCGCGCTAAAACCGAGCAACGCCATTAATATCCAGGCTTGAATCTGCTGAGTGCTGAAATCCGTCATCGCCAGACCGTAAAAGCTCACAGCGCTCAGCGCCATACCCGCCGTGGCCACACACCGTAATCCCAGACGTGACACCAGCATGCCGGCAATCGGTCCGCTGAATCCGCTTGCCAGCATCACCGGCAGCATAAAAAGGCCCGCCTGATAAGGCGTTAAACCATGAACAAACTGTAGCTCCTGAGCCATCAGTAACTCGAACCCTACCAGAGTTATCATCGCGGTCATCGCCATCACTACGCCGCTTAAGATAATGCGATGCGTGAACAACCGCATATCAATCATCGGGCGGGAAGCAGCTAGCTGGATACGGACAAACTGCCACAACAATAAAGCGCCGGTTAACAACGTCAGCGCGATCGCAACGGTCGCCGTATGCCCTTTCAGGGCGGTTTTAGCGCTGTAGACCAGCAGCAGAATGGCGACAATCAGCATTATCGCATGACCAAAATTTAACGATTGATCGCGACGTCCGGCCTGACGCGGCACTAAGCGTGCAGTTAAGGCCATTACCACCAGGACAATCGGCACATTAATTAAGAACACGGATCCCCAGTAGAAGTGCTCCAGCAGCATCCCGCCAACGAGTGGGCCAAATGCCGCACCGCCAGAACCGACCGCGGCCCAGACGCCGAGCGCCATATTACGATGCCGTTGCTCTGCGAACGTGGCGCGAATCCCCGCAAGCGTTGCCGGCACAATCATCGCCGCGCCAATCGCCAATACCGCCCGGGTGGCTATCAGCCAGCTTGCACTGTGGGCAAAAGCGGCCGCCAGCGATGCGAGACCAAACAGTCCAGCGCCTAATAGCAGCAGGCGTTTAAAGCCGATGCGATCGCCCAGCGCGCCCATTGGCAATACCATACCGGCCATTACCAGGGAATAAATATCAATGATCCACAGCAGCTCGTTACCACTGGCACCCAGCGTCATACTCAGCGTGGGCGCGGCAACGTGCAGCACCGTTGCATCAATCGCAACAGGGATGTAGACCAGCACAATAATGACTAACGTTAACCACTGACGAAACATAAAACTCCCTAACGAAACTTAAACTGGACACATGTCCAACTTGAGCGATCCTACGGAAAATTGAACATATGTCCAACTTTTTGTTAGACTGCGTGATACACGGGTACAGGAGGAAAGATGAGCTATCTGAATCGGGATGAACGTCGGGAAGTTATTCTGCAGGCGGCCATGCGTGTCGCGCTTGAGGAAGGGTTTACCGCGATGACGGTGCGACGCATTGCAGCTGAAGCACACGTGGCAACGGGCCAACTACACCACCACTTTGCCTCTGCCGGCGAACTTAAATCCCAGGCATTTGTACGTCTGATCCGTACCCTGCTCGACGCGGAACTGGTCAGTGAAAATGCCAGTTTTCGTGAGCGACTGCATGCCATGCTGGGCAGCGAAGATGGCGGATTCGAACCCTATATTAAGCTATGGCGTGAAGCGCAGGTTGTGGCGGGTAAAGATCCAGAAATCAAAAGCGCCTACCTGTTGACCATGCGGATGTGGCACGAAGAAACCGCCAACATCATCACTCAGGGACAGAAAGCCGGTGAGTTTTCCTCCACCCCAGATGCTGCCGACGTAGCCTGGCGCTTAATCGCATTGGTCTGCGGTCTGGATGGTATGTACATATTAGGCATTGAGGAAATGGCCGATCCTGCATTCGATCGCCATCTTGACCGTATGATTACGCTGGAGTTATTTATTTGACGCAATAGATGAATTAACAATACATCTTTTATGTTTACAATTAGTAACACTTAAGCAACGTGTAATTCTCCCATCACGCCGCGTTATTGCGCTTTTTTATCTATTCTTTCAGTCAATATTCCTAAAACTTTTCAATAGTTTCTAAAAAGAAGCCGCGCGGCGCTGCATGCGTTTATTTCTTTTTCATGAACGGCATGTGCATGGAGAATAATATGTCATCATCAAATGAGAAAAATAATCGTTATCTTTTAACTGACTGGAAACCAGAGAACCCCGGCTTTTGGGAAAACAAAGGCAAGCACATTGCACGCAGAAACCTATGGATATCAGTGAGTTGCCTACTGCTTGCGTTCTGCGTCTGGATGTTGTTCAGCGCCGTTGCCGTCAATCTGAATAAAATAGGCTTTAATTTCACCACCGACCAACTGTTTTTATTAACGGCATTGCCCTCTCTTTCTGGTGCAATATTGCGCGTTCCCTACTCCTTTATGGTACCTATATTTGGTGGGCGCCGTTGGACCATTTTTAGTACGATCATTCTGATTATTCCCTGCGTCTGGCTCGGATTTGCCGTGCAAAATACCGCTACTCCGTTTGGCGTATTTATTATTATTGCGCTGATGTGTGGTTTTGCTGGCGCTAACTTTGCCTCCAGCATGGGCAATATCAGCTTTTTCTTCCCCAAAGCGAAGCAAGGCAGTGCGTTAGGCGTAAACGGCGGTCTCGGCAACCTCGGCGTCAGCGTAATGCAGTTGATTGCGCCTTTGGTTATCTTTCTGCCCATCTTTACCTTTTTGGGCGTTCAGGGCGTACCGCAAGCTGACGGCTCGTTATTGTCGCTGGCCAATGCCGCATGGATTTGGGTGCCGTTACTGCTGATAGCCACCGTGGCGGCAGGTATGGGAATGAACGACATTGCCAGTTCGAAGGCTTCGATCGCTTCCCAATTACCGGTCCTCAAGCGTTTTCATCTGTGGTTATTAAGCCTGTTGTATCTTGCCACCTTCGGTTCATTTATCGGTTTTTCTGCAGGTTTTGCCATGCTGGCGAAAACCCAGTTCCCTGACGTGAATATCCTGCAACTGGCGTTCTTCGGCCCTTTCATCGGCGCGCTTGCGCGATCGGCGGGCGGCGTTATCTCTGACAAGTTCGGCGGTGTACGCGTCACGTTAATTAACTTCATCTTTATGGCGCTGTTTAGCGCCCTGCTGTTTCTCACTCTGCCAGGATCAGGCGAAGGGAACTTTGTCGCTTTCTACCTGGTGTTTATGGGCTTGTTCCTGACCGCGGGTCTGGGAAGCGGGTCGACCTTCCAGATGATTGCGGTGATCTTTCGCAAAATCACGATTTACCGGGTGAAGCTGCATGGTGGTACCGAAGAGCAGGCTCAACGTGAAGCGGTAACCGATACCGCCGCCGCCCTGGGATTCATCTCAGCCATTGGCGCTGTAGGGGGCTTCTTCATCCCTAAAGCGTTTGGCTCATCACTGGCGTTGACCGGCTCTCCGGTGGGTGCCATGAAAATATTCCTCGTGTTTTACATCGTCTGCGTGCTGGTGACCTGGCTGGTCTATGGCCGTAAATCACAAAAAAAATAACGAAATGGATACCGCAGGATCGGACATTCGGCCAGGCCGGGAGTTCGATTCACCGTCGGCAATATTATCGAAGCAGGAGTTATGTCATGAGTAAACTGTTAGACCGCTTTCGCTACTTTAAACAAAAGGGCGATACGTTTGCCGAGGGGCACGGGCAAGTGATGCACACCAACCGGGACTGGGAAGACAGTTATCGTCAGCGCTGGCAGTTCGACAAAATTGTGCGTTCTACCCACGGTGTTAACTGTACCGGCTCATGCAGCTGGAAAATCTACGTCAAAAATGGACTGGTAACCTGGGAAACGCAGCAAACCGACTACCCACGAACCCGCCCTGACTTGCCAAATCATGAACCCCGCGGCTGCCCGCGCGGCGCCAGCTATTCCTGGTATCTTTACAGCGCCAACCGCCTGAAGTATCCGCTGGTGCGTAAACGTCTGATAGAACTGTGGCGCGATGCCCTGTCCCGCCAGCCCGATCCGGTGCTGGCCTGGGAATCCATTATGAACGACCCGCAAAAATGCCAGAGCTACAAGCAGGTACGCGGGCGCGGAGGTTTTATCCGCTCCAACTGGAAAGAGCTTAATCAGTTGATTGCCGCCGCTAACGTCTGGACAGTGAAAACCTATGGCCCGGACCGCGTGGCTGGATTCTCCCCGATCCCTGCGATGTCGATGGTCTCCTATGCTGCAGGTACACGCTATCTCTCGCTACTGGGCGGAACCTGCCTGAGTTTCTATGACTGGTACTGCGACTTACCGCCCGCCTCACCAATGACCTGGGGTGAGCAAACCGATGTGCCAGAATCCGCCGACTGGTATAACTCCAGTTATATCATCGCCTGGGGCTCTAACGTGCCGCAGACCCGTACCCCGGATGCGCACTTTTTCACCGAAGTACGCTACAAGGGCACCAAGACGATTGCCATTACGCCGGATTACTCGGAAGTCGCTAAACTGTGCGACCAGTGGCTGGCACCTAAGCAAGGCACCGACAGTGCGCTGGCGATGGCAATGGGCCACGTCATCCTGAAAGAGTTCCACCTCGACAATCCCAGCGATTATTTCCTCAATTACTGTCGTCGCTATACCGATATGCCGATGCTGGTTTTACTGGATGCCCGGGAAGATGGCAGCTATGTGCCTGGACGCATGATGCGCGCCTCAGACCTTGTCGATGGTCTGGGTGAAAGCAACAATCCGGAGTGGAAAACGGTAGCCTTTAACAGTGCTGGCGAACTGGTTGTCCCGAACGGATCTATCGGTTTTCGCTGGGGTGAGCAAGGCAAATGGAACCTGGAACCCCTGGCGGCTGGCGCGGAAACTGAGCTTACTCTCTCGCTGCTCGGTCAGCATGATGAAGTGACCGGTGTGGCATTCCCCTATTTTGGCGGAAATGAAAACCCGCATTTTCGCAGCGTAAAACAAGAACCGGTGCTGATCCGTCAACTGCCGGTAAAACATCTTACTCTCGCCGATGGCAGCCGTTGCCCGGTGGTGAGCGTCTATGATCTGGTATTGGCGAATTACGGCCTCGACCGTGGTCTGGATGACGTTCTTAGCGCGCAAGATTACAGCGAAGTGAAAGCCTATACCCCTGCCTGGGGCGAGCAAATTACCGGCGTGCCACGCCGTCATATCGAACAAATCGCCCGCGAGTTTGCCGATACGGCGCATAAAACGCATGGCCGTTCGATGATCATTCTCGGGGCTGGCGTCAACCACTGGTATCACATGGATATGAACTACCGTGGCATGATTAACATCCTCGTGTTCTGTGGATGCGTGGGGCAAAGCGGCGGCGGCTGGGCGCACTATGTGGGCCAAGAGAAACTGCGACCGCAAACAGGTTGGTTACCGCTGGCCTTTGCGCTCGACTGGAACCGACCACCCCGTCAGATGAACAGCACTTCGTTTTTCTACAACCACTCCAGCCAGTGGCGTTATGAAAAACTCACCGCGCAAGAACTCCTCTCTCCGCTGGCCGATGCGTCGAAGTTTACCGGACATTTGATTGACTTTAACGTGCGTGCAGAAAGGATGGGCTGGCTGCCGTCCGCGCCGCAGCTTAACCTCAACCCACTGACCGTTAAAGCAAAAGCCGAACAGGCGGGGCTGTCTCCTGCGCAATACACCGCCCAGGCGCTGAAATCGGGGGATATTCGTTTTGCCTGCGAGCAGCCGGATAGCGGTAGCAACCATCCGCGCAACCTCTTCGTCTGGCGCTCTAATCTGCTCGGCTCCTCCGGTAAAGGGCATGAATACATGCTCAAGTATTTACTGGGTACCGAAAGCGGGATCCAGGGGGAAGCGCTTGGCTCAAGCGAGGGTATCAAACCTGAAGAGGTTGAATGGCAGTCGGCGGCGATAGAGGGCAAACTTGATCTGCTGGTCACGCTCGATTTCCGTATGTCGAGCACCTGCCTGTTCTCCGATATCGTTTTGCCAACCGCTACCTGGTATGAAAAAGACGATATGAACACCTCGGATATGCATCCGTTTATTCATCCGCTGTCGGCGGCGGTCGATCCCGCCTGGGAATCGAAGAGCGACTGGGAAATTTATAAAGGCATCGCCAAAGTATTCTCTGAAGTTTGCGTCGGACATCTTGGACAAGAAACGGATGTGGTATTGCAACCGCTGCAACACGACTCCCCGGCAGAGCTGGCGCAGCCGTTTGACATTCTGGACTGGCGCAAAGGCGAATGCGATCTTCTCCCGGGGAAAACGGCGCCGAATATCGCCGTTGTGGAACGCGATTACCCTGCTACCTACGAACGCTTTACTTCACTTGGTCCACTCATGGACAAGCTCGGCAACGGTGGGAAAGGCATAGCGTGGAATACCCAGGCGGAAGTCGATTTCCTCGGCAAGCTTAACTACACCAAGCGCGAAGGTCCGGCGAAAGGACGTCCGCTGATTGACACCGCGCTGGATGCCTCTGAGGTGATCCTTGCCCTGGCGCCGGAAACGAACGGTCAGGTGGCGGTGAAAGCCTGGGAAGCGCTGGGGGCGATGACCGGACGCGACCATACGCATCTGGCGTTGAACAAAGAAGATGAGAAGATCCGTTTTCGCGATATTCAGGCCCAGCCGCGCAAAATCATCTCCAGCCCTACCTGGTCCGGGCTGGAAAGTGAACATGTCTCTTATAACGCTGGCTATACCAACGTCCATGAGTTGATCCCCTGGCGTACCCTGTCCGGTCGCCAGCAGTTGTATCAGGATCACGCATGGATGCGTGCGTTTGGTGAAAGTCTGGTGGCGTATCGCCCGCCTATTGATACCCGCAGCGTCAGCGAAATGCGCGAAGTTCCGCCTAACGGCTTCCCGGAAAAAGCGCTCAACTTCCTGACCCCACACCAGAAATGGGGGATCCACTCTACCTACAGCGAAAACCTGCTGATGCTGACGCTGTCACGTGGCGGACCCATTGTCTGGATCAGCGAGACCGATGCCAAAGAGTTGGGCATTGAGGATAACGACTGGATTGAAGCCTTCAACGCCAACGGCGCGCTTACCGCGCGTGCAGTGGTGAGTCAACGCGTGCCGCCGGGAATGACCATGATGTATCACGCTCAGGAGCGAATCATGAATATCCCCGGCTCGGAAGTCACCGGAATGCGTGGCGGGATCCATAACTCGGTCACCCGCGTCTGCCCGAAACCCACGCATATGATTGGCGGCTATGCGCAACTGGCATACAGCTTCAACTATTACGGCACGGTCGGCTCTAACCGCGATGAGTTCATCATGATTAGAAAAATGAAAAATATTAACTGGCTGGATGATGAAGGTCGCGATCAGGTACAGGAGGCGAAAAAATGAAAATACGCTCACAGGTAGGCATGGTTCTTAATCTGGATAAGTGCATCGGCTGCCACACCTGCTCCGTTACCTGCAAAAACGTCTGGACCGGACGTGAAGGGATGGAATACGCGTGGTTTAACAACGTCGAGACCAAACCGGGTATTGGTTATCCGAAGAACTGGGAAGATCAGGAAGAGTGGCAAGGCGGCTGGGTTCGCGATGTTAACGGCAAAATAAGACCGCGTCTGGGCGGCAAGATGGGCGTAATCACCAAAATTTTCGCCAACCCGGTGATCCCGCAAATTGACGACTACTATGAACCGTTTACCTACGATTATCAGCATCTGCATAGCGCGCCGGAAAGCAAGAATCAGCCCACCGCACGCCCACGTTCGCTGATCGATGGTAAACGGATGGACAAGATTATCTGGGGGCCCAACTGGGAAGAGCTGCTGGGTGGCGAGTTCTCAAAACGCGCCCGCGACCGTAACTTTGAGAAAATGCAAAAGGAGATGTACGGGCAATTCGAAAACACCTTCATGATGTATCTGCCGCGTTTGTGTGAGCATTGCCTGAACCCAAGTTGCGTCGCCACTTGCCCGAGTGGGGCTATCTATAAGCGTGAAGAAGATGGCATCGTGCTGATCGATCAGGACAAATGTCGCGGCTGGCGCTTGTGTATCAGCGGTTGTCCGTACAAAAAAATCTATTTTAACTGGAAGAGCGGTAAGTCAGAGAAGTGCATTTTCTGCTACCCGCGTATTGAGTCTGGCCAGCCGACGGTATGTTCGGAAACCTGCGTTGGACGTATTCGTTATCTCGGCGTATTGCTGTACGACGCCGACCGTATTGAAGAAGCGGCCAGCACCGAGCATGAGACCGATCTCTATGAGCGTCAGTGCGATGTGTTCCTTAATCCGCACGACCCGGCGGTCATTGAAGAAGCGTTAAAACAAGGTATTCCGCACAACGTCATCGAAGCGGCCCAACGTTCGCCAGTTTACAAAATGGCGATGGACTGGAAGCTGGCGCTGCCGCTGCATCCGGAATATCGCACCCTGCCGATGGTCTGGTATGTTCCGCCGTTGTCACCGATTCAGTCGGTCGCTGACGCGGGCGGACTGCCGCACAATGGCAACATTCTTCCTGCGGTTGAATCACTGCGAATTCCGGTTCAGTACCTCGCCAACATGCTAAGCGCAGGCGATACCGGTCCGGTGCTACGCGCGCTCAAACGGATGATGGCCATGCGCCACTATATGCGCGCGCAAACTGTCGAAGGCGTGACGGACACCCGGGCGATTGAGGAAGTGGGTCTGACCGTTGAGCAGGTTGAGGAGATGTACCGCTATCTGGCCATCGCCAACTATGAAGACCGCTTCGTGATCCCAACCAGTCACCGTGAAATGGCGCGTGACGCCTTCCCGGAGAAAAATGGTTGCGGGTTTACCTTTGGTGACGGCTGCCATGGTTCAGATACCAAATTCAACCTGTTTAACAGCAGTCGTATTGATGCCATCGACATCACCGAAGTGCGCGATAAAGCGGAGGGGGAATAATGCAAATCCTGAAGGTTATCGGCTTGCTGATGGAATATCCCGACGAGCTGCTGTGGGAGTGTAAAGACGACGCGCTGGCGCTTGTGGCCAGCGATGCCCCTATGCTTACCGAATTTAGCCAGGGGTTGCTCAATGCCCCACTGCTGGATAAACAAGCCGAATGGTGCGAAATATTCGACCGGGGCCGGGCCACCTCTCTGCTGTTGTTTGAACACGTCCACGCCGAGTCCCGTGATCGGGGCCAGGCGATGGTTGATCTGCTGGCACAGTACGAAAAGGTCGGGCTACAGCTTGACTGCCGCGAACTGCCGGATCATTTGCCGTTGTATCTGGAGTATCTGAGCGTGCTGCCGGAGGCCGAGGCCAAAGAAGGACTGCAGAACGTCGCACCGATTCTGGCGTTACTGGGTGGGCGCTTAAAACAGCGCGATACACCGTGGTATCAACTGTTCGACGCCCTGCTGCTGCTTGCCGGAAGCCCTCTTTCAAGTGACAGTGTCACCAAACAGGTTGACGCGGAAACCCGCGATGATACCCGTCAGGCGCTGGATGCAGTCTGGGAAGAGGAACAGGTGAAGTTTATCGAAGATAACGCCACCGCCTGCGACAGTTCACCGTTACAAAACTATCAACGACGCTTTAGCCAGGACGTGGCGCCGCAGTATGTCGACGTCAGCGCGGGAGGCCCGAAATGATACAGTACCTGAACGTCTTTTTTTACGATATCTACCCGTATCTGTGTGGGACGGTGTTTATCCTCGGCAGTTGGCTACGCTATGACTACGGACAATACACCTGGCGCGCCTCTTCCAGCCAGATGCTGGACAAACGCGGTATGGTATTATGGTCCAACCTGTTCCACATCGGCATTCTGGGGATCTTTTTCGGACACCTGTTCGGCATGTTAACGCCGCACTGGATGTATGCCTGGTTCCTGCCGATTGCGGTAAAGCAACAGATGGCAATGATTGCCGGTGGGCTATGCGGCGTGCTAACGCTGGTTGGTGGCGCAGGTTTGCTGGTGCGCCGTCTGACCAACCCGCGTATTCGTGCGACATCTTCCACCGCCGATATTCTGATCCTCTGCGTTTTGTTGATTCAGTGTATCCTCGGCTTAACCACCATCCCGTTCTCTGCGCAACATCCAGACGGCAGTGAAATGCTGAAACTGGTCGGTTGGGCGCAGTCGGTGGTGACCTTCCAGGGCGGCGCGTCTGCGCATCTGGATGGCGTGGCGTTGATTTTCCGTGTGCATCTGGTTCTTGGGATGACAATCTTCCTGCTGTTCCCGTTCACTCGCCTGGTCCACGTCTGGAGTGCGCCGTTTGAATACTTTACCCGTCGCTATCAAATAGTGCGTTCCCGCCGCTAATTTCCTCTGCTGCCCGGTAGCGCTTGCGCTTACCGGGCCTGGATAGCGCATGATGGGGAAACGTTACGTGTATAGGGACATCAGGGCCGCGCGCTCGGGCGCGACGGGATTGTTGATGTAACGGTGACTATCCGTGAAAACCTGCCGGAAAAAGTCACCATTACCGGTTCGGCGGTGATCTTGTTTCACGCAGAATGGGCAATAGATTTTTAATCATTTCCGTAAGCCAGATAAGGCGATGACGCCGCATCCGGCATGACTTCCGATGCCCCTATTTTCCCGCCTCCGGATGCGTATCAAACGCCGCCATAACCGTCGCCAGCTCACCGAGTGTAAACCCATGCTTCGCATCATTCACGCCTAGTCCAAAACGTTCTTGCAACAAAGCATACAGGCTGGCGACGTCCGGCAGATTAATCTGCTCCACCGCGTGTCCATCCTGATAATGGGTAAAATGAAAATTGGTTAATGTTAATTTCCCGCCGTCAGGCAGATGACGACACATCAGCAGATGATGGCGAAAATGCGATTGTGGCCAGTGAGCAGACCAAAAGTTGCCCATCAGATAATCGCTCTGGTGCTGTACCACCAGGTCGAAATGGTACATCGATTGCCAGTGTTCATGATGACGGAACTGCAGGATCCAGTCTTCACCTTCCTGAATCAGCCGATACTCGCCGTGTGGCGTCTTCTGCTCAATGTTAGCCTGCAGACGAATCGGCGCCGTCAGCGTTTGCCCGCCGAAGCCAACGTCGGCAATCCACTGTTCTCCCTGTAACTCGACCAGCAACAAACGATGCGTGCGCGGCGGCAGGCTTGACGGATTTGCCAGTACCACACGCCCGAGCAGACTGCGTACGTTAAAACCGATCTCACGTAGCGCTCGTTCAAACACTCCGTTCTGTTCAAAGCAATAACCGCCGCGACGCGCCGTTACCAGCTTCTCTTCCAGCGACAAATCGTCAAGCTGCATTTCACGGGGCAGCAATACATCCAGGTTTTCAAAAGGTATGGCGGCGTTGTGCAATAAATGCAGCGCTCGTAAGGTTTCAATGTCGACCCAGGCCAAATCTGACCAACCAATACGGGCAAAATAAGTGGTTAAAAAAGGCGTCATACGGAGTTCCTGTTCGGTTAATGCAGTACTTATAACGCATTTTTAAATTTACGCCGTCGATTTTGTGCGTTGTTCCTCCTGGTGAGGCGACAAAATCGCTAATACCGTTAATATCTATGTTTATTGTGGTGTGTTATCTCTCAGCCAAGGAGCATCCATGAGCCATTTTCGTCCGATCGAATTAAAACACGCGAGTCGGCTACTCAATCACGGTCCTACGATATTGATAACCAGCCGGGATGAGCATACCGAGCGGCGCAATGTGATGGCAGCGGCATGGTCAATGCCCGTGGAGTTTGAACCACCGCGGGTAGCAATTGTTGTTGATAAGACCGCCTGGTCGCGTGAACTAATCGAACGTAGCGGTAAATTCGGCATCGTTATTCCGGGCGTTGCCGCCGTCAACTGGACCTGGGCCGTAGGCAGCGTTTCTGGTCGAGCGGAAGATAAATTCAACTGCTACGGCATTCCCGTAGTGCAAGGACCGGTCCTGGGTTTACCGCTGATAGAAGCGAAATGCCTGGCCTGGATGGAGTGTCGCCTGTTGCCGGCCACTGCGGCACTAGAAAAATATGACACGCTGTTTGGGGAAGTCGTCTCGGCTGCCGCTGATGAGAGAGCCTTTGTCGAAGGACGCTGGCAGTTTGATGATGGCAAGCTCAATACGTTGCATCACCTTGGAGCCGGAACGTTTGTCTCCAGCGGGAAGCGTTTTATCGCTGGTGAATGATACTCTGCCAACGGATGGCAGTTCTCCGCTGTCATCCGCAACTGTTTTCTTAAAACTGCTGAAAAACCAATCAGATAAATTCTCCCTCCTTCCTTGCTGAATCATTCGCGTGAATTATAGTTAATCTTGCACTAACGCAAATATCTAATCAAAACATTATCCGTGAAAGCAGCATCCCCCAACTGTACTTATGAAGTGTCAGAGAGGTTTTACGATGCAACTTAATAGAATCGCACAGAGTTTTATACTGGCTGGGTTACTCACATCGTTATCTGTTCCCGTTATGGCCGCTGAAGCTCCCAAAGACGCCACCGCCTCCACGCAACAAGCCAACAACGCGCTATACAACCAACTGCCATTCTCCGATAACACCGACTTTACCGACGCCCACAAAGGCTTTATCGCTCCACTCCCGCAGGAAGTGATCAAAGGTGAAGAGGGAAATGTTATCTGGAATCCGCAGCAATACGCGTTCATCAAAGAAGGCGATAAAGCGCCGGATACGGTAAATCCGAGCCTGTGGCGCCAGTCCCAGTTGATCAACATCAGCGGGCTATTTGAAGTAACGGATGGCGTTTACCAGATTCGTAACCTCGATCTGTCGAACATGACCATTATTGAAGGTAAAGAAGGCGTTACCGTCGTTGACCCGCTGGTTTCTGCAGAAACGGCTAAGGTCGGGATGGATCTTTACTTTAAAAACCGCGGTCAAAAACCGGTTGTCGCGGTGATTTATACCCACAGCCACGTTGACCATTACGGCGGCGTACGAGGCGTTGTTGATGAAGCCGACGTTAAAGCGGGCAAAGTGAAAATTTATGCGCCTGCCGGATTTATGGAAGCTGCGGTCGCTGAGAATATCATGGCAGGTAACGTCATGAGCCGCCGCGCGAGCTACATGTACGGCAACCTGCTAAAACCTGATGCCAAAGGTCAGGTCGGCGCGGGACTGGGAACCACAACTTCTGCGGGAACCGTTACCCTGATTGCGCCAACGAATATCATTGAGAAAGATGGACAAAAAGAGGTCATTGACGGCCTGACCTATGATTTCATGCTGGCTCCGGGTTCTGAAGCGCCTTCGGAGATGCTGTGGTACATCGAAGAGAAGAAACTGATTGAATCTGCTGAAGATGTCACCCACACCCTGCACAATACCTACTCTCTGCGCGGAGCCAAAATCCGTGAACCGCTGCCGTGGTCCAAATACATCAACGAAGCGATTGTCCGCTGGGGTGATAAAGCAGAAGTGATGATGGCGCAGCACCACTGGCCTACCTGGGGTAATGACAAGGTTGTAAGCCTGCTGAAAAGCCAGCGCGATTTGTACCGTTACATCAACGATCAGACGTTGCGCATGGCTAACGAAGGTCTGACCCGCGATGAGATCGCCGCAAACTTTAAGCTGCCGGACTCACTGGCCCACACCTGGGCTAACCGCGGTTACTATGGCTCCGTGAGCCATGATGTAAAAGCAACCTATGTGCTCTATCTTGGATGGTTTGACGGCAACCCGGCAACGCTGGATGAACTGCCGCCGGAAGAATCTGCGAAGAAATTTGTCGACTATATGGGCGGCGCTGACGCTATTTTGCAGAAAGCAAAAGCCGACTATGACCAGGGTAACTACCGTTGGGTAGCTCAGGTGGTGAGCAAAGTGGTGTTTGCCGATCCGAATAACCAGGCCGCGCGTAATCTGGAAGCGGATGCGCTGGAGCAATTGGGGTATCAGGCTGAATCCGGCCCGTGGCGTAACTTCTATCTTACCGGGGCGCAAGAGCTGCGTAACGGCGTAGTCAAAGGCCCAACCCCGAATACCGCCAGCCCGGATACCGTTCGCGCCATGACGCCGGAAATGTTCTTCGATTATCTGGCGGTGCATATCAACGGACAAAAAGCGGGCGATGCGAAGTCGGTGTTTAACATCGACCTTGGCAGCGACGGTGGTAAATATAAACTTGAGCTGGAGAATGGCGTACTGAACCATACCGCCAATGCCGAAGCAAAAGACGCCGACGCCACCGTCACGCTGAATCGCGACACGCTGAACAAAATCATCCTCAAGGAAGTGACGCTAAAACAGGCGCAAGACAGCGGTGACGTGAAGATAACCGGTGACGGCACCAAGCTTGATGCCATGCTCGGCTATATGGATAAGTTCGAATTCTGGTTCAACATCGTTACGCCGTAATCACAACGAAAATGGGCGGATTATCCGCCCGTTTTTTCTTACATACTGTAGCCGGGTTTTTTAATCAACTTTGCCATCTGCGGCGCTATTTCCGCATCCCACACGCCCTGCCACGCCTCGGGCTCAATTTCATTGAGCGCCACGCTCACGGAACTGTCTTTGCTTTGCAAATGACGAATAATGACCTCGGTAATATCCGCCGCCAGCGCATTTTTTTGTTCGTCGGTAAGGGAGCGGGGAAAACATTTAATATCAACGTGCGGCATAGCAGATTCCTTAATGTTTTGGGATGCAGGTAACTTATGCGGACTCTCGTTCAACCAGGTGAAATCCGACATCAATAATATCGTCTTCACGCGGAATTTGTTCGATACGATCGGCAAGCAGAGAGGCGGCACGTTGTCCAATGGCCCGTCGGTCGACGCTGACGGTGGTGATGGCTGGTCGGTTACTGGCAGCAAAATCGAGATCGCCAAAACCGATAACCGCTAACTCCTGCGGCACGCGCAGACCACGACTTTCGGCTTCCATGATCGCCCCCTGGGCTAGCGTATCTGAGCTACAGACAATGACATCAAAAGCGCCTTCAGCCAATAGTTGAGCTAATCCGCTGCGCCCCAATGCCAGAGAGGCCGGTAGCGGGACATCCACCTGAGCCTCAGCGGCAATACCATGACGACTCAGCGCATCGCACAGTCCTTGTTTACGCTGGCCTGCCCGACGATCGGCTGTCCATAGCAAGCCAGGACGGCGATAGCCTTTTTCCAGCAAATAATCTGCCACCGCCATCCCGACTTTTTCATGCGAAAATCCGACCAGCATATCAATAGGTGTTGGCGTTAAATCCCAGATCTCCACGACCGGAATGGCTGCATTAAGAATCACCTTTTTCAGTTCGGCGGTATGATGAATGCCGGTGAGCAGTACGCCATCCGGGCGGCGAGAAAGCAGTGTCGCCACCAGCTCAGCCTCTGTTTGCGGCGTATAACCCGACACGCAGAGTAAGATGTGGTATCCGCGTTCAGCCAGTTCATCGCTCAATGACTGGATGGTATCGACAAACATATTGTTGTTAATTTGCGGGACCACCACGGCGATAAGCTTACTGCGTCGTGACGCCAGTCCGCCGGCCAGCGCGTTGGGAATATAGCCGGTGGCGCGTACCGCTTGCATTACTTTTTCCACCGTTTTCGGGCGCACCAGCTGCGGGGTATTCAACGCCCTGCTCACCGTCATGGGTGACAATCCCGCGGTACGGGCAACATCTTCCAGCGTGGGGGCGCGCGGAGGTCTGGAGTTTTTCACTGTCGATGCCCTTGTCAAAAATCGCCGATGTATCCTGGCATTATTCATCATGATTTGGGCTATTGCCAGCGTCGCTCGGTGATAATGCAGGGAAAACAGCAGCTTAGTTAATTATCGCCGCTCAAAATGATAGCGCAATCACAACGATTTGTGCATTTCTCCATAAAGTATTGGAATGTGACGTCGTTTATAATTTACCACCCTTTTCTCTCAGTATTTGTGAGCGATTGTTCAAATCGCAGTCAATTCACTGGCACAGTGATTGCGCTAACATTAAAAATGATAGCGCAATCATTCGTTATCACCAGGAGAGAACATTATGTCTTTAAGTGCCAATTCTGATGCCGTGACCTATGCCAAATCGGCCAATGCAAAAACCGCGGCAGAAACCGGCGATCGGATCGAATGGGTTAAGCTATCCCTCGCTTTCCTTCCCCTGGCAACACCAGTAAGCGATGCCAAAGTGCTGACCGGTCGTCAGAAACCTCTAACCGAAGTCGCCATTATCATCGCCGAGATCCGCAGCCGTGACGGGTTTGAAGGCGTTGGATTCAGTTACTCAAAGCGGGCTGGCGGTCAGGGGATCTATGCGCATGCCAAAGAAATTGCCGATAACCTGTTAGGCGAAGACCCAAACGATATCGACAAGATCTACACCAAGCTGCTGTGGGCTGGCGCCTCCGTGGGACGTAGCGGCATGGCGGTTCAGGCAATCTCCCCTATCGATATCGCCTTGTGGGATATGAAGGCCAAGCGTGCAGGGTTGCCGCTGGCAAAACTGCTGGGTTCGCATCGGGACTCCGTGCAGTGCTACAACACCTCCGGTGGATTCCTGCATACCCCGCTGGATCAGGTGCTTAAAAACGTGGTTATTTCCCGTGAAAACGGCATTGGCGGTATCAAGCTCAAGGTTGGTCAACCAAACTGCGCTGAGGATATTCGTCGCTTAACCGCGGTGCGTGAAGCGCTGGGTGATGACTTCCCACTGATGGTCGATGCCAATCAGCAGTGGGACCGGGAAACCGCCATCCGTATGGGACGTAAAATGGAGCAGTTCAATCTGATCTGGATTGAAGAGCCTCTGGACGCCTACGACGTTGAAGGTCACGCCCAACTGGCCGCCGCGCTTGATACCCCGATTGCCACCGGTGAAATGTTGACCAGCTTCCGCGAACATGAACAGTTGATCCTCGGAAATGCCAGCGATTATGTGCAGCCCGATGCTCCGCGTGTGGGGGGAATTTCACCGTTCCTGAAAATTATGGACCTGGCGGCAAAACACGGACGCAAACTGGCTCCGCACTTCGCCATGGAAGTTCACCTGCATCTGTCCGCAGCGTATCCCCTTGAGCCATGGCTTGAACATTTTGAATGGCTGAACCCGTTATTTAATGAACAGCTTGAGTTGCGTGATGGCCGGATGTGGGTTTCCGACCGTCATGGCCTGGGGTTTAGCATCAGCGAGCAGACGCGCCGCTGGACACAATTGACCTGCGAGTTTGGTAAACGTCCTTAATTTATTTGGCGGGTAAGTAATACCCGCCCTCTTCCCTACAGAAACGCTCTCAACCTTATGAAAGGAGTGGGTGATGAACACAATAATAAAGCGTACAAAAGTGCGTTACGGCATTCTGATATTTCTGTTTCTTGCTACCGTATTTAATTACGCCGATCGCGCGACATTATCCGTCGTGGCTCCGATTATGAGCAAAGAATTAGGTTTTGATCCTGAAGCAATGGGGCTGGCCTTTTCTGCCTTCGGTATTTCTTATGTCATTATGCAACTGCCCGGCGGCTGGCTCCTGGATCGCTATGGTTCTCGTCTGGTATACGGCTGCGCACTGATTGGCTGGTCGCTGGTAACGATGTTTCAGGGCACCATTTATCTGTACGCCAGCCCACTTGTCGTATTGATTATCTTACGACTACTGATGGGGGCGATTGAAGCTCCAGCCTTTCCGGCCAACAGCCGATTAAGCGTGCAGTGGTTTCCTAATAACGAACGGGGCTTTGTTACCTCTGTCTATCAGGCCGCACAATATATCTCGTTAGGGATTATTACGCCGTTAATGACGATTATTTTGCATAATCTAAGTTGGCACTTTGTTTTTTATTACATTGGGGCGATTGGCGTTATTCTTGGCATTTTCTGGCTGGTGAAGGTCAGAGACCCTATGCATCACCCGAAGGTAAACCAGCAGGAAATTGACTATATCAGGGAAGGCGGTGGCGAACCGTCGCTGGGTAATAAAAAAGAGCCACAGAAAATTACCTTTGCGCAAATTAAAAGCGTCTGCGTCAACCGCATGATGATTGGCGTTTATATTGGACAGTTCTGCGTGACGTCAATCACCTGGTTTTTCCTGACCTGGTTTCCTACCTATCTGTATCAGGCTAAAGGCATGTCGATCCTTAAAGTGGGATTTGTCGCCAGTATCCCTGCCATTGCCGGTTTTATCGGTGGATTGTTGGGCGGCGTTTTCTCCGACTGGCTTTTAAAACGCGGCTACAGCCTGACAATTGCCCGTAAGCTGCCGGTTATCTGTGGGATGTTGCTTTCCTGCGTCATCGTTATCGCGAATTACACATCGTCAGAATTTGTGGTTATCGCCGCGATGAGTCTGGCGTTCTTCGCCAAAGGCTTTGGCAATCTGGGATGGTGCGTTCTCAGCGATACCTCACCAAAAGAAGTGCTTGGCATTGCAGGAGGCGTATTCAATATGTGCGGCAATATGGCCAGTATCATCACACCACTGGTGATCGGCGTCATTCTGGCGAATACCCAGTCCTTTGATTACGCCATCCTGTATGTCGGCTCGATGGGGCTGATCGGCCTGGTTTCCTATCTGTTTATCGTGGGTCCGTTGGATCGTATTACGCTCACCCCTTCTGTTGCGTAATTTAAACTTATGGCGATAGTCCGCCCGCTGTTCCGGGAATTGCACTCCTGCGGAACAGCGTTTTTTTTATTTAAATAATCTTATTGTTTTTCAGTACAGTACGCAGCCGTGGGTGCTGACAAACCGCATCGGCGATAGCGCTAATATTCGGCGTGTTGTCCTGAAACCAGTCATGACCCGGTCCCCAGGTGCGCATAACGGCAATATAAACGTCCAGCAGCGTTAACTGCTCTCCGAACGCGTACGGCTCGGCGCTTAGCTGGTCGTTCAGCCATATATAAAGCGATTTACGGTACTCAATACAGTTCTTTTTCAACTGCGCCGGGGCGTCCGGTGCCCAGCGCTGTGGGTAATCGGCATAGGTAAACGTGGGATAGACATTTGCCACCAGCCATATCAGCAGACGCTGAAACTGCTGGCGTTCGGCGTGCCCAACGGGTGGTGAAAGTGCTGGACAACGATCGAGGATCATCAGCGCGATCGCCGCCGTTTCCGTCATCACGCTGCCATTTTCCAGTATTAGTGTGGGCACCTGGCATAGCGGATTCATTGTTTTAAGCAACTCCCGCGAAGGACCATCGCTGTCAAAACCGTCCACATCAATAAAGCGGTAAGGGATATCCGCCAGTGTGAGCATCACTTCACTGATAGCCGATCCCCAGCCCGGTACCCCATAGACCTTAATCATGCTGCACCCCACAAAGTTAAAACCCTAAGTGTAGAGCAGCATTCGACATCCTATGCAGACATGCCCATCTTTCCCTGAAACTCACAGCACTTTCGACAAGAACTGCTGGGTACGTGTGTGGCGTGGATGATTCAACACCTGCTCGCTGCTGCCCTGCTCGACGATTTTGCCATCGACCATAAACACCACCTGATCCGCGACTTCCCGGGCGAAGCCAATCTCGTGCGTCACCACAACCAACGTGGTTCCCGACTGTGCCAGTGCTTTAATGACATCCAGCACTTCACCGACCAGTTCAGGATCCAGCGCAGATGTCGGTTCATCAAACAGCATAACGCGCGGATTTAGCGCCAGCGCACGGGCAATAGCGATCCGCTGCTGCTGACCGCCGGACAGATGCCGCGACCAGGCATCGGCTTTATTCCGCAGTCCTACCGCATCAAGCAGAGTTAATGCTCGCTCGGTGGCGGCTTTTCGCGATGCCAGACCGTGCGCAATGGGCGCTTCAATCAAATTCTCCAGCACGGTTAAGTGCGGGAACAGATTAAAATTCTGGAACACATAGCCGACGTTAACGCGCTGGCGCAAAATTTCCGCCTCTTTCAGCTCATACAGCGTGTCTCCCTGCCGACGATAGCCAATGTAATCACCATCGATTTGAATAAATCCCTCATCGACGCGTTCCAGATGGTTGATGGTCCGCAGGAGTGTGGATTTCCCTGAACCGGACGGCCCGAGAATGACCGTTACCGAACCAGGAGGGATCTCCAGCGACACATTATCCAATGCTTTGTGGCGGCCAAAGTATTTGCTGACGCCGGTAATGGAAATATGGCCTTCAGGCGAGTGGGACATGGACGGCCTCCTGCTGTGGATGTTGACGACTGCGTTTTTCTGCACGACTCACCCGGGCAGTATTGATGGCTGAACGTCGTTCGCTGCGCGCCAGCGCGCGTTCGACCAGGTGCTGAATTAGCGACAAAACGCTGGTGATCACCAGATACCATACCGCGCCCACCATCAGCAGCGGGATCACTTCCTGCGTGCGGTTGTAGATCATCTGGATGGTATAGAACAGCTCCGGCATTGCCAGCACGTATACCATCGCAGTCCCTTTTGCCAGACTGATGATTTCATTGAAGCCAGCAGGCAAAATGGTGCGCAGCGCCTGCGGCAGAATAATCCGCAGCGTACGTCGCCATGCCGGTAAACCCAGCGCTGCCGCTGCCTCATACTGACCGTGATCGACCCCTAAAAATCCACCCCGAATAATTTCAGCGGTATAGGCGCTTTGCACCAGTGTCAGGCCAATCACCGCAGTGGAAAACTGGCCGAGCACATTGATGGTCTCAAAACTTCCCCACTGAATGGGCGTAAACGGAATACCAATCGCCAGCGTGTCGTACAGATAGGAGAAGTTGTATAAAACGATCAGCACCACAATCAGCGGTAACGAACGAAACAGCCAGATGTATCCCCATGCCAGAAAGTTCAATAGCCAGGAAGATGAAAGCCGTGCCAGCGCCAACAGACCGCCGATAAGAATACTCAACAGCGTCCCGATAAGCGTCAGTAACAGCGTTTGCCCGAGGCCGGACAAGATAACCGGATCAAAGAACCAGCGGGCAAACACGCCCCATTCCCAGCGCGGATTAAACGCCACAGACTGGATAATCACCGCCAGTACAAACAAAGCAATGACCGCGCCAACGGTGCGCATGGGATAACGCGCCGGTACGACTTTAATGCTATCCGTCGTTTTCATCTTCTCTCCTCAGGCGATTCTGGCCTGACCGGCGATAGTTAACAGTTTGGTAAAGCGCAACCGGCCATCAAACGGCGGCAGGCTGTACTCTTCGGGATCGCGCGTCGTATCAAATTGCGGATCGTAGCCCTGACTTAAGTAAAGCCGGACGGCTTCCGGCTGGCGAAATCCCGTGGTCAGATAAATCCGGCTGTAGCCCGCGAGCAGCGCCCGGCGTTCCAGCTCCTGCACCACACGCGCCGCCAACCCCTGCTGACGCAGGCTGCTTTTCGTCCAGATGCGCTTAATCTCAGCGGTGTCCTTGTCGTAAGGTTTGTAAGCTCCGGTGGCGATAATCTCACCGCGGCGCTCCAGTACCACGAAAAGTCCCTGAGGCGCCAGATACCATTCCGTCAGTTCTACTTCAGCGTCGCGAGAAAAATAATCGCCATAGCGGGCGGCATATTCACCGAACAGACCGTTCAAAATGGGCTGCAGTTCGCTGGCTTCAGGTGAGACCACGCGAAATTTATCGCTCACGATGACCTCCTTAGTCGCCTAAACCGGCCGGATTTATTTCAGATTGCGGAATACGTTCCACCCCTTCACCCCAGCGATTCAGCACCTTGTCATAGTCGCCGTTGCCAATGACCCCGTTGAGGGCAGTTTGTACTGGCAAAACCAGACCGCTGTCCTTTTTCAGCGTCACGGCAATATGCGCCGCTTTTGGCCAACCGCCATCAACGCTACCCACTAATTGTGTTTTACCGTTGAGCGCGGCTTTCCACGCGCCAATAACGTTAGGCCCGAAGTAGGCATCGGCACGGCCCGACTGCAGTGCCAGGGTTTGCGCGGCATCGTCTTTGGTATACACCGGCGTAAACGGCTGCAACCCTTTCTTCACGTTCTCATCGTTCCAGGCGAGCAGGATGGCTTCCTGGTTCGTCCCCGAACCGACGATGATGCGCAGACCGGCGATATCTTCCGCCTGATCGATTTTCTTCAGCTTGCTGCCGGTTTTGACATAAAAGCCAAGAGAGTCTTTCCGGTACGTCGCGAAATCGAATTTCTCTTTGCGCTCTTTGGTGACGGTAATATTGCTGATCGCGGCATCGTATTTGCCGGAAGTGACGCCCAGCGGCCAGTCTTCCCATGACGTGGGTACAACGTTGAGCTCCAGCCCCAGACTGTCTGCCACCAGACGCGCGATGTCCGCCTCGCTGCCGATCAGTGTTTTATTGTCATCGGCAAAGACGGTCAGCGGCGGCTGGCTGAGCCCGGCAATCGCCACGGTGAATTTGCCCGGTACGGCCAGGTGCAGGTTTGCTGGCAACTGTGCAATCGCCTGCGGATTTTTTACCGTATTAATCGGCGCTTTATTCGCTTCCAGGCTTACGCCCGTGCCGTTGATCGTTACCTCATTTGCCCAGACGGTAGCGCTGAAAGCCAGTGACAGCGCGAGGAATACTGATTTTTTCTGCATAGCGTTTTCTCTTATTGTGTGAATTGATTTGCAGGTGTCGCTAATCCCAGACTTGCGCGCAGGGTCGTACCGGGATATTCATGGCGGAACAGGCCGCGCGCCTGAAGCTCGGGGACAACCTGTTCTACAAACCGCGGGAAGGTATCCGGCGTTCCGCCCTGGATGATAAAACCGTCAGCGGCTTTTTCGTCGAACCACTGCTGCAGACCGTCGGCAACCTGTTGCGGCGTGCCGCTGAAGCGCGGACGTGGGCTGGCCGCCTCCAGTGCAACCTGGCGGAGAGTTAAGCCACGCTCACGCGCAGTGCGTTTGATCTCATCAGTCGTACTGCGAAAGCTGTTTTGCCCGAGAGAGCCCAGATCCGGGAACGGTGCATCCAGCGGATATTGGGTAAAATCATGATGTTCAAAGTAGCGACCAAGGTAGTTCAGTGCGTCGGTAATAGAGACCAGCGCAGCGGTAGTCTGATACTGCAGCTCAACGTCTTCCGCGTTGTCGCCAACAATAACGCTAACACCCTGGAATATATGCAGTTGATCGGGATGTCGTCCGGCGTTTTCCAGCTGGCTTTTTACATCCTGATAGAACGCTTTCGCCTCTGCCAGCGACTCCTGATGGGTAAAAATAGCATCAGCATGCTCCGCCGCTAATTTCTTGCCATCTGCTGAAGCGCCCGCCTGAAATAAAATCGGACGGCCTTGTGGCGTACGCCCAATATTTAATGGTCCGGCGACCTGAAAATAATCTCCATGATGGTTAAGCGTGTGCAGTTTTTGCGGATTAAAAAATTCCCCGCTTGTTTTATTACGGGTAAAAGCATCGTCTTCCCAGGAATCCCACAATCCTTTCACTACCTGTAAATATTCATCGGCAATACGATAACGCTGAGCATGCTCTGGATGCTGAGCGCGGGAATAGTTTTTTGCCGATCCTTCCAGAGGCGACGTAACCACGTTCCATCCTGCGCGCCCCTGACTGAGGTGGTCCAGACTGGCGAACTGCCGTGCGGTCGTAAACGGCTCGCTGTATGAGGTGGACACCGTGCCAACCAGCCCCAGATTCTGGGTGATGCTGCCCAAAGCGGATAATACCGTTAACGGCTCAAAACGATTTAAAAAGTGCGGGATTGATTTTTCATTAATATACAGACCATCGGCGACAAAAATAAAATCCAGCTTCCCTTTTTCCGCAATAAGCGCTGTCTCTTTGACAAAATCAAAATTAATACTGGCATCGGCCTGAGCCGCTGGATGACGCCATGCGGACATATTTCCCGATGCGCCATGCAGAATAGTGCCGAGCCGTAGTTGCCGATTTTCAGCCATAATACCCCCTACCCAACAGGTAAACTTAAAGATTTGCGAATGCCGTTTTTGCTAACTGCGCAAAATAATGCGCGGCAGGTTCAATTAAACGCTCGTCCGGTTTGAATCCCGGGTGATGTAATCCGTATTCACTGGCGCTGCCAATACTGACGAATGCGCCAGGCGTATTTTGCAGGTAGACGGCAAAATCCTCCCCGCCCATATGCAGATCGGCATGGTGGGTGGTATAACCTGACTGTTTCGCCACCGCGGTGGCAATACCGGCCCAACGATCATCATTTACCAACGCGGTCGGTCCCGCATGCCAGATTACGTCGATTTGTGCGCCAAAGGCGTGAGCAAATCCGGCAGCGATGTCATTAACCCGGGCCTTAACCTGCTGCTGTACCTGGGTTCTGTGCGTTCTGAGCGTCCCTTCCAGCTCAACGGACTCTGGTAATACGTTCCATGTATTTCCTCCCTGAATACGGGTTACGCTTAGCACGACTGAATCCAGCGTGTTAACGTCGCGACTGGCAACGCTTTGCAACACCGTTACCAGTTGACTGGCGAGCAGGATGGCATCTTTGCCTTCATGCGGACGCGCTGCATGTGCGCCTTTGCCATTAATGCGCAGTACGAAGCGGTCGACATTGGCATAAAATGCGCCGCCGCGTGTGGCAAATTCGCCCACCGGTAAACCCGGCTCATTGTGCATACCAAAAATAGCCGCTACGTTTTGTAGCGCACCAGCGCGGATCAGCGTTTTTGCGCCACCGAAACTCTCTTCAGCTGGCTGAAATAAAATACGTACTCGCCCCGGTAGATATGTTTCCTGCTGTTTAAGCAGCAGCGCAGCGCCAAGCATGACGCTGGTGTGAACATCGTGCCCGCAGGCATGCATCACACCCGGCGTGAGGGAGCGAAACGGAACATCGGCACTTTCTTCAATTGGTAGCGCATCGATATCCGCGCGCAGCGCGATGATATCTTCTCCCTGGCCGATTTCCGCGACCAGACCGGTTTTCAACTCAAACGGCAAAATGTCGACGTCCGCTGCGCGCAACCAGGCGTGAATGCGCGCCGTGGTTGCTTCCTCCTGCAGGGAAAGCTCCGGATGCTGATGTAATTCACGACGCCAGTCGATAAGCGTTGAGCCGAGGGTCATCAGAGCACCTCCACGGCGTTATGGGCTTGCGCCAACAAACGCAGCGATGTCAGACGCGCGTGCCCTTCCGCCACTGGCGTGTCGATAATGAACTCGTCAATACCAAATTGCGTATGCAGAGCATTCAACTTTGCCATCACTTCCTGAGCGGTGCCGTGTAACAACGCCAGCTCACGACGCGCTATTTTGCGTGGGGGACTGCCAGCCTGTGCGGCAAATGCCAGCGCCTGTTCTTCGCTGGCTACTGTGACACGTTGACCATCTTCCAGCTCTACGCCCCAGATTTGTACGTTTTCCGCCAGTTGCGCAGCGGTGTCGTGACTGTCCGCCACAATCACCTGGACGGCGACTATCGTCGGGCATGTGCTGTGGGCCTGCCAGAAAGACAAAACGTCATGCAATAACGCTCTGTCACCGTTAAGGTGCGCAGCGAAGATAAAATTCCAGTCGGATTGCGCTGCTAATTGAGCGCTTTGCACACTGGCTCCCAGCACAAATCCTTCCGGCGGTAACGGTGGAATTGGCGTTGGGAATACCGTCACCCCACTTTCCGTTCCACTCAGCACCAGCCAGTCGTTAAGCTGGGAAAGCTGGTCAGCAAAACTGCCTTTTTCATCCTGATGTAGTCCCTGCTGTAACGCCTGGGTCGAAAGCGGTAAGCCGCCAGGGGCTTTCCCTACGCCGAGATCGACACGTCCAGGGGCCAGTGATGCCAGAAGATTGAAGTTTTCCGCCACTTTGTACGGGCTGTAATGTTGCAACATCACGCCGCCGGAACCTACGCGGATACGCTGGGTTTGCCCGAGGATCCAGGCGATCACCAACTCCGGCGATGGACTGGCCAGCTGTGGCGTATTATGGTGTTCCGCGATCCAGAAACGATGGTATCCCCACTCTTCTGCCAGTTGCGCCAGACGCAACGTCCGGGCAAGCGCCATCGCGGCGGTTTCACCTTCCCCGATGGGGCTTTTATCCAGAATACTCAGGCGATATGACATGTTACGGGCCTATGCTTGTTAACATGTCTTTATTATTAATTTATTGAATAACCATACAGAAACATTTAATTCACATTTGTTCAGCTAAAAAGTAGATAACTAACCCTGTTGCCATCAGGGATAATACCAGGGGCTTGCTTTACTGGTCGGAACACTCAGCGGAACACATCCGGACTTTATGGCCTACAAAATATAATAGGGTTGCTGGTTTCACAGAAATAGCATCAAAATAATTTCATACCAGTTTTCTTTTTACGAAAACGTTTTTTAGCGCGATTTACGTTAAGTCAGGTTAAACGACTTGCAACGTTATGCGGTTGTATTAAATGTTTCACTTTTATGACGCTGAATGAATAGTTCACCTAGTTTTTTTAAATTTAAATACTTCCACAGCAATGATGATTAGTAGAGAATGCAGCGTTTCTTATTAAAACGGTTTAAAACAGCTTTTTAATATCCCCCGATTTTATTGCGGGGATTTTTGTATGGATTATACATACCATCATGGGGCCTCTATGAAAAGTAACATGCCCGTTACACAAATTGAGCACACACTTAACGGCAAAGCGACGCTGCTTTCAACGACGGATAAAGAAAGTCATATTACCTACGCCAACTCTGCTTTTATTGATGCCAGTGGATTTGACGAACATCAGTTAATGGGCGAACCGCATAATATTATTCGCCATCCCGACATGCCTCCGGCTGCTTTCGCCGATATGTGGTACACGCTACAGCAGGGAGACAGCTGGACAGGGATGGTGAAAAATCGCCGGCAGAATGGCGACCATTACTGGGTTCGCGCCAACGTTACGCCGGTCTGGCACAATGAAAAGCTCACTGGCTACATCTCGGTGCGTACCGTTCCTTCGCGCGATGAAATAACTCAAAGCGAAAGCTTATATCAAAAAATTAATAATCAGCAGCTTAAAGGATTTCAACTTTTTAAGGGCATTATGATTCGTCGCGGCATATTGTCATGGGCATCAATGTTTAAATGGTTGAGTATTAGTCAGCGCGTCAATTATTCTTTAGGGGTAATCTCCCTGTTCGCTTTGTTATTTATCTTCGCCCCTGTCAATCCATTTATTCAGGCGGGTGGATTGTTGTTCTTATTTCTAATGCTTGCTATTTACCTTAAGTATCAAATTTGTCAGCCAGTTAATACGCTACTGACGCAAATGAAGAAAGTGGTATCGGGGCGAAAACCTGATAACTGTCATTTAAATCGGGTGGATGAGATCGGAATGCTGATGCGTCTGGTTAATCAATCCGGGCTTAATCTGAATTCTCTGGTCGATGACGTCAGTAAGCAAATAACCGGTATTCGCGCTATCAGTCAGCGGGTATCAAAAGAAGGTACAGCGCTGCATAAGCGTTCAGAAGAAACCTCTGCCGACCTGCAACAAACGGCTGCAGCCATCGAAGAAATTGGCAGTGCGGTACAGCAAACCGCTGAAACCGCGGCACATACTATGACTATGGCCGATAAAACCAGCGCCAACGCAGCAGAAGGTGGCGATATCATGAAACAAACTATCGCCATGATGCAGGCGATATCGCGTGACAATGGACAGATCGTCGACATCATTGGCGTTATCGACAGCATCGCCTTTCAGACCAATATTCTGGCGCTCAATGCCGCGGTTGAGGCCGCACGAGCCGGGGAATCAGGGCGCGGCTTCGCCGTTGTCGCGGCAGAAGTTCGCAATCTGGCGCAGCACTCGGCGTCGGCGGCAAAAGAGATTAAACAGCTTATTGAGAAGAATGTCGCTAACGTTAACAGCGGCGTCAAAATGGTGGAGCAAACGGAAACGCATCTCACCGGGATGATTGGCGATGTAATGCAGATGTCGATGATGATCAAAGACATTAGTCTGGCCACGCGCGAGCAAACCCAGGCGCTGGATCTGATTAACGATTCGATTTCACGCGTTGGCACCATGACACACAATAATGCCGAGATGGTGGAGCGCGTTACCGATGCTACCGCCGATCTGACCCAGCGTTCATCGCGCTTACAGCAGGCCGTTCAGGTCTTTGGCGTATCAGCATAACGTTGCAGCGCTTATCGGGTAAATGTCTCGATAAGCGCACGCCTCTCCATGTATTAACACCCTTCTCTTTTATTGGCTGAATCGAGGCCACACCGCACCAGCTGTGGCTGCATAAAAATGCTGAATTCTTGTTATCGGGGCTTTGCGGAACCGATCAATTGAATGTAGGATGCTCGGCCGGCCGTTTTACTCCGTAACACCATGAAGGGTAAGGCTGTTTTCGCCGCAACTGGTGCGGCAAAAAGGATTTTGTATTTTTGTCAGGTCAACAGGAATCGTAATGAACACAAACAACACGCAAGCCGCGGAGCAACATGCGGCGAAACGACGCTGGTTGAATGCCCACGAAGAGGGGTATCACAAAGCGATGGGCAATCGACAGGTACAAATGATCGCCATTGGCGGCGCAATTGGTACCGGGCTGTTTTTAGGCGCTGGCGCACGCTTGCAGATGGCCGGCCCCGCTCTGGCGCTGGTCTATCTGGTGTGTGGTATTTTTTCGTTCTTTATACTGCGCGCGCTCGGCGAGCTGGTTTTACATCGCCCTTCCAGCGGCAGTTTTGTCTCCTACGCCCGTGAGTTTCTCGGCGAAAAGGCCGCCTACGTGGCGGGCTGGATGTACTTCATCAACTGGGCGATGACCGGTATTGTCGATATCACCGCGGTGGCGTTGTATATGCACTACTGGGGCGCCTTTGGTGATGTACCGCAATGGGTGTTCGCTCTCGGCGCGCTGGCCATTGTCGGCACCATGAACATGATCGGCGTGAAATGGTTCGCAGAGATGGAGTTTTGGTTTGCGTTGGTGAAAGTGCTGGCAATTGTCATTTTCCTTGTAGTGGGTACCGTCTTTTTAGGCACCGGAAAACCGCTGGACGGTAACGCCACGGGTTTTCATCTGATTACCGACAACGGCGGATTCTTCCCGCATGGCCTGCTGCCTGCGTTGGTTCTGGTACAGGGTGTGGTTTTCGCATTCGCCTCTATTGAACTGGTGGGTACAGCCGCCGGTGAGTGCAAAGATCCGCAAACGATGGTGCCGAAAGCGATCAATAGCGTCATCTGGCGTATTGGTCTGTTCTATGTGGGTTCTGTCGTACTGCTGGTTCTGTTATTGCCATGGAACGCCTATCAGGCGGGGCAAAGTCCGTTTGTTACTTTCTTTTCCAAACTGGGCGTGCCGTACATTGGCAGTATCATGAATATTGTGGTGCTCACCGCGGCGCTTTCCAGCCTTAATTCAGGGTTGTACTGCACCGGACGTATTTTACGTTCCATGTCGATGGGCGGATCGGCGCCGAAATTTATGGCTAAAATGAGTCGTCAACAGGTGCCCTGGGCTGGGATCCTCGCCACGCTGGTCGTGTATGTCGTCGGTGTTTTCCTGAACTATCTGGTGCCGTCGCAGGTATTTGAGATCGTGTTGAACTTCGCGTCATTAGGCATTATTGCGTCGTGGGGATTTATCATGATCTGTCAGATGCGTCTGCGCCGGGCCATAAAAGAAGGCAAAACGGCAGACGTCAGCTTTAAACTGCCGGGCGCGCCATTTACCTCCTGGTTAACGCTGCTGTTCCTGCTGAGCGTTCTGGTGCTGATGGCGTTTGATTATCCGAACGGCACCTATACCATCGCCTCATTACCGCTGATTGCTATCCTGCTGGTTGCGGGCTGGTTCGGCGTTCGTAAACGCGTTGCAGAAATCCACCGCACCGCGCCATAACGGCAGAAGGCCTGACAGGTTACCCCTTCAGGCCTTCTTTTTTAGTTCGCTTCAATCAACTGCGCAACGTCGTTGCTGTTAATTTCCCGCGCATTCCCATCCTGATCGGTATAGCTGGTCATTCCCGTGTCTTTATCCAGTTTTGGCTTACCCTGGGTGGTGATGGTTTGTCCGCTTTTCGTCGTCATGACGTAATCGGTGGTGCATCCTGCCAGGGTAAACAGCATCACGCCTGCACACAG
Organism: Citrobacter sp. Ce104; assembly: GCF_030334595.1. Taxonomy (NCBI): domain Bacteria; kingdom Pseudomonadati; phylum Pseudomonadota; class Gammaproteobacteria; order Enterobacterales; family Enterobacteriaceae; genus Citrobacter; species Citrobacter sp. Ce104. Next base: position 450,086 of record NZ_JAOWDP010000069.1, read on the forward strand.
ACAGATAAGTGGCTTTTTCATGGTATTCCTGCGTTATTCAGTTAGCCGTTGAGGGCGTAGTGTAAGTCCCTGAAGTGGGTGAGGCTACTGGCGGGGTGTAACGAGGCGTATCGTGGGGTTTAGAGAAATGACAGGAGGGGTTTCCCCCTCCATTTATATTACAGCGCAATACGAATAACATCGTCCGGCTGAGTGGCTTCCTGCTCGCGAGTGGATTTTTGTTTCACGCTGACGTACAGGGTTTTACCATCGGCGGAGAGCGCCAGGCTGTTCGGGAATGTTGGGGTCTCGAACGTTTTAACGACTTTATAGCTTTTTGCGTCGATTACGCTCACTTTGCCGGCCTGACGATGGGTCACGTAGGCTTCATTACGTGCCGGGTTAAACAGTACGGCCAGGGATTCCGGCGCAGCGACTTTTGCCAAAACGTTGCCATTACGGGTGTCGATGACCAGCACTTCCGCCGCTTTAGAGTCGGTGACAAAGGCGCGGTTGCCCGCGGTGTCCAGGCTCAGGTTGATGAAGAAATGCTCTTTTCCATCATCCAGCAGCTTTTTACGGCTGAGAATTTTGTTAGTGGTAGTATCGACGGTGATGAATTCACCGTCCGCATTGGCGGTGTACAGGCGCTTAGCTTTACTGTCGACAGCCAGAGCGGTGCTCATTTTACCGGTATTTTGAATGGTGTCCTTCAGTTTAATAGCATCACCGTCCACCACCCAAATCACGCTCTCTTTACCAATACCGCTAATGTATACGGTGTTGGTAGCATCATCGGCGACCAGTTCACGCGGCTGCAGCGGGCGAACATCTTCAGAACGCTTACGCGCATCAAGAACCAGGCGTCCTTTCACCGCCCCGGTTTTGGCATCCATCGCCGTTACCGCGCTGTTTACCGTGTTGCCGAACCACAGCGTTTGCGTGGCGTTGTTGATGGTGGCGCCAAACGGTTTGAGATCGTTATGAATAACCTGAGTCACTTCGAGGGTGACCGGGTCAAGACGATAAACCACCCCGCCGGTATCCAGTTTGCGGCTCTGTGAGGTCGCCAGCCACAGTGCGTTCTCTTGCTGGCTGTATGCCATTTCATAGGCACCTTTGCCCACGGCTTTGCGCAGCAGTTCTTCTGCAGCCTGCGTAGTAAAAGATGATGCAACGAGCAGTGAACCTAACAGTAAAGAACCACGCAGACGCGGTGAAAACAGATGACGTAAAGACATGACGACTCCCTTTGATAAATTCGTTTGTTACTGCTTCACATAGCTTCAATGAGCAAAATCATGGTTTTGCTTTTTTAGGAATGAGAATAGTAATCATTATTCATCGCAAAGTGGAGCACTTCTTCACATATTGACTACAATCGTTTTCATTGCCCGAAAAATTACCGCAATTACGCAGCGCTAAAATTCATCTTTTATAAAAAAATTCACATGCTTACCGTTCGTTTTTCAACGTAAGCATCATAACTGGCCTTATTCATGACGATTTTTTCAGCCCGCTATACTGTTGTTCCTGTTTCTTTATTGCCTGCCTTCTTCTCGCCTTTTGCCCTGGCAGAAAGTGAGATAAACGCTCAAACGCTGATCGTGAGTGCGACGCCACAGTCCGTTTCTGAGCTGGACACTCCTGCTGCCGTCAGCGTTGTTGACGGGGAGGATATGCGTCTGGCAACGCCGCGCATTAACCTGTCTGAATCCCTGACCAGCGTCCCGGGGCTACAGGTACAAAACCGACAGAATTACGCCCAGGACCTCCAGCTATCGATTCGTGGATTTGGTTCGCGAACCACTTATGGTATCCGCGGTATTCGTTTGTACGTCGATGGTATTCCAGCAACCATGCCGGATGGACAGGGTCAAACATCCAATATCGACATTAGCAGCGTACAAAACATTGAGATTTTACGCGGCCCCTTCTCTGCTCTGTATGGCAATGCGTCCGGCGGAGTAATGAATGTCAGTACTGAAACGGGACATGAGCCGCCAACCATTGAAGCCAGTAGTTATTACGGCAGTTTTGGCACCTGGCGCTACGGGTTAAAAGCAACGGGAGCTCTGGGCGATGGTACTCAGCAAGGCGATGTGGATTACACCGTTTCAACCACCCGGTTTACCACCCACGGTTATCGCGATCACAGTAGCGCGCAAAAAAATCTGGCCAATGCCAAACTTGGCGTGCGCATTGACGATGCGAGCAAACTGACTCTGATTTTCAATAGTGTAGACAGTAAAGCCGACGATCCCGGCGGTCTTACCGAGTCGGAATGGCAGGTCGATCCGCAGCAATCGCCCCGCGCTGAGCAATTCGATACGCGAAAAACCATCAAGCAGACCCAGGCGGGATTGCGCTATGAACGCCAGCTTAGCGCGCAGGATGATATCAGCATCATGACCTATGCGGGGGAACGTGAAACCACTCAGTATCAGTCAATCCCGATGGCTCCACAGTTAAAACCGTCTCATGCGGGAGGCGTCATTACCCTGCAACGTCATTATCAGGGGATAGACAACCGCTGGACTCATCGGGGTGAGCTGGGCATACCCGTGACTTTCACCACCGGTCTGAATTATGAAAACATGAGCGAAAACCGTAAAGGCTACAATAACTTCCGTCTTGATGATGGCGTGCCGGAGTATGGGCAGAAAGGCGACTTACGCCGTAACGAACGTAACCTGATGTGGAATGTCGACCCCTATCTGCAAACCCAGTGGCAATTAACGCAGAAACTCTCACTGGATGCCGGCGTTCGTTACAGTTCAGTGTGGTTTGATTCTAACGATCGCTATATTACGCCCGGTAACGGAGATGACAGCGGTGACGCCAGCTATCACCAATGGTTGCCTGCCGGATCGTTAAAATATGCCATCACCGATGCCTGGAACGTCTATTTGGCCGCGGGTCGCGGGTTCGAAACACCCACCATCAACGAACTGTCCTACCGTTCCGACAGCCAAAGCGGCATGAATTTTGGTTTACAGCCGTCCACAAATGACACCATTGAAATCGGTAGCAAAACACGTGTTGGCGATGGATTGTTTGCCGCGGCCTTGTTCCAGACTAACACGGACGACGAAATCGTCGTTGACAGCAGCAACGGCGGACGGACAACGTATAAAAACGCCGGAAAAACTCGCCGTCAGGGAGGCGAGTTATCCTGGGACCAACGCTTTGCCGCAAACTGGCGCGCAAAAGCGTCATGGACCTGGCTGGATGCCACCTACCGCAGCAACGTCTGTGGGGATCAAAACTGCAATGGCAACCGACTGCCCGGCATAGCGCAAAACATGGGATTTGCGTCACTGGGCTACGTTCCTGATGAAGGTTGGTATGCGGGAGCAGATGTTCGTTATATGGGCGACATTATGGCCAATGATGAAAATACGGCGAAAGCCCCGTCATATACCGTTGTTGGCTTGAATACCGGTTATAAATTTTATTACAGCAGTCTCATGGTAGACCTGTTCGGTCGGGTAGATAATCTGTTCGATAAAACTTATGTCGGCTCGGTGATTGTGAATGAGTCAAATGGCAGATACTACGAACCGGCGCCAGGACGAAACTATGGCGTAGGTATTAATCTGGCCTGGCATTTTGAGTAAAACTGGCGGGAATGACTCCCGCCATCAGTTTTTACGCATCATCGGCAAGACGAATAACCACCTTGCCGAAGTTTTTACCGGTCAGCAAACCGATAAAAGTCTGCGGTGCATTTTCCAGACCGTCGGTGATTTGCTCGCGGTAATGGATTTTGCCCTCTTTAACCCAGCGCCCCATCTCCCGCTGAAACTCATGAATGCGGTGACCGTAATCCTGACCAATAATAAAGCCCTGCATGCGGATACGCTTTTTCAGTAGCGTTGCCATCAGCAAAGGTAATCTGTCAGGTCCTGCCGGAAGCGATGTGGCGTTATAACCGCTGACCAGTCCGCAAAGCGGAATGCGCGCAGAGGTGTTGAGTAACGGCAGGACTGCGTCAAATACCTTACCGCCAACGTTTTCGTAATAAATATCAATACCCTGCGGGCAGGCTTTTGCCAGCTGTTGTGCAAAATCTTGCGCGTGGTGATCGAGACAGATATCAAAACCCAGTACTTCGGTGGCATGTCGACATTTCTCTGCCCCGCCAGCAACGCCGATCACCCGGCAGCCTTTGAGCTTACCAATCTGCCCTACCGTTGCGCCAACCGGGCCGGTCGCGGCGGCTACCACCAGCGTTTCTCCCGCTTTCGGCTGACCGATATCCAGCAGCCCCATATAAGCGGTAAAACCGGGCATCCCCATAACACCCAGCGCCCAGGAGGGATGCTCGGGATTTTCGCCAAGTTTCACCAGACCGCTACCATCAGAGATGTCATAGTCCTGCCAGCCGCTGTAGCTCAGCACCCACTCGCCAGGCTGGTAGTCAGGATGGTTGGATGACACCACTCGACTTACGGTGCCGCCCACCATAACGCCGCCAATCTCTACCGGTGGGGAGTAAGATGGCTCATCGCTCATACGGCCACGCATGTACGGATCGAGGGAAAGAAAAACGGTACGCAGTAAAACCTGGCCTTCACCCGGCGTTGCCACCTCATCTTCTTCAAGACGGAAGTTTTCCGCAACCGGCGCGCCATGCGGGCGGGAAGCCAGTACCCAGCGACGATTACGATTAGTCTGTTGACCCATGATGTGCTCCTCTGCTTTTGGCATGAATCCATCAATAGTAGCAGCCTGTGCCTGCCATTTAGCTGACGGCATGATTTAACCGCACAACCAGGTAAACGCAGGGTTGCGCGGTTTCATTGATAAATCGACAGTCATTCGGCGGGCCAAGTTCCAGGCAATCGCCCGCCTGCATTTCATGACGTACGTCTCCTTCTACAAAGACGAGTTCTCCCTGTTGTAGCCAGATAAGCTGTCTGGCCTGCACGTAGGAAGAGGCTGGCATTGGGATATCGCTACCGGCAGGCAATTCTATCTGCACCAGATCGATAGGCAGATCGCTGCGCGGTGAAACATGGCGGCGCAGATAGTGGCTTTGCGGGTCGTGCCAGACGGGCTGGTCAGCAAAGCGCAGCAGCTTGCCCTCCTGCATTTCGGCCCGCGCAATCAGCATGGACATGCTGATACCAAAGGCTCCGGAGAGCCTGCCCAGCAGCGTGGCCGTTGGGCTGCTCTCACCGCGCTCTATTTTGTGGATCATCGCCCGCGACACCCCTGCTCGCTCGGCAAGTTCCGTCAGTGACCAGCCGCGAGATTCCCGCTCAATGCGAATTCTTGCTCCGATTCGTTGATTTATGCTGTCTTCAATAGTATTCATATTGTAATACTATAGTGAACAATCCCTGAGGTTCAATATGTCAATTCGATTTGCCAGCAAAGAAGACTGTGCCGCCATTGCAGAAATCTACAACCACGCGGTACTGCATACGGCGGCTATCTGGAACGATCAAACCGTCGATGCCGAAAACCGTATCTCCTGGTATGAAGCCCGCCGGTTGATGGGCTATCCGGTGCTGGTGAGTGAAGATCGTGGCGTGGTCACGGGATATGCCTCCTTTGGCGACTGGAGAAACTTTGATGGATTCCGTCATACTGTTGAACATTCGGTGTACGTACATCCGGATCATCAGGGAAAGGGCCTGGGGCGAGCGCTGCTCAGCAGACTGATAGCAGAAGCGCGCGAGTGCGGCAAGCACGTGATGGTGGCGGGCATTGAGTCTCAGAATCAGGCGTCGCTACATCTGCACAGCACGCTGGGTTTTAAAATTACCGCGCAAATGCCGCAGGTTGGCACCAAATTTGGTCGCTGGCTGGATCTGACCTTCATGCAATTACAATTAGACGATCGCCGCGATCCGGATGCCAGCAGATGAACCAGACGCTGACCCTCTCCTTTCTGATTGCCGCAGGTATTGGTCTGGTGGTGCAAAATACCTTGATGGTACGCATTACGCAGACATCCTCGACGATCCTCATCGCCATGTTGCTTAACTCGCTGGTCGGGATCGTGCTGTTTGTCAGCATACTGTGGTTTAAGCAAGGTGCGGCGGGATTTGGTGAGCTGGCCTCCAGCGTACGCTGGTGGACGCTAATCCCCGGATTACTGGGATCGTTCTTTGTTTTTGCCAGTATCAGTGGGTACCAAAATGTGGGGGCTGCGACCACTATCGCGGTGCTGGTGGCCAGCCAGTTAATCGGCGGACTGGTGCTGGATATTCTGCGCAGCCACGGCGTGCCGCTGCGAGCGCTGGTGGGGCCAGTCTGCGGCGCGGTGCTGCTGGTCGTCGGGGCCTGGCTGGTGGCGAGACGCTCATTTTAATTACGCTTATCCGGCCTACGAAACGTGCATGCAGGCCGGATAAGAGGCAACAAAAAGTCAGAGAATAGAGCCGCCTTTGGTCAACTGTTCGCGACGGGATTCCATATCCTCTTTATGCTGACGGCCATGATGTGCGATCGCCGTACGCAAACGCTGTTGCTGGGTATAGCGTTCTTCCCGGCTCAGCGCGGCATCATCGCTGAGTTCAATCAGCAATTCGTTCATATGCGTAATGACGCTCTCTTCAATGGCGGCATCAACACGTGCGCTAACCTCATCCAGATGCGACATAACCTCTCCTTAACTCATTAATTTAATTTTGCTTTTGAAAAATCACTGCCCATCAGGCTGACGCTGTATCCGCTAACGTTGCTGCGCGTAGCGTAGAACGTTTTGCCGTTTGCCAACGCAATCCACGGAGCCTGCTGGTAAAAAATCTCTTGCGACTGCTGGTAAAGCGCGGCGCGTTCCTCTGGTTTGCTTACCAGTTTCGCCTTTTGCACCAGCGAATTATACTCTTTATCGCACCAGCGCGCGGCGTTAGATCCGGTTTTAATGCTGTCGCAGCCCAGCAGTACATCGGCGAAGTTATCCGGATCGCCGTTGTCTGACATCCAGCCGAACAGCGCGGTGTCATGCTCACCTTTGCGCATTCCGGAGAGATATTCGCCCCACTCGTACGACACAATTTTCGCCTTCACGCCAACCTTTGCCCAGTCGCTCTGGATCATCTCAGCAATTCGTCGGGAGTTCGGGTTATATGGGCGCTGAACCGGCATTGACCACAGCGTCGCTTCAAAGCCATTTTCCAGCCCAGCCTGCTTCAGCAGGTCTTTCGCTTTTTGCGGGTCGTAAGCGTAATCCTGCAGATCTTTATTAAAGCCCATCATATTCGGTGGAATCGGCGATTTTGCCACCGTACCGGAACCTAAAAAGACAGCGTTAATAATGGCCTTTTTATCGGTCGCGTAGTTTAGCGCCTGACGTACCAGCACGTTATCAAACGGTTTTTTCTCGGTATTAAACGCCAGATACCCGACGTTTAGCGCTTCAACTGAATGCAGCGTCAAATCTTTATTCTTTTTAATCTCGTCAAATTGTACGGGGGCTGGCGCCGGGATTATCTGGCATTCATTGGTTTGCAGTTTTGCCAATCTGGTCTGAACGTTTGGCGTGATGGAGAAGATCAGGTGCTTCGTTGGGACAGCGCCATCCCAGTAGTTCGGGTTGGCGAGATAGCGGATTTGCGAATCCTGCTTGTACTGCTGCAACACGTATGGCCCGGTGCCAATCGGCCAGTTATCGACATTTTCCGGGGTACCTTTTTTCAACATCGCCTCGGCATACTCGGCAGAGAGGATGGAGGCAAAATCCATTCCCCAGTCGGCAAGAAATGCGGCGTTAGGTTCATTGAGGACAAACTGAACGTGATAGTCATCGACCCTCTTAACTTCTTTAATCAGTTTATCCAGACCGACATCGTTAAAGTATTCGTAGCTTCCCTGAGAAATCTTATGATACGGATGATCGGCATCTTTCTGCCGTAATACCGAGAAAATCACGTCATCAGCGTTGAAGTCGCGGGTCGGTTTAAAGAATTTATTACTGTTAAATTTTACGCCCTGACGCAGGGTAAAAGTGTAGGTTTTACCGTCCGGGGAAATCGTCCAGTCCGTTGCCAGAGAGGGTACTGGCGTATTTTTTACCGGGTCGAAGTTGATGAGTCGGTTGTAGAGCACTTGTGAACTGGCCACAAACGATGGACCGGAACTGGCAATTTGCGGGTTAAAAGATTCCGGCGATGCTTCTGAGCAGTAGATGATGGTGTCAGTATTGGCCGCGAACGCTGCGCCTGACGGTAAGACGGCGCTGAGAGCCAGCGCGAGTAACGTTTTCCTTGCAATCATGGTTATAAGCCTTCTTATTTTATTATTAACTGGAATATCAGAGCATAGCTGACAAAAACTGACCAATAACAAATCACTATCAGGTTATTCTAATCTGGTGTATTTCGCTGAATAATTCATCAGCCTGAGCGAATTAATTTCCCTTAAGTCTTTTTCAAAACGTCAAGATTTTTCCCGGCACTCTATGCCATGAAAATTCGCCCCTTTTTGCCTCTCTTCCACCGTTTGCTCGTTTTTATAAAACGTAAAGTAGATACGTGAAGAAGTCTAAGGGGTAACAACGTGGCAAAAACTCTCTTGCGCAGCGGCAATTTGGATGACTATCAGGCCGTGGGCGGCGGCGGTCAGGCCGTGTTTGATTCAGCATTGCAAATTCGTGAAACGCTTCGTCTACGCAAACAGCAGGCGATGGTGGATTGTCTGGCGATCCCACAAATTAACGACAGCGGCGATCGGGTGGACTGGTACTCGCCGGTTGAAGGGAAAGCCGTTGCGTGGAAAGCCGCTGATGAAGAGGCACGTTTTCGTGCGCTGCGCTATCTGGGGAGCACGCTGGAAAATGCGGCGGCCCTGAGCCGTAAAAGCCTGCAATCGGGTAAAACCTCCCTGCAGCTATTTGGCTCACTGCTCGAAAAAGCCATCCAGTTTCCTGGTGAAAACCACGTGTTTCTGGTTGATGGCAAACCCGTTATTACGTTCTGGGGCTTCGTCAATCTGAATGAAAATCCTCGCGACGATGTGCTTGATTGCCTGCGCCTTATTGATAATCCTCCGGTCGTCACCGTAACAGAGCCTGAGCCGGAAGAAGAAACCACCGCGGAAATCACCTTCGCCGAGGCCGACGCGCCTTTGCTGACCCCGGTCGTTGAGCTGCCTAAACCGGCAGAGCCTGAACCTCAACCCCCGGTCGTTGTTAACGAACCTGAAGTTACACCGCCGCCGGTACAGAAAAAGCCCGCACGCCGCCTGCCACTGTGGAGCCTGCCCGTTGCCGCAGTGATCGTTGCCGCCATTATTGGACCACTGCTGTGGAAGCAACAAACCGCCGAGCCCGTACCCGTAGTTCCTCACGGCGAGGTTGCGAAAGCCGATGTGGCGCCGCTGCCAGAACTGACATCGGCACTGCCGCTGCATCGGGCTGAAGTGATCCCGGCTGCGAAAAAAGAGAAACCCGTCGAAGGGCCGGTTGTGATCGCCGCTATTCCAAAAGATGCGCTGGTGATGGACGCCAACCAGATGAAGGCTGGAACGACGCGTTTTCTTAACGGCAGCTGGCGCGTCATAGTTGATGTTAAAGATCCGGTCAGCGGTAAAGCGCCGTCGCTGCGCTATCAGATCCAGACCAATAAAGGCACTGCGCGCGTGGTTCATGGCGACAATATTGTTTGTCGCGCCGAGATTTTCTCCGGTTTGCACCAGTCAGGTGAATTAATGATTAAGAGTCGCGGCAATGCCCGTTGTACGGACGGTTCTCGTTATCCGATGCCTGAAATTACCTGCAAAGCGGGAACCAATGACGTCGCCGCCTGTACCGCACGATATGACGCTCACGCGGAAATCCCTCTGACGATCAAAAAGATAGGTGCCTGATTTTATGTTGGTGAATCTGTGTGACTACAAACAGAGCGTGACGCTCATCGCCAATAGCGGTGTGCAATTTCTGGATTTTGGCCTGACGCCGCAGGAGTCTGCGCATCATGGCCGCTTTGTGCGCAAAACGGCCAACGGCCCCCTGCTACGGCTGGACTTCGATCTGACAACGGGACGCTATACCCTGCCAGGCAGCACCGGCGGTCAGCCCGAAGTCGTAAAGCCGGAAAGCACCCAAATGCTGCATTATTCCCTGGACGTGCTCGACGGCGTCTGGCTGCCGCTGCCGTTCCTGCGCTTTAACCCGCCGCGAACGTTTGTTGAAGGCCCGGATAACTGGGCGCGCGTACAGGTACGAAAACTGGCGCAACCTGACAGCGCGGGCAACACTCACCGCGTTACCGTGGCGCTGGACAGCCAGCTCACTGAAAATGCCCCTGCGGCATTAACCCCCAACGAAAATGACCTGCTAAACGGTACACGGTTTGCGCTAGCCTGGCATGACAACGAAATTGCTGATTTCCTCGACCAGACCTGGATTGACGGCTGGTTGCGCGAATCCTTTATGCATCATGTCACTCAACATGAGAATCGCTCTGAACAAGAGATCCAGCAGGCGCTGCGTAACTTTGAATACCAGGCGCACTGGTTGAATGTTCTGACCCTGTTAGGCGAGCAGCTTTCTGTCCCGGAAGTGAAACTGGTCACCCATACCCTCAGCACGCCCGCCATTCCGGTCGATCTTATCCTGGATATCGGTAATACCCATACCTGTGGCGTCCTGATTGAAGATCACGGCGATGCCAATGACGGACTACGCCAGACCGCTGAATTGCAGGTGCGTTCCTTAAGCGAGCCACAGTTCCTTAACGATCCGCTGTTTACCAGCCGGCTGGAGTTTTCCGAAGCCCGTTTTGGCAAGCAGCACTTTTCCGTTGAGAGCGGTCGTGATGATGCCTTTATCTGGCCGTCGATTGTTCGCGTTGGCGACGAAGCCCGAAAGCTGGCGATGCAGCGCATGGGCACCGAAGGCAGCAGTGGGATCTCCAGTCCGCGGCGTTATCTGTGGGATGAAACGCCGGTACTGCATGACTGGCGCTTTAGCCAGATGAATGGCAAAACCCAGCGCGAACCGCTGGCTACCGCCTTCCCGCTGATGAACCTGATGAACGATGACGGTCAACCGCTGTTCAGTCTGCCGCAGGACGATCGTCTGCCAGTGTTCTCACCGCAATACAGTCGCAGCACGCTGATGACGCATATGCTGTGCGAAATACTGGCCCAGGCGCTGGGGCAAATCAACAGCGTGGCGACGCGTTTGCGCCTCGGATTCCCGGCGTCTCCTCGTCAGTTGCGGACGCTGATCCTGACTCTGCCGTCGGCGATGCCCAAACAGGAGCGCGAGATTTTCCGCCTGCGCATGTTTGAAGCTATTGCGCTGGTCTGGAAAGCGATGGGCTGGCATCCGCAGGATGAAGATTTTACGACCCGTAAGCAGCAGGAAAAGAGCGTGGTTCCCGTACCGGAGATCCAGATGGAATGGGATGAGGCCAGCTGTGGGCAACTGGTGTGGCTGTATAACGAAGCTATCTCTCACTACGATGGTCACACCGAATCATTCTTTAACGCCCTGGCCCGCCCGGACCGTTTGCCGGAGCCTGGTGAGACTAAAGGCCGAGCGTTGCGCGTGGCATCGATCGACATCGGCGGCGGGACAACGGATATGGCCGTCGTCCATTATCAGCTTGATGACGGCGTTGGCGCGAACGTCAAAATTACCCCGCATCTGCTGTTCCGTGAAGGTTTTAAGGTCGCGGGCGACGACATGCTGCTGGACGTGATTCAGCGCTGCGTGTTGCCCGCGCTGCAAACCCGCTTACAACAGGCTGGCGTGACCGATGCCGCCGCATTGTTGGCCACGCTATTTGGCGATTCCGGGCGTATCGACACCCAGGCGATTCTGCGTCAACAAACGGCATTACAGCTCTTTATGCCGCTCGGTCATGCGGTACTCTCAGCCTGGGAACAAAGCGATATTAACGATCCGGTAGCCGGGCTGCATGCCACCTTTGGCGAACTCCTGAGCCAGCAACCCACGCGCAATGTAATGAATTACATTCAGCAAGCTATCGATCATGCGTTGCCAGCAGGATCGCCAGCGTTTGATGTCCTGAGTGTACCGCTACAGGTGCAGTTCAGACAGTTACAAGAGGCGTTACTGGCGGGGCAATTTACCCTGACCTCTCCGCTACACGCGGTCTGCGAGGCCATTTCACACTATCGCTGCGATATTTTATTAGTAACAGGCAGACCCGCCTGTTTACCGGGCGTACAGGCGTTGATCCGCCATCTGCAGCCCGTTCCGGTTAATCGTATGATCTGGATGGATAACTACCGCGTACATGAGTGGTATCCGTTTAGTCAACAGGGGCGGATTGGTAACCCTAAATCCACCGCGGCAGTCGGTGCTATGTTGTGCAGCCTGGCGCTGGATTTGCGCTTGCCGCGCTTTAACTTTAAAGCTGCCGACATCGGCGCTTACTCGACCGTACGTTATCTCGGCGTGCTGGATAATACGGTCAATACCCTGCGCGATGAGAACATCTGGTATCACGATATCGATCTGGATAAACCCGGCGCGAAGCTGGATGCCCGCCTGCACTTCCCATTACGTGGCAACGTGACGTTAGGTTTCCGCCAACTGGCAAACAGCCGCTGGCCTGCCACGCCGCTGTATACGCTCAGCATAAATTCTGCCGAACTGGCAAAAACCATCGCCGGAGATGGCGTGTTGAATGTACGGCTGCAGCTACGCGGCGGTAGCAAAGAAAACGGCCCGGAATTCTTCGTGCTGAGCGATGCCTGGTTACAGGATGGCACCCCCGTTGCCGCCAATGCCTTAACGTTAAAACTGAATACGCTGGCAGACCGTCGCCATAGCGGTAGCCATTACTGGATTGATAGCGGGAGCGTGTACCTGAAATGAGTAAGATGTTAAACACCGCGCAGGCCGCCATCACATGGGTCGCTGATACCCGTCAACGTTCGGCGCGTCTTGATGATGAAGCCGATGCCCTGCTGGCGCAGCTCACCCTCGCCGCCGTGAATGAAGCTGCTCTGAAGACGACCTTTTCATCGCAAGGATGCGTTGGGTTATACGGGCATTCGCAATCGGCAAAAGCACACCTGCTCGCGGCGTTGTGCAGCAATGCCAATGGCAAAGTGAATATCGTTACCCCGGATCGCAGTTTTGATTATTTTTCGCATATTAATCCTGGCCATGCGCCAACCAATATGGCGATCCGCTTTACGCGTGATGAAAATCCGCTCGATAGTGAATGGCCGTTGCGTCTGCGATTACTCAGTGAAGCCGAACTGGTACAGCTTTTTATTACCCAGTTTTGCGCCCTCCCGGACAACCGCCAGGTTGAGAAATCGATTATTGAGGCGCGCCTGGAAAAATGGCAGACGCTGCGTCAGCGTCATCCGGTACCGGGAATTACCGCACACGATGTTGCAGCAATTGGCCGTTTCTGGCGCTCCAGCGTGCCAGCCAACCAGCAGCAAATCGACGATGCGCTTTGGCATCAGTTTGCCACACTGCTGCCGGCACTGGATCTGACGACCCGGGCAAACGCCTGGGCGTTACTGTGGGGAGAACAACCAGAGCTCACGCAGCAGTGGCTGGCGCTGGCGCATACGCTGCAACAAACCGGGAACGCGCAGGAACTGGCGGCTCCGTTGAGCCTGCTGGTTGACCATTTTGGTTTACCTGCCGAGAGTTTCCTGACTCAGGTGGCATTGACTGGCAATGAGGCGCAGAGCGATGTGGTGGTTCATCCCATTGAAAACCATCAGTTGCTCAATGCGGTCAGTCTCTCCCAGGCGTCACTGGCGCTGCTGACGCGCGAACTGGTCCTGACGGTTGAAGACGCCGTACTGGAGAATGTCGATCTGCTCGATATCCCCCTCGCCCCGGATGCGCATTCCCATCCGCTGTGGCAGGCCAAATTAGGCTGGATGCTGGAATATTATCGCCAGCATCTGCAACCGGATGTGCTCTTAATCTGTAATGCGGTATCGACCCGTTCCCAGACGCCTGCTATCACCCGCAAGCTACTGGGCTGGGTTAACGATACTCAGCCTGTCCATGATGCCGCATTACCGGGCGTGGTTTGGGCCATTACCCCGCAGGATGCACGCTTTAGCACCCAGCAAAATCTTGATGAGTCCGTGCAGCAATTAATGGGCAAACCCGGACTACATTGGGGCACGCTGCAGGCGCTGGATAAACATAGCTTACAACGCCTTGTCGAATGGCTGACTCAGGCAACTTCGCCACAGCAGCGTCAGGCCAGATTGACCTCCCTGCGTGAGCAGCACCAGCAGCGCGTACGCGAAACCCTGATCGGCTGGATTAATCCCGTTGAGACCGAATCTGGAGGCAATGAGTGGGTGATCCGCCAGCTACAAGCTCAGGCGGCAAAGCATGGTGAACTCCTGGATGGTTTGCTCCCGCCGATGCGTCTCTTTGAGTCGCTGCTGCGGGTTCAGCAGCCACGCGAGGAACAGGTAAGCGGGTTATTTAATGAGGAGATTGACCTGTTTGCCGAGGTGCGTGACACACCGCTCTCACCGGATAGCAAAGAGAGCGGTTATCAGGCGCACAAAATGTGGGTTAATCACGTGCGCCAGTGGTGTCGCGATGAAAATAATGCCCGTCGTTTACGTCTCGAACCGCGTACGCTAAGGCAGGTCGCCGATATCCTCGTCACCGCCAGCTATCGCCTGGAGATGCCGCAACGCTTACAGCGCATTATGCAGCGAGAAAACGTCTGCGCCGCGCAGCTTCACGCCGATATTGGTGATTTTATTACCTGGCTTGGATTTGCCAATGTCGCCGAAGAACAGCGTCCTGCCAGCAGGATCCAAAAAGGATCGGCTATTTTTAGCGCGCCGAAGCAACAGCCGATGTTACGCCTGACGAAGCTGGATGAACAACCTTCGCACGGCGCAAGCCGGTACGTTTACGACTGGCTGGTCGCGTTGTATACCCGCGCCAATGAAAACGTGGGATATCAGCATCCGCAGGATGTCAGCGAAGCCGATAAAAAACGATTAGATGCCCTGTTTTCCTCCTGAAACGGCGTTAACGCCGTCATCAAAAGAGAGAAAACATTAACGCGACGGGAAAACTCATCGGCCAGGTCGCCCCGACTAATACCGCGCTGAGAAAACGAATTCGCTTTTTATCGCGGGAAAGAAACCAGGTGATGATTGCCGTGATAGCGGCCATCACCGCGTAAAAAACCAACATTTTTTGGTACAGAGACATGTAAGGCGTCCGGGCCGAAAGGTAAAATCGCGCGCAATATGCTCTTTTTCATGACCCACATCAAGTTTTATTAATTATTTTAAGGGAAACAGCGGGAAAACAAGCCGTTTTCATTATGTTCAGAATCCGTACTATTGCGGATAGTTATAACCCGTACTATACCCATAGGGGTTATAACGAAAGGTGGCACAAATGAATGTTTCCAGTAAAACTGTGGTGCTGATAAATATATTTGCTGCTGTAGGACTTTTCAGTCTGATTTCCGCAAGGTTCGGCTGGTTTGCTTGATGTGATTCTTGTTGATTAATTGCAGCGTCCGCTGGCAGAGGGGGTCTTCTCTCTGCCATTAGTGCACGATCTTCCCACTCTCCCGCCGCCGGGTAAATTATCCTTAGTATGTAATGTCCCTAATCCTTCTGCGGCATTATATTGCCCGAATAACGGCTCGGCGTTGTGCCGGTATGTTGATGGAAGAACGCGATAAAAGCGCTGTCGCTGACAAACTCCAGATATTGCGCCACCTGGCTAATAGGGCATCCATCCGCCAGCATCTCCATGGCTTTTAGCAACCTGAATTGCTGCCGCCAGTTCTGATAATTCATCCCGGTATCCCGGGTAAATATTCGACCGATTGTTCTCTCACATGCCCCAACCCGTCGGGACAATTGATTCAGTCGCGGTGGGAGTTCGCCCATACGTAATCCCTCTAGCCACACGTTCAACCGCGGATCTGAGGGAAACTGCAACGTCCAGTTTTCACTGCGGGCGGCGCGTATTTCCTCACAAAAAACGGTGATGAGGCTGGCCTGCTGCGCGGCTGGCATATCCCATGGCCAGAAAGCCATACGTTCTATCACTTCAAAAAAGAGAGGGTTAACCTCGACTATCTGCAGCGGTAACTCAGATAATGGCAATGCGGTTGAAAAGTACAAAGAACGATAAGCCATCCCCCCTCGCATTATGGCGCGATGTACCGTCCCGGCCGGGATCCAAACCGCACGCCGTGGCGGTAACAGACACAGAGCCTGCTCCAGCTCGATCGTAATGCTCCCCGCAGCCGAAAAAAGTAGCTGATGACGAAGGTGGCTGTGCCGTCCTGAATCATGTAGCCCCATATCGGCGGCTATACCGATTACCGGTTTGTCAAAGCTATCCGCATCGAAAGCATCATCAGGCGCAATTTTCATTATCTGTCCGATATTTGATATTTAATGTCCTGATAATGGTAATGAGACACACCCCTTTCAGCAATAATGCCCGCCTGTTTTGTTTCTCTGGATATTGTATGAATACGCTTCGCCGCCCGCCGCTGTGGCTTCTTACGCTACTGATTATGTTCCCGCAACTGGTGGAAACCATCTACAGCCCGGCACTGCCAGGTATCGCCACTGCTTTTCACATCAGCAGTGAGCGTGCGGCTCAAACACTCTCCGTTTACTTTGCTGCCTTCGCCGTCGGTGTGGCGATGTGGGGTTGGCTGAGCGACTGCATCGGGCGACGTTGGGCTATGCTGGCAGGACTTATTTGTTATGGAACAGGCTGTGCCTTAGCCATTTTTGCCGCCGACTTCAGCGTTTTACTGCTGGCACGGATGGTCTCCGCCATCGGAGCGGCTGCCGGGTCAGTGGTGGTACAGACCATGCTAAGGGACAGTTATGAATCACCCGCGCTATCCCGCGTCTTTTCTGTGATGGGCGCCGCACTGGCATTGAGTCCGGTTTTCGGCCTGCTAAGCGGAGGTTGGCTGGCAAGCCTGTACGGTCATACTGGTGTATTTGTTGCCCTTATGCTGCTGGCGCTGCTACTGCTAATACTGACAGCAACCCTTTTGCCGGAAACAAGGCCGGAGAATACGGTCCGCCCACGGATGACGGTGCTCTTTCCCCGTATGGCGCGGGACGGTGAGCTGTGGAAAAATGCCATCCTGGTCGCGTTGTTAAATACCATGCTGTTTAGCTATTACAGCCTGGCACCGTTTCTTTTCGGGCAATTAGGATGGCGTTCCCGAGCCTTTGGCTGGACGGGGTTGTTGCTTGCGTTTGCTTCACTGTCGGGTAGCCTGCTGAACCGGAGGTTGCTAACGGCAGGTCTTACACCGGAACAACTGGTACGTTATGCCTGTGCGCTGGCAGCGTTGTCAGGTCTCGTCGCGTGGTGGCTACAGCACTGCGCGTGGATCCTGTTGCCGGTGTTCGGCGTGGTGTTAGCCTATGGGATCGCGATTCCTAATGTGCTGAGTCAGGCGCTGCGTCACTACCGTGAACAAGCCGGTGCTGCCGGTGCGTTGTTCGGGTTGAGCTATTACCTGTTACTGGGAATGATGCTGGGGTTGGCAGGCATGGTGCAACAGTTGGGGCTGGTTCTGAGCGTCTGTGCGCTACTCGCCTGGCTTTGCAGCTTACGCCGCTGATACCCGGACGGTACACCAGAAAGCACAAAGCCCCGACATTAAGCTGGGGCTTTGTTGTTTCAATTAGCCTGACCTCGCGGATATTTCCAACTTACCGCCGTCCGATGGCGACGAGGCCAGTGGCGCGAATAGTATAGACACACGTTTGCCAGTATTTAGCTATCCGTGCCCCCTTTACCGTTCGCGCTTAAGAAATTACTCATGCTTGATCATAACATGGCGAACAATCGTGTAATCCTCCAGTCCATAAACCGACATATCCTTGCCATAACCAGACTGTTTTTGCCCACCGTGCGGCATCTCGCTAACCAGCGTGAAGTGGGTATTGACCCAGGTGCAACCATACTGCAGGCGAGCGCTAAATCGATGCGCGCGTCCCACATCCCGGGTCCAGACGGAAGATGCCAGGCCGTATTTCGAATCGTTAGCCCACGCCAGCACCTGATCCTCATCCTCAAATACGGTTACGCTGACCACCGGGCCGAAAACTTCCCGCTGCACGATGGCATCATCCTGCTTTGCCCCGGCCAGCAGCGTCGGAGCAAAGTAGTAGCCTGCGCCATCCACTTTTTTACCACCGGTGATGACTTTGATATGCCCCAGCGCTTTGGCTTCATCGACCGCTTTCGTCACGCGATCGAGATGCGCCTGCGAGCTTACCGGTCCCAGCTCGGTCGATTCGTCATTCGGTGCGCCGATTTTCAGGCTTGCTACCGCAGCGCCAAGTTTCTCGACCAGCGCGTCATAAATGCCTTTCTGGGCATAAATTCGACAAGCCGCGGTACAATCTTGTCCAGCGTTGTAATAGCCAAAAGTTCGCACGCCGCTCACCACAGCATCCAGATCGGCATCATCAAAAATGATGACCGGAGCTTTGCCGCCCAGTTCCATATGCGTGCGCTTAATCGAAGGCGCGGTATGCTGGATAATGTGTTCACCGGTCGCAATGGAGCCTGTCAGAGAAACCATCCGGACTTTTTCATGACCGGTCAGCGGATCGCCTACCGTTTTGCCACGGCCAAATAGCACGTTGATAACGCCAGCCGGATAAATATCTTTGGCAAAATCAGCCAGCTTAAGCGCCGTCAGCGGGGTAATTTCTGACGGTTTAATCACCACACAGTTACCCGCCGCCAGTGCCGGCGCCAGCTTCCACGCCGCCATCATCAGCGGATAGTTCCACGGTGCAATAGAGGCCACCACGCCCAGCGGATCACGACGAATCATCGACGTATGCCCTTCCAGATACTCTCCGGCCGCCTGTCCTTGCAGGGTACGAGCCGCCCCGGCAAAGAAGCGGAAAACATCGACAATTGCCGGAATTTCATCGTTGAGGACGCAGTGCAACGGCTTACCACAATTGAGTGATTCCAGCTCTGCGAAGGTTTGCGCGTTATCGGCGATTGCGTCAGCCAGTTTCAGCAGCAGTTCTGAACGCACTTTTGGCGTGGTTTGCCCCCAGGCGGCAAACGCGCTGTCGGCTGCGCGTACCGCGGCATCAACCTGCGCGGCTGAGGCTTCGGCAATCTCCAGAATGAGTTCACCAGTGGCAGGGTTATAGACTGGCTGCTTTTCACCTTCACCGTTGACCAGCTCGCCATTAATCAGTAATTGATGTTGCATAGCAATTTCCCATATCGTCGTTTATTTACCGTTTCCAGCGAGAGTGTCGCCTTCACGCGTTAGCCACCAGGCCCCTAAAATTGGCAGTGTCGTCACCAGCATTACCAGCAATGCCACAACGTTGGTGACAGGCACATCTCGTGGTCGACCCAACTGATTGAGCAGCCACAAAGGAAGTGTTCTTTCATGTCCGGCGGTGAACGTTGTCACGATGATTTCATCAAACGACAAGGCAAACGCCAGCATCCCCCCCGCCAGCAGCGCCGATGCCAGGTTTGGCAGCACGACATAACGAAAGGTTTGCCAGCCATTGGCGCCAAGATCCATAGACGCTTCAACCAGACTCCATGAGGTACGGCGAAAACGCGCCACGACGTTGTTAAATACCACCACCACGCAAAACGTCGCATGGCCCACGACGATCGTAAGAAAACCGGGTTCCAGGTTGATGGTTTTAAACGCCGTCAACAGCGCCAGGCCGGTAATAATCCCCGGCAGCGCGATCGGCAACAGCAGCAACAGCGATATTGCGCTTTTACCAAAAAAGTCCCTGCGCCACAGTGCTGCAGCGGCCAGCGTCCCCAGAACGAGGGCGATAGCTGTCGACAACGCAGCGATTTTAAGTGACAACGTCACCGATTCCAGAATATCGCCACGCTGCGCTGCAACGCTAAACCACTTCAGCGTTAACCCCTGCGGTGGAAAACTAAAAGCAGCCTCCTCAGTATTAAAAGCATAGGTGGCGATGATGAGGATGGGAAAGTGCAGGAAAATAACCCCACCCCATGCCGCCAGTTTGAGTAACCAGGGTGCGCGTTCAGAGTGCATCAAAAGCTCCCAGACGCTTCACGAACGCCAGATACAGTGCGATTAATACAATCGGCACCAGAGTAAATGCCGCCGCCATCGGCATATTGCCAATCGCCCCTTGCTGCGAATACACCATGTTGCCGATGAAATAGCCCGGCGGCCCCACCAGTTGCGGCACGATAAAATCGCCCAACGTCAGGGAGAAGGTAAAAATCGAGCCTGCCGCAATACCGGGTATCGCCAGTGGGAGGACCACATAGCGGAAAGTTTGACGCGGACGTGCGCCTAAATCAGCGGAGGCCTGTAATAGCGACGGCGGGAGTCTCTCCAGCGCGGCTTGTACCGGCAGGATCATAAACGGCAGCCAGATGTAGACGAACACCAGAAAGCGCCCTAACCCTGAAGTCGACAGCGTATTGCCGCCGACGGCAGGCAGCGTCAGAAACGAGAGCAGCAGCGGCTCCAGCCCCAGATGGGTTAAAAACCATTGCGCCACCCCGTCTTTAGCCAACAGTAACGTCCATGCGTAGGCTTTAACGATGTAGCTGGCCCACATCGGCAACATCACCGCAATGTAAAAAAAGGCTTTCATTTTGCCGCTGGTATAGCGCGCCATATACCACGCCATCGGAAACGCCAGAATCGCGCTGGCAATGGTGACCGCCACCGCCATCGTCAGGGTACGCAAAATGATGTCGTAGTTGGCCGGATTAAAC
Organism: Citrobacter sp. Ce104; assembly: GCF_030334595.1. Taxonomy (NCBI): domain Bacteria; kingdom Pseudomonadati; phylum Pseudomonadota; class Gammaproteobacteria; order Enterobacterales; family Enterobacteriaceae; genus Citrobacter; species Citrobacter sp. Ce104. Next base: position 470,781 of record NZ_JAOWDP010000069.1, read on the forward strand.
AGCGCCTGCAAATTCGCCAGCGTCAGGTCCGGCGTGACCGACATGGTGAAATCGTCGAAGGTATAAAAACCTTGCCACAACAGCGTCAGCAATGAGCCGAAGTAGACAATGCCAAACCACATCAGCGGTCCGAGGAGCAGCAAAAACAGCCCCAGCCCCGGATTACGCCAGAAGAAACCTGAAATCCGGTTCAGACCTGTCGACTGTGGAGGCGAATGTAAGACATTCATAGCCATTCACCTCTCCTCAACCAGCGGTACCATCACGTCGCGTGACCACGACGCCATCACCTGCTGACCTGGCGACAACGTTGAGGGCAGCATTTCGCCCGTCAGATTCGCCTGGCTAACCAGCAACTTTTCACCACCGGCCAGTTTCAGTTCAAATCGTGTCGCCGCGCCCTGGTACTGCACCGCCTGGATAACTCCCGTAGCCTGGACTTCTCCCCCGGCATCATTCAAACGAATATGTTCCGGGCGCAGGGAGAACATCCCCTGTAACCCGCAAACGTTCGCTGACATCGTGGCATCAAAGACATTGGACGTCCCGACGAAACTTGCCACAAACGGTGTCCGCGGACGCATGTACAGTTCGCGCGGAGAATCCACCTGTTCGATGCGACCGTTATTAAACACCGCCACACGATCGGACATCGACAGGGCTTCCCCCTGATCGTGAGTGACAAAAATGAAGGTGATACCAAGAGATTGCTGTAATTTTTTCAGCTCCAACTGCATCTGTTCACGCAGCTTGAGATCCAATGCCCCGAGCGGTTCATCCAACAGCAGGACGCGCGGCTCATTGACCAGCGCCCGGGCAATCGCCACGCGCTGCCGCTGACCACCGGAAAGTTGCGACGGTTTGCGTTCATAAACAAAACCGAGCGCAACTTTATCCAGCGCCTCTCGCGCTTTGGCGTGGCGCTGTTTTTTATCAATGCCTTTGACCATCAGCCCGTAGGCGACGTTGTCGAGAATCGACATATGCGGGAACAACGCGTAATCCTGAAATACCGTATTGACGTCCCGTTCCCAGGGCGGCAATTCGCTGGCCTGCTTACCAAAAATGGTGATTGCGCCGCCTGACAGCTGCTCAAACCCTGCAATCAGGCGCAGACAGGTGGTCTTGCCGGAGCCGGATGGCCCCAGCATAGAGAAAAACTCACCGTCATTAATCGCAATACTTACGCCATCAACTGCACGAACATCCCCGTACAGACGCGAGACGTTATGAAACTCCACTGCGTACGTCATAAAACCCCCAGCGGAATTAACGACCGCCCATAATGGCGATGTAATCCTGCGTCCAGCGACTGTAAGGAACGAATTTGCCACCTTCTGCGATCGGCGTTTTCCAGAAGGCAATTTTGTCAAAGTAACTATAGCCGTTGGTTTCACAGCCCTTTTCACCCAGCAGCGGGCTGGCTTTACAGCCTTCAGGCACTACTGGCAGAGAACCAAACCAGGCCGCAACGTCGCCTTGAACTTTCGGGGTTAATGACCAGTTCATCCATTTGTAAGCACATACCGGGTGTTTCGCTTCGCTGTGCAGCATGGTGGTATCAGCCCATCCGGTAACCCCTTCTTTTGGGAAAACCGTGGCAATAGGTTGGCCTTCCCCTTTCAGAGCGTTAGCCTGATAAGGCCATGCGCTTGACGCCACCACACCTTCGTTTTTAAAGTCGCTCATTTGCACGGTGGTATCATGCCAATAGCGATGGATTAGCGCGTGCTGATCGCTAAGAACTTTGATAACCGCCTGATACTGCTGTTCGGTGAGCTGATAGGGATCGGTAATGCCCAGCTGCGGCTGAGTTGCTTTAACGAATAACGCGGCATCGGCAATATAGATCGGCCCATCGTAGGCCTGAACGCGCCCTTTATTGCTTTTCCCGTCCGCAAGTTTTTGTTCAACAAACACCACGCTCCAGCTATCTGGCGGCGTTGGGAAGATTTTTGTGTTATACATCAGCAGGTTTGGTCCCCACTGGTACGGCGTGCCGTAAACTTTTCCGCCAACGTTGAACCACTCGCCTTTTACCACGCGTGGATCGATGCTTTTCCAGTTTGGGATCAGCGCGGTATTAATCGGCTGAACGCGTTTACCCATAATCAGACGCAATGAGGCGTCACCGGAAGCGGTAACCAGGTCGTAGCCGCCTTTTGCCATCAGGCTGACCATCTCATCAGATGTGGCCGCCGTTTTGACATTGACCGCGCAGCCAGTATCTTTCTCAAACTGCGAGACCCAATCATATTGTTTATCGGTCTGTCCACGTTCGATGTAGCCCGGCCAGGCAATAATATCCAGACGGCCTTCCGGTTTATCTAATGATGTCGGGGGTTCGGCTGCCTGTGCAGTCATCAGCGTCATACTGAGTGCGCACAGGCTACTGAGGGCAAGCTGCTTGCTCATAACGTCTTACTCCTGTCTAAAAAATATTGAGCGGCAGCCTTGCCGTAAATATATGTCCTTTCCTAAAAATAGTCGGGGTGTGGTAAGCGTTCCTGTTGGCGCAAGGAAATTTAATCAGGTTGTGAGCTAACGCTCATTACGCTACTGACGCTGACCGGGGATTTTTATCTTCTGGAGTATAGACAAGGAGTTAGATGCAATGGCGGCAATAGTAATAACTATTGATTTTTTGTATGGTAGCGCCCGATATAAATAACATCAGGGCGAGGTATCCTCTATTTCTGAAATATGAACGCGCCATTCTTTTATATTAAATAGCGCGTTATGTTTTATTTCATCATCTCGCGAATTAATTTTCCCAACTGTTTTACAGCCTGTTCCTCACGTTCCCCCCAGTGCCATGCGGTATTAAAACGGAAGAAACGAGTCCAGCTCCCCGAGGTCGAGAACATTTTTCCCGGCGCAATGCTGATATGGTGCGCCAGCGCCTGGGTACTGAGCACGCCTGCATCAAGCGGCTCTGGCAGTTCCAGCCACAGGAAATAGCCGCTGTCGTTGTGGTGAATTTTGACTTCCGCCGGAAGATGACGCAGCAGCGTTTGCCAGGCTTGCTGTTTGCGCTCCGCCAGCTGTCGGCGTAAGCGACGCAGATGTGCGTCATAGCGCCGGGTTGACAGGTAATCCACCAGTGCAAGCTGCATGGGGGAACTGGTGGATAAGGTGCTCATTAGCTGGAGTCGCTGAATACGCCGGGCATGCTTCCCGGCCGCTACCCAGCCAACGCGAAATCCGGGCACCAGGCACTTCGAGAAAGACGAACAATGCAAAACGCTGTCGGCGCGATCCCAGGCTTTGGCGGGCAGTGGTTTTTCACGGCCAAAATACAGCTCGCTGTAGACATCATCCTCTATCAGCATTACATGGTATTTCTCCAGCAATGCGACCAGATGCGCCTTCTTCTCTGGGTTGAGCGTAAAACCAAGCGGATTTTGGCTATTGGTCATCAGCCAGCAGGCTTTGACCGGATACTCCTGCAACGCCTGCTCCAGCGCGGTAAGATCGATCCCCTCTTTTACGTCGGTGGCGATCGAAAGCGCCTTCAGGCGTAATCGTTCAAGGGCCTGCAACGCCCCGTAAAAACAGGGGTTTTCGATAATCACCCAGTCCCCCGGTTCAGTAACTGCCTGCAGGCTCAGGTTGAGGGCTTCCAGCGCACCGGTAGTGATGACTATTTCATCAGGTGAAATGGTCATCCCCTGTTGAGCATAGCGACGGGCAATGGCATGGCGCAGTTCAGCATTTCCCGGCGGCAGGTTTTCGATCACGCTCATGGCGGTGGCGGTTTTACTCACCTGCGCCAGCGAGCGGTTCAACTGCTGGAGGGGAAACAGACGCGGATCGGGGAATGCAGAGGCAAATGGCATCACTGACGCATCCCGGCTGGCCTGCAACATATCAAAAATATAGGTGTTGATATCCACCGCTTCATCGCGCATGACCTGCGCCTGCGGCGTGGCCAGTTCACGTTCAGGGCGCGCAGCAACGTAGTAACCCGACTGTGGTCGGGCGATAATTCGCCCCTGACTCTCCAGCAACTGGTAGGCGTGTCCGACGGTCATAAAACTCATGCCGCTGCTGACCACCTGTTCACGCAATGATGGCAAGCGATCGCCGGGCTGCCATACGCCAGACGCAATTTGATCGCGAATTTGCTCAGCCAGTCGCTGGTATTTTTTCATTTTTTGTCCTGATTACCGGTGTCGGGGACAACCACTGTATATATCAGTTTACATAATCAAGGTATTTTATATAACTGTTATAGTTAACAGTTTTACAACATCGCTAATGACAGTTCTTTGCCTAAGGCGCGGGCAGCTATCTGCACAGCATCAATTTTTGTCGCGTGCTTTAAATCGAATAAGCGAGTGATTTCCTGCTTAGGTCTGCCGATCCTGTTTGCCAGTTCCTGCTGGGTAATATTCGATTCAAGGAAGGCATTTAACAACAGAACTTTAGACGCAACGCTCAGTGGTATTTCCACATAGTCAGCGCCAGCGACAACCGCCGAAGGCAAAGGAATCGGTTCGTTATCGTCGAAATAGAATTCAAAAGCGGTGACCAATGCGGCTTGCGCAGCCTGCAAAGCATCATGACGGGTTTCTCCCTGAGTTAATGCTTCAGGAATATCCGGAAAAGACACCACAAACCCACCTTCCACGGCGGGTACTAGATTAACGGGATAACGCATGATTTTCTCAAAATTTCTCATATAATCAGCCTTATATTGATGATGATTACTGTAAGCCTAGCTGCTTTTGGATCGCTTTTCGCAGAGCCTCTTTTATCTCATCACCAGGATGCCTGGGCATAACGCTACGCCTTCCCTGATACCTCAACTTCAGATGATTTGAGCCGTTTGTAACTTCAACTCCCTGAGATTCAAGCCAGCGTCTGAACTCACTTTGCTTCACTGCGCCTCCCTGTCGTCTATTATACACACAAAGTAAACATTTATGATTACTCTTTAATTACCTTGCTAGTAATATCGCAAAATTACTAGCGTGGGGAGGACGCTATTCAATAACGGGAACCCAGCTTCCAGATTTCATATCAGCCGGGCCAATCTATAACAGCGCGACAACTGTTATGGTTAAAAAGAACTGTTCTGTTTCTGCCTTCGAGTGGTTCGCAGCCTTAGAATTGCGCTAAATCAATTTTGCCTGCGGAGTTAAGCATGTTCGGTCTTGACGCGTTTCACCTGGCAAGGATCCAGTTCGCGTTTACGGTATCCTTTCACATCATCTTTCCGGCCATTACCATTGGCCTCGCCAGTTATCTGGCGGTGCTCGAAGGGTTATGGCTAAAAACGAAAAATCCCGTCTGGCGCTCGCTATACCATTTCTGGTCGAAAATATTCGCCGTAAACTTTGGGATGGGCGTAGTTTCCGGGCTGGTGATGGCCTATCAGTTCGGCACCAACTGGAGCGGTTTTTCCGAGTTCGCCGGTAGCATCACCGGGCCGCTTCTGACCTATGAAGTGCTCACCGCCTTCTTCCTTGAAGCAGGTTTCCTCGGGGTAATGCTGTTTGGCTGGAACCGGGTTGGCCCGGGGCTTCACTTCTTCGCGACCTGTATGGTTGCGCTGGGTACTATTATTTCTACCTTCTGGATCCTCGCCTCCAACAGTTGGATGCAAACGCCGCAGGGTTACGAAATAGTTAACGGCCAGGTCGTTCCCGTCGACTGGTTCGCCGTTATTTTCAATCCTTCATTCCCTTATCGTTTGCTGCATATGTCCGTTGCCGCTTTCCTGAGCAGCGCGCTGTTTGTCGCAGCGTCGGGCGCATGGCATTTATTGCGCGGGAATAACACTCCGGCTATTCGCGCCATGTTCTCAATGGCGCTATGGATGACGTTAATCGTCGCCCCGCTGCAGGCTTTGATTGGCGATATGCACGGTTTGAATACCCTGAAGCATCAGCCTGCAAAAATTGCCGCGATTGAAGGACACTGGGAAAATCGCCCCGGTGAACCGACTCCTCTACTGCTGTTCGGATGGCCGGATATGGAGCAGGAGCGCACCCGCTATGGGCTGGAAATCCCGGCGCTGGGTAGTCTGATCCTGACGCATAGTCTGGATAAGCAGGTTCCGGCCCTTAAAGAGTTTCCTAAAGAAGACAGGCCCAACTCTACCATGGTGTTCTGGTCGTTTCGCATAATGGCCGGACTGGGCATGCTGATGATCCTGTTGGGCGCATTTGCTCTGTGGCTGCGCTATAAGCAACGTTTATACACCTCGCGCCCTTTCCTGCGCTTTGCCTTGTGGATGGGTCCCTCCGGTCTGATTGCCATCCTTGCTGGCTGGGTGACTACTGAAGTTGGCCGTCAGCCGTGGGTGGTTTACGGGTTGCAACGTACGGAGGATGCGGTTTCCGCCCATGGCGATTTACATATGAGCATCAGCCTGCTGTCCTTCTTTGTGGTGTACAGCTCGGTGTTTGGCGTGGGTTACAGCTACATGATCCGCCTGATCCGCAAAGGGCCGCAGGAAGATGACCCGACCGTTCCGCCCACCGGCACGCCTGCCCGGCCGCTTTCTGCTGCCGTCCTCGACTCTCAACCGGAGGCACACCGCTAATGGGTATCGATTTATCAGTTATCTGGTTTGTAATTATCGTGTTCGCCACGTTGATGTATATCGTGATGGACGGTTTTGATCTTGGGATCGGTATCTTATTCCCGGCGATTCAGGACTCTGATGACCGTGATGTGATGGTCAACAGCGTCGCCCCGGTATGGGACGGCAATGAAACCTGGCTGGTGCTGGGCGGAGCTGGATTATTCGGCGCTTTCCCCCTGGCCTATGCGGTGATTGTCGATGCGCTGACGATCCCGCTGACACTGATGCTAATCGGCCTGATTTTTCGCGGCGTCGCCTTCGAGTTTCGTTTTAAAGCCACGCCGGCGCATCGACCATTCTGGGATAAAGCTTTTCTCGGCGGTTCAATCCTCGCGACATTCACCCAGGGTGTCGTGGTGGGTGCCGTACTCAATGGATTTTCCGTCACCGGACGCAGCTACAGCGGCGGTCCTTTCGACTGGCTGACCCCGTTTACGCTGTTCTGCGGCGTTGGCCTGGTTGTAGCCTACGCTCTGCTGGGAGCGACGTGGCTGGTGATGAAAAGCGAAAATCCGTTGCAGGAAAAAATGCGCCGTGTGGCAAAAAAACTGCTTCTGGCGATGTTGGTTGTCATTGCCATTATCAGCCTGTGGACGCCGCTGGCGCACAGTGCGATTGCCGAGCGTTGGTTTAGCCTGCCCAACCTGTGGTTCCTGATGCCGGTTCCGCTGCTGGTTGCGCTTATCAGCATCTGGCTGTGGCGTTCACTGGGGCAGCATCACTGCCATACGCTGCCTTTTGCATTGACGCTGGGGTTGATTTTTCTTGGGTTCAGCGGGCTGGGGATCAGTATCTGGCCACATATCATTCCGCCGTCCATTACGCTCTGGCAGGCGGCGGCTCCGGCGCAAAGTCAGGGCTTTATGTTGGTTGGCGCACTGCTGATTATCCCGATAATCCTGGTGTACACCTTCTGGAGTTACTACGTTTTTCGCGGCAAAGTTCAACATGGTGAGGGGTATCATTGATGCAACAAACAATCTGGAAACGCCTGATGTGGCTGGTGATCCTCTGGGGCGGCAGCGTGCTGGCTCTCGCCGCCGTTGGTATGTTCTTTCGTCTCCTGATGACGGCCGCCGGATTTAAGTCCTGAATCTCTCCCTGATAACAACCGGGCAGCGTCGCGCTACCCGGTTGTGACAAATCCCAACGTTGGCTAAACAAAAATGTAAAAAACATCGAAATGACAAAACAGAGATTGTCATTATGCCGATTAAAATATTGAATAGTCACCAGGCGAAATTATCGCCAATTCCGCAGCTAACGTACCAGAGGGTGCATGATGTTTAAGAAAGGGTTAACGGTGTTATTGCTGGCCAGCGCGCTTTTTTCCGGTCAGCTTTTCGCTACTAATCAGGGACATGAGTATCTTCAGGTGCAGGATGCCGATCACTTACTACGACACACCGCCGACAGCGATGAACTGCGAGTGACAGCGGAAGAATCCGCCGCCGATCTTCGCGAACACCATTACTGGCAAAAATCACGCAAGCCCGATACTCATCTGAGCTGACCTTTAGTTTTTACGCTTTGGCAACGTTTTCAGCAGTTCTTCGGGGCTGACGGAAGCCACCACGCTGCCCGGCAACGGCATCTTCAGAATGTGATGTTTCATCTTGCCGATCACGTGCATTTCGCACGGTCGGCAATCAAATTTCAGCGTCAGGACCTCATCGCCGTTAACCAGTTGCATTGGCGTGGCTTTCCAGCTTTTGATATTCCCTTTCGCCTGTTTCGGACACAGGTTAAACGCAAAACGCAGGCAATGTTTAGTGATCATCACCGGCACATCGCCCTTTTCTTCATGTGCTTCATAAGCGGCATCAATCAGCTGAACGCCATAACGGTGATAAAACTCACGCGCTTTATGGTTATAGACGTTAGCCAGGAAGCTCAGATGCGTTTGCGGATAAACCGGCGGCGGCTGTACAACCGGTTTACGGCGGCCACGCTGATAGTTTTGCAAACGTGCAGCATCCAGCATGTCGACCGCTTCACGTCGCAACTGATTCAGTTGACCGTTCGGCACAAACAGCGCTCCCGGCAGATTCACCTGAATGCTGCGGGCGTAATAAAGCGTTTGTCCAAGCTTTGCCAGACCATCCTGCAGGTTGCTCAACGCTTTTTCCGCATTGTTCGCTTCCTCGAACTGGCCATCCAGCGTATGGGTGATACTCACCCCCTCCTCACTGGTGAGCGTCAGAATCAACTGCTCCTGCCAGCCACCCAACTCAATATCGACCGCGACGCGCCGCTCGCTGGAGGTTTTGGTCAATGCCTGCTGCCAGTTATGATCGAGGTTGCGGTTCAGCGGGTGATTGGCACGTACTTTGTGCAGATCGGCGGGCATTTCATTCGGCCATACCCGATAACGATTGTGCCCCGTTTTTTCTACGGTGTTGGCGCGAAATCCGACCACTTCGCGTTTGATTAACACGTTCAGGCCATCCCCGTTAGCCAGCGGTTCTGTCACTTCAACATCGAGATGATCTTTTGCCACCTTCAGGACTTCGCCGACCGGCAAACCGATAAACTTTGGTGAGTCGAATGCGCCGATATCACCTTTACGAGCATTCACAAAGTAATCGGTACTGCCGCGATGGAAGGTTTTTTCCGTGGATGGCGTAAAGAAATGTTCGGTACGCCCGGCTGAAGAACGGGCCAGATCGCCCCGCTCTTCAATGATTGCGTCCAGCATCTGACGATAATGCGCGGTAATATTCTTCACATAGCTCATGTCTTTGTAGCGCCCTTCAATTTTGAAGGAACGCACACCAGCATCAATCAATGCGCCGAGGTTGGCGGTCTGATCGTTATCTTTCATCGACAGCAGGTGTTTTTCATAGGAGACCACGCGCCCCTGATCGTCTTTCAGGGTATACGGCAAGCGACAAGCCTGAGAGCAGTCGCCGCGGTTAGCGCTGCGTCCGGTTTGCGCATGTGAAATATAACACTGGCCTGAATAAGCGACGCACAGCGCCCCGTGAATGAAAAATTCAATAGTCGCATCCGTAGCCTGATGGATGGCCTTGATCTGCTCAAGGCTCAGTTCGCGCGCCAGGACAATCTGGGTGAATCCGACATCAGCAAGAAACTTCGCCTTCTCGACGCTGCGAATATCACATTGAGTGCTGGCATGCAGCTCAATGGGCGGAATATCCAGCTCCAGGATTCCCATGTCCTGCACAATCAGGGCATCAACGCCGGTCTGATACAGATCGGTAATTAACCGCTGCGCGGGCTCCAGCTCATCATCATGCAAGATCGTATTTAGCGTCACAAAGATTTTCGCCCCGTAACGATGAGCGAAAGGCACCAGTTCGGCGATATCTTTCAGGCTGTTACTGGCGTTATGGCGCGCGCCAAAACCCGGTCCGCCAATGTACACAGCGTCTGCGCCGTGTAATATGGCTTCACGCGCAATGGCGGTATCCCGGGCCGGGCTTAACAATTCAAGGTGATGAGGCTGCTGGCGCATACAGTTGTTATCATCCACAAGCGATAAAAATGGCGGCTATTGTAGTCACAAGCGCGGCTTTTCGGAATAGTTTTCCCGATTAACTACGCGGGTAATGGATCAGCGAATGAAAGTGCGCTGTTTGTTCGTGACCGTTACGGTAGCTATGCGCCCTGTCTCCGGCAAAACGCACCCCCTCGCCGGGTTTAATGGTGCGCCATTGTCCCTCAATACACATATCCAGCAGCCCATTTATCACCACCACGTGTTCTATCACGCCGGTTTCATGCGGAGTCGATTCACTGAGCGCGCCGGGTGCCAGCAGTATCGAAAAATGATCGAAGCACAACTGCGGATCCCACGGAAACAGCGGTGTGACGACCATCGCCTGCTGCTGGGGATCAAATATTGGCGCACTGTCTGACTCCGGTGGTGAAATGAAGGTCGAAAACGGGACGTTCAGTCCGGTGGCAATTTTCCACAATGTCGCCACCGTTGGGCTGGATTCGTTGCGCTCAATTTGCCCCAGCATGGCTTTCGACACGCCGGTTTCCTCCGCCAGACGCGACAGACTCCATTCCCGCTGGTGACGTAGCGTCTTGAGCGTTGTGGCCAGATAGTGGGTTAAGTTATCCATTTTTCTCCTTCCTAACTATCCCTTCTCAGGGCTACAGCTTAACACTTGTACGCTATAACGCACAGTGCTACAGTGATTGACCGTTATAACGCACACGGAGTCACTATGCGTGCATTTTCCATCCCTCTGCCCACCGTACTATCGGGCTTCGTGGCTGTCCTGGTCGGCTACGCCAGCTCGGCTGCCATTATCTGGCAAGCGGCTCTGGCCGCAGGTGCGACGACTGAACAAATCGCGGGCTGGATGACCGCGCTGGGAATAGCAATGGGTGTCAGTACGCTGGCGCTGACATTATGGTATCGCGCCCCTGTGCTCACAGCCTGGTCAACGCCCGGCGCTGCGCTGCTGGTGACGGGCCTGCAAGGCGTCACAATTCAGGATGCCATCGGCGTTTTTATCGTAGCTAATGCGTTGATTGTGTTGTGCGGCGTAACCGGGCTGTTTGCCCGTCTGATGAAAATAATCCCCCATTCACTGGCATCAGCCATGCTGGCTGGGATCCTGCTGCGTTTTGGTCTGCAGGCGTTTAATAGCCTCAACAGTGAGCTTATTTTGTGCGGTAGTATGCTGGTGGCATGGCTGGTATTTAAAGTCACAGCCCCACGGTATGCAACGATCGCCGCGATGCTGGCGGGTATTGCTATCGCACTGATGAAAGGTGACGTTGTCACTAGCGGAGTGGATCTGTCGCCGGTGATGCCAGCGTTTATTGCCCCCCACTTTTCTTTGGCCCACAGTATCAGCATTGCACTACCGCTGTTTCTGGTCACTATGGCTTCGCAAAATGCTCCAGGTATTGCCACTATGAATGCGTCGGGTTATTCGTTACCCGTTTCACCACTCATTGTCTTTACCGGCCTGCTGGCCATGTTGTTTTCACCGTTTGGCGTCTATTCCATTTGCATTGCCGCTATCACCGCCGCAATTTGCCAAAGCCCCGAAGCGCATCCTGATGCTAAACGGCGCTGGCTCGCCGCCGCCGCTGCTGGTGTTTTCTATCTTCTGGCTGGGGTGTTTGGCGGTTCGGTCACAGGAATGATGGCGGCCCTGCCGGTAAGCTGGATCCAGATGCTGGCCGGTCTTGCTTTGCTCGGGACGATTAGCGGTAGTTTATATCAGGCATTGCATAATGAAGCAGAGCGCGATGCAGCTATCGTTACGTTTCTGGTCACGGCCAGCGGCCTGACGCTACTGGGTGTTGGCTCTGCATTCTGGGGATTAGTGGTCGGCGGTATCTGCTACGCAGTGTTGACGTTATTTCGCCGCACGTAACTGCGTTGGCGTTTTACCCGTTACCTGTTTAAACCGATTACTAAAATGGCTCGCAGAACTGAACCCGCAGGCCATCGCAATGTCCGACAAACTGCGTGAAGAGTAACAGACCAGATGCTGCGCCAGCGCCATACGGCGTTGCATCACGTACTGATGCGGTGCCGTTTTCATCGACTGGCGAAACATTCTGGCAAAGTGGAATTCACTAAGCGCCGCCTCGCTTGCGAGGTCGCTCAGGGTTATTGGGTACGCCAGATGCGCGTCAATATAGGCCAGCACGTTGCGTAAGGTGGCCGGCGCAAGTCCTCCAGTGACGGTAGGCAGTCGCCATTGAACATTACTGTAATGCTGGATCAGATGCGTTAACAGCAGCGAAGAGGCAGCGCTGAGCGTGAGATGATTGGCCGGTTGCTGCCAGTCGTTACCAAGCAAAAACTGACGGTAAACCGCCGTGATCCCCGGGTCACTGCCAAATGTATGCTCGTCCAGCGTAAAGCTATAGGGGCTTTTGTCCCAGACTTTTTCACCCACTTCGCGCAGATGAGCGTCGGTACAATACAGGTGAACAAAGGAGAGATCGTCGCGGATATCCCAACTTGACTCGCTTTCTTTCGGCATCAGGCAAAAACGGTCAGGTCCCCCGCCATTCTTCCAGCCTCCCGCCGTTTTGTGGTAACTCTCGTAGCCATCCGCGATGTATAAACTGAGCGTATGGTGATCGCAATACTGAGTGATGGTATCACGCTTATTTGACCAGGCCGCCAGTTGGATCCCTGAATGTAACGCAACCGATTCATGCAGCACGGCATTATGTTTGCGTAAGTTTTCAAAGGCATCGTAGGGCTGAGGCATACCATCACATTCAAAATAAGTTAGCAGGCTTTCAGTCTATAACAGCCACATATTGTTAACAGCTGCCTTTTCGCTTTTACGCTAAAAAAGCGCAAGATTTTGCAAGTCCGCCGCAAGCCGATGAAAGCCTCCTGCCACCAGACATGACACAGTGTGAGCCTGACGACAAAAAGAGAGAGTTGTATGAACGCACTGTTGTACTGCCTGGTGGTGGTCATTTGGGGAACGACATGGATTGCGATTTATTTGCAGCAAGGCCCGGTTTCTGCGCCGGTTTCTATTTTTTGGCGCTTTGCCGTTGCCAGTTCGGTGATGATAGTTATCCTGCTGGTTAGCGGTAAATTACGCAAACTGTCTGGCCGCGATCATCTGTTTTGCCTGTTACAGGGCGGATGCGTTTTTTGCTTCAATTTCTGGTGCTTTTATTCAGCTGCAGCGTGGATTAATACCGGCCTGGAGTCGGTGATTTTCTCAATGGCAGTCCTGTTCAATGCGGTCAATAGCTTCATCTTTTTTGGGCAAAAACCACCGCTGCGCTTTTATATTGCAGCCGGTCTGGGACTGACGGGCATTGTTACCCTATTCTGGCAAGATTTGCTTAACAGCGGGTTCAACCATTCACTGATGCTGGGCATCGGTTTAAGCGCTTTGGGAACCTTCGGCTTCTCATTGGGTAATATGATCAGCCTGCGTCACCAGAAAAAAGGGCTGGAAGTGTTAACAACCAACAGTTGGGCCATGCTGTACGGTACGCTGCTGATCGCCGCCATTGCGCTGGTGCGCGGTGACAACTTCACGCCGCAGTGGACATTTAGCTATCTTAGCGCGCTGTTGTATCTGGCTATTTTTGGCTCAGTGATTGCCTTCGGCGCGTATTTCACACTGGTAGGTCGCATTGGCCCCAGTAAGGCGGCATACAGTACGCTGCTTTTCCCGCTGGTCGCGCTGACGCTATCAACATTGTATGAAGGATACGTCTGGCAGGTTAATGCGATTGCCGGACTCGTATTGATATTACTGGGGAATATGGTGATGTTTGCCCGACCAGAAGCGCTGATGGGTAAACTATTATATCGACGCCGGACGGCATAAAAAAACGCACCATCCAGGCATGGTGCGTTCTTCATTATTATTATGGTTTTTTATTCACGTCAAACATGGTGGCATCAGTCGCCATCTCATCAACAACTTTCTTCAACGTCTCGAACGCCATCGGCGTGCTTTCGTTGTTCAGGTCCTTGCCTTCACCCTTACGTACAACTTTAATCACTGGTTTATTGGTCGCCGCATCAATCAACTCACCCTCGAAATAGAGGTTGGTATCCATGGTACGGTGACCCGTCGCCATTTGCGTTCCTGCAACGAGCAGGGCAACCGGAACCACTTCATAGAACTGCAGCCCTTCTTTGCTGGTCGCAACACCGGTAATCGCTCCGCGGAAAATCAGGCTACGTGGTCCAGGGGTAGCCACCAGCGGTTTACGCTTGCTGATAGCGGATTTCAACTGTGTATTGGTATAGGTCAGCAGTTGATCAAGAACCTGCTGCCCTACCTGCGTAGTAGGCTTAGGAACCGGATAATACGTTACCGGGTTATAAACAATGTTGTCATATTTGGATTCGTTGTAGCTCGGATCAACCCAACGGAGTACCGTTTGTCCCGATGCTGATTTTGTTTCCTTCAGATCAGAGTAATTTTTTAAAAACCCAGAATATTTTTCCGGCTCGGTTACTTTTGACGCACAGCCGGATAATGCCAACAAGCCAGTAAGCACTGCAACTTTAAATAAAGTTTGAGTACGCATGAAACGATCCCTTTAGTTTTCGCAATGATGCCTAAAAAGGATAGCAAAACAGTTTCATTTTAGATGTACTAAAAATGGTAAGCACCGCACAATTTTATCTCTGCGCTCAGCACAAAAAATGCTGAACGCAGAAAGAGTTAACCCAGACGGGAGACTCAGGCAGTTTTACGTGCCAGCATTGTGGCAAAGCGCAGTTTAATTCGATTACCGTTTTCATCCGTGCGATGAAGTTCGCCCACGTCTTCGTTATATTTCAGCAGATCCCACCCGTTGTAATAGTTGCGTAATTCTCCGGCTTTAAATGCGAACGGAAAACCAACGGTGCACGGGAAATCATCGGTATCCATCGCCGCAACGATTAAGTTATATCCACCCGGTTTCGTGCAACGTTGCATATTTTCAATAAGGCCAGGGATAGTTTTGGCTTCAAGGAACATCAGCACAACGGTAGACAGAATAAAATCATATTCGCCATCAAAGCGTAATGCGTTGAGGTCCGCAACATTCGCCTGCAGATTAGTCAGCCCTTCAGCGGCTTTGATCCTTTCAAGATTAGCGATGCTCATGGGGTTTTTATCCCATGCTGTCACGTCATAACCGTTTGCCGCAAGGTACAGGCTGTTACGACCGTTACCGCAGCCCAGATCCAACGTTTTGCCCGGTTTTACAATTTTTGCCGCTTCAACGACATCGGAATGTGTACGGGTTAAATCGTATTTCTCAGTAAAGTAGTTTTCGTCGCAAAGGGTCATTATTTATCCTCAGATTTCAGTAATGCAGTACGCTCCGTGCGGATGAGCAGTTTTCCCTGCATCAGCAATGCAAACGTACGTACCAGTAATAATGCAATGATAAAATTGGTAAAAATAAACAGTGGGATCGACAGCGTATGAAAAAATCCCGAATCGCTTCCGTGCCCCAGGTGCAGCCCTGTTGTCGCCAAAGCCGACACGCCAAACGAGAAGCTCCAGAAAGACGCATTAAATGGCTGTGACAAATACCACGGCATAAGGCGTAGCATGAACAGAAGTTGCAGCAAACCATAGCCGAATAGCATTTTAGCTAACGTATCGCCCTCGCCGCCGTTGACGCTAAGCCAGGCGCTGCAAGCGACCAGCGCAGGCGCCAGTTGAATGCCAAGTGAGGTTCGTAAAACCGCAGGCAGCTCGCCGCAGCTACGTAAACGTTGCAGAATCACTGGCTCCAGGCTGAGCCAGGAAAATACCCCTGCGCCCAAAAAAACCAATCCTGCATCATTGAAACCAAGCGCTCCACAGGCCATTGCGCTGATAAAGTTATTGGCGACGGTTGGCAGATACAGACCCGGCGTGGTGGCTTCCTCTGGATGCGCACCGCGCCATAACCCTGCCGTTTGCCAGGCCGCGTATGCCAGCTGTATCACCACCCCAATGCTGAACAATCCAATAGCCAGCGGTCGATACCATGGGACAAAACCAATCGCTACCAACATCGTGGTGGCCGGAAACAGACTGACAAAGCTACTCATCACCGGGTGACGAATTTCCGCCAATACGCTATGCGGAAATCGCAGTAAACGGCTCAGAAAGGCTAGCGTCAGCAGCCCCCAAATGACCATGGCGAGGATCACTAAACCGTCGCCAATCCGGTGGCTCACTGGCCACACCTGACTGGCATAACGCCACGCGAATCCCATCCCGATGATGCCCAGTACCATGCCAAAATAACCGGCCGGAAGATTGAGGACCCGCTCACTCTGTTTGTTCTTACTCATTTTGTTTATTTTTTAAAGTATATTTGAAATGCATTTTATGGAATTTCCGCTGATTTAGCCAGTGCGGAAAACTTTGCTACGTTTAACTAAGGTGCGCCACACGGAAATGAGCTATGACCAAATATCGTCTGGGCGATGAGCCTCGTTCCTTTAGTTACCAGGATAATGGCAATAAAAAAAGCGTATTACTACGCCAAATCATTGCGCTCACTGATTTTAGTGATGTCCTGGCCGGTACACCGGGCGGCTGGATTGATGACGAATGCGTATTGTCGCAAAGCGGCGACTGCTGGATTTACGATGAAAACGCGCTCGCGTTTGCCGGGGCGACGATTACAGGAAACGCCCGCATTACCCAGTCAAGCGTAATCAGAGATGGCGCGCAGATTAGCGATGCCGTGTGGATTGACCGGGCTGAAATCAGCCACAACGCGCAAATACGTGACAACGTCACCATTCAGGATTCGGTGGTTCGCGGTGAGTGCCTTCTCTTCGGTGATGCGCGCGTTATGTGTGGCTCTGAAATCATCGCCGCCAGGGGGCTAACCCGTGAACGCGACCAGCTTCTGCAAATTTACGAACGGGCCACCGTCAGTCATTCTCGGGTGGTTCATCAGGCGCAGATCTATGGCGATGCGCAAATCAACTATGCGTTTATCGAACATCGGGTGGAAGTTTTTGAGTTCGCCCAAGTGGAAGGTAATGAAGAGAACAATGTCTGGATTTGCGATTGCGCCAAAGTCTACGGCCATGCGCGCGTCGTCGCCGGAACCGGAGAAGACGCTATTCCTACCCTGCGCTACAGCTCGCAGGTGGCGGAGCACGCGGTGGTTGAAGGTAACTGCGTGCTGAAACACCATGTGCTGGTCGGCGGTCACGCGCATTTACGCGGTGGGCCGCTCCAGCTTGATGGTCATATCCTGATTGAAGGTCACGCCTGCGTGCAGGGCGAAGTGCTGATCGAGCATCATATTGAAATAACCGGCCAGGCGCACATTGAAGCGTTTGATGGCGATGCTATTCATCTGCGCGGGCCGAAGGTGATCAACGGTGAGCAGCGCATTACGCGCACACCTATCGCAGGCTTATTCTGAGGGACCATCAATGATGCGGGCATACAGATTCACATCATGGTAATCACCGTTAAGGAACTCCGCCTGTTGCATACACCCTTCCAGTTGGAAGCCATTGCGCAGCGCCACCTGGTTGCTCTCAACGTTCTCCACACGACATTTAATCACAAAGCGGCGGATCTCCTGACGCTGTGCAAAATGATGAATCAATGCTTGTAACGCCAGGGTCATGATGCCTTTTCCCTGCTGCTCCTTATCCAGCCAGTAGCCAATATAAGCCGCTTTGTTCAGCGGTTCTATCTGGTTAAACGAGATGACGCCCACCACAGTTTGTTGCGCAAAAATAAGGAACATTTTGGCGTAACCGCGCTGGTGCAGCATCATATTGCCCTGCACGTTCTTGCGGGTGTCTTCCTCAGAGGCAACAAACTGCGGCCAGTTCAGCGACTGCTGGAGCCAGATTTTATTTTTAAGCACCAACTGATGCAGAGGTGTGACGTGTTGCTCTTCTACGGCACGCAGTTCTAACGTGTCATTGATGGTAATCACTTCTGACATTTTCATTCCGTTATGCTGGTTAATCTCATTAAATAAAAACAGGAAGGGCTTCCCTTTTGGAAGCCCTTTTACACAGCAAGTGCCGTTTTGCTTAGCTCTCGCTGACACTCTCTTTTTGCAATATTTTGAGCAGATCTTCCTTCAGGTGGAGTTTCTGTTTCTTAAGGCGAACAATGTCCAAACTATACCCCCGACCATCCGAACCTTCCAGTCTGGAGATCTCATGATCAAGGCTGTTGTGTTTTTCGAATAAGGACAGAAAGCGAGGGTTCTCGGTTTTCAGTCGGGAAATAAGGTCTCTGTATTCTGGAAACATACTTTCTCCCTGTTAGTGGACAAGAATGTGTATAAGAAATAGACACCCACAGAGTACCCATTTGGCATACAGAAAAATGCGAACAGGATCGAGTAAATAGTGTACAGAGTCGTTATGAGGAGGATTGCAGATACGGCTCCCCATCTGGAGAGCCGTAAAGGAAGTGATTAACGCATCTCGCGGTCGTCAACGTACTGACGTTTATCCGGCGCTGGCGGGAAGTACTGATACAGCCAGGTTTCGCTGATGGCGTCGCCCTGACAACGCAGGAACATACGCATATCTACCGGATCGGTTGAGTCAGAGGTCGGATACCAGTCAAACTGAATGCGATAACCGTCGATAGGTTCCACGTAGAGGATCTCAATCTGTTTCGCTTCACCGCTGGAGAGCGTAATTACCGGTTCAATACCCTTCGGCGCAGCCGCTTTCAGGTCGCCGCCGACGAAATCAACGGCAAAACGACGCGCCCATTTTTCCGGGTAGTGCTCGCCCGGCGCCCATCCTTCCGGGAAACCGCCCATGCCAGTCCGGGTCGCCATCACGCGAGCCAACGGCGAACGCACCGGCGGCTGAGCGCTCCAGTACAGGCGATATTTGAATTCCAGCTCATCGCCGGCTTTGATCTTCTTATCCGGCTGCCAGAAGCAGACGACGTTATCCAGCGTTTCACCGGTCGTTGGGATCTCCATCAGGCCGATGGTCCCTTTGCCCCACTGGTTACGCGGTTCGACCCACAGGCTTGGACGTTTGTTATACCAGCCCATGATGTCCTGGTAATGGGAGAAGTCGCGATCGAGCTGCAGCAAGCCAAATCCTTTCGGGTTGTTATCGGTATAGGCGTTGAACTGCAGTTTTTGCGGGTTATTCAGCGGGCGGCAGATCCACTCGCCGTTGCCCCGCCACATCGCCAGACGATCGGAGTCATGAATTTGCGGGTGAATAGTGTCGCACATCCGACGTTCATTATTGCCGCAGCTGAACATGCTGGTCATCGGCGCAATGCCGAGCTGCTTGATGTCTTTACGCGCGTAAATATGGTTTTGTACATCCATGATCACCTGCGTTTTCTCGCAGTGGATCACAAACTTGAATGCGCCCGTTACGCTAGGGCTGTCGAGAAGCGCATACACGGTAAAGGAGGTTGCGCCCGGTTTAACCGTTTCGAACCAGAAAGAGGTGAAATCAGGAAACTCTTCTTTGCTGTCGGTGTAGGTATCTACCGCCAGACCGCGGGCCGATAAACCGTACTGGTAGGTGTCATCCACGGCGCGGAAATAGCTGGCGCCCAGGAAAGAAACGACATCGCGGCGAGCCAGTTCTGGCGCTTTAAACACGCGGAATCCGGCGAATCCGAGGTCAGTCTGCCCTTCCAGCTGTTTGGTATCCACACCCGCATCGTTGTATTTAAACAGTTCCGGACGGAAGTGAATTTCACGCGCCATATGCGTACTGCCATCAACCGAGAACATGCGTACACGGCGACGGAAGCCCATTCCCACATGGAAGAACTGTGCATCAAGCTGACGATTTTCAACGTTGTTCCACAGAGACTGCTCTGCGTCATATTGAATGCTGTTGTAGGCCTGCGGCGTCAGTTTCGCCAGCGTGTCCGGTAACGCGCGCGGTGCGCCGCCCCAGGGCTTCTGTGCTAAGTCATGGGCCATCGATTGCAGAACGGAAAAATCAAAACGTACGGTTTTTCCGTCTGCAATGTCAGACTCTGCCGCAAAGGCGGCGCGGGAAAAGAGTGATGCAATACCACTGGTTCCGCACACGGCGGCCATTGCCATTGAACCTTTAATAAATCGTCTGCGATTCATGCCTGAAAGTGAGTCCTTCTGGTCGTGTAAATGGTCCCGCGCCGGTCAAAATCAGCGGCAAGAGAGTGCACATTTCTGACCGCTCACTCTAGACAAAATTCATTAATAATCCAATTGTTGGTCGCCGATTATCTGTACAAAATCGAAAATATTTTATGTCGATGGGAACAGACCGAATCCCATGTAAATTCCATTAAAGTAAACCACACCGACGTTTACTTCGATCTTGCGCCTCTTGATACAGCGCGAACTCATCATAAACCGCGCACCCCAATGCCTGTTCAAACGCGTCGCGGCTGGAATTCCCGTGGCTGCGAGCCTGAGTTTCATTCCCCAGATTAGACTGGAAAATTCCCGCGGCGCTCACCGGTAAAAAATCTTCGTAGGTGATGGGTTGCGCAACCAGCCAGCCCCGTTCAATGAGCGGCTGCGGGTCGTCATCCGGGCGAATAGCCTGCCGATGCGCTTCGCCTGATGGCGTCAGACGATAGCGGAACCAGGCGAGTCCCTGCTGGCGCAGCAGGAATTCGCTGTCCGGGAAGGCTTTGAACACCTCCTGAAGATGTAGCTGGTGTGTCAGGTTGTCTTTTCCCGTTCCCGCGTTATTCAGCAACTCGTCGTACAACGCTCTGCCTTTCGGCGTCAGGGCCACGCCGCGCTGTTCGATCTCGCCAAAACGCGCCGTGTGAGTGCCGCGCATTTCTCCGGCAAACAACACCGGTTCTTCCAGCGCTTTGAAACTGGTCTGACGTAATAAAATCGGCACCTCGCGGCGCGGCGGCCCTTCAATCAATATTTTCGGCTCAATGCCGCATTCCGGCATCATTGACTGCACCCGGTCAATATCCAGCGTACGCGGCGTCAGGTGGTTGATATGACAACCGGGGAAACACACCACATCGGCAATCAGCCGGTGTTCGTTGTGTAATGCGTGATAGGTCGCTTCATCGACCGTGGCATGCTGATGCCAGCGAAAAGTTTCCAGCACCTCATGCACAAACTCCTGCGCCTGCTCAGGCGTAAAACTGCCCTGCGCATCAAACTCATCCAGCAGTGCATGACAACGCCGGGTGAAAATATCGCGTTTTGCGAGCATCTCCGCGGCCTTCTGCCGCAGCGCGGCGTTTTCGATTAATTCGAGTCGTAATAACGAGGTGAATACCCGAAACGGGTTGCGCGAAAGCGACGCATCGTCGATGGGACGAAAAGCGGTGGAATGTACAGGCACGCCGGCCTGGGAGAGATCGTAATAACTCACCGGATACATGCCCATAATGGCAAACATCCGGCGCAGCGTAGAAAGTTCTTGCGCAGTACCCACCCGAATAGCGCCGTGGCGCTCAACGTTGAGTCGGGCCAGCTCATCTGCATTAGCCAGTTTTTCATGCAGCGTGGGATTATTTTCCAGTACCGCCAGATTCACATCAGCGACAAGTTCCAGCAACGTGCCATATTGCGGGACTTCCTGCTGGTACATTGCTGACATTGCCTGCGAAAATTGTTCCCGAATCTCATCTGCCGTGATGGTGTTCGCCATAATGTCATGTCTCCAGTGAATATTACCTGGAGTGTAGAAAACACCGCTGACTCCGGTGGGAAGAATTTACAAAGTGTGACCCCGCGTAAACTTCCCACCTATACAGACGGCGAACAAAACCTACTGGCGTGGTTTTAAATGACTTTCCAGCCAGGGCAGCATCTGTTTTTTACGGCTGAGCATACCTTCAACTTTGCAGGGCTGCGGGATGTCTGCGAGCTCAGAACCGGCGAACCACAGGCTGGTGTCGCCCAGATTAATATCGGTGAGCATCAGTACCACCAGCGCAGCATTCTTTTCCTCTGCATAGCGCGCCATTTCCAGACGAAGATCGGCCAGCACGGCATCCACCTGTTGCAGCGCATACAGTTCAAGCTGCGCCACACAGACCGAATGTCCATGGATGGTGAAAGTTTTAATGTCTTTGTGCAGAAGTTCGCGGGCGCTCATCCCATCCACGCTGGTTTTGGCAGACAGCAGGTCGCGACTAAAAGCGTCAAGGTCCACACCGGTTTTTTGGGCCAGCTCATCCACGGCCAGGCGATCGTCGGAGGTGGTCGTTGGCGAACGAAGCGTGACAGTGTCACTCAACGCGGCGCCCAGCAGTAAAACGGCCTCAGCGGCAGACAGCTGGTTATGCTCATCTTCCGTCATCAGTTGCCATAACAGCGTCGCGCTGCTGCCGACGGGCTTCACCCACACTTCTGGCGGCAGGCGAGTCACTAATCCACCGAGTCGGTGATGATCGATAATTCCCACCACGTTACTTTCTGCCAGCGATTCCGGCCCTTGGGCCGGCTCGGTAAAATCGACCAGCCAGACATCACTATCGGTCAGTTCGAACGTCAGCCGTTCAGGCATTTCCAGCCCCGCATGCTCAAAAATAAATTGCGTTTCGCGGTTCGGTTCGCCCAGACGCCATGCCGTCGCCTGTTGGCCACGTAAAGTAAGCCAACGCGCCGTCATGGCAGCAGTACAAATGGCAT
Source organism: Citrobacter sp. Ce104 (assembly GCF_030334595.1). NCBI lineage: Bacteria > Pseudomonadati > Pseudomonadota > Gammaproteobacteria > Enterobacterales > Enterobacteriaceae > Citrobacter > Citrobacter sp. Ce104. Next base: position 493,444 of record NZ_JAOWDP010000069.1, read on the forward strand.
CGCTGTCGGGGTTAAGGTGCCCTATTACATGTATCATTAATCAGTGCCTTGTGAAGAGAATGGTTCAAAAGCAAACAATACCTACAGTATATCGACCTGGCCCATTCCCTTCCATGATCCCATCCCCCAGCAACGCTGTACAAAACATAAGCAAAACAAATTAGTTGTAAGTAAAACATGATAAATGTTAATAATATTTTGCTATCAGGTTATCAAAAACGAACAACTTCACTTGTCACCGATACGGCTCTGTTTTTAACATCGCTTATGGAAAAAAATGTTCTGTTCAATCAGCGCATTCGCTTGCGCCACCTTCATACTTTTGTCGCCGTTGCACAGCAGGGAACGTTGGGGCGCGCGGCTGAGACCCTTAACCTGAGCCAACCGGCCCTCTCCAAAACGCTAAATGAACTGGAGCAACTGACCGGTACCCGGCTCTTTGAGCGTGGCCGCCTCGGTGCACAGTTAACGCTGCCCGGAGAGCAGTTTCTTACCCACGCAGTAAGAGTGCTGGATGCGCTTAACACCGCCGGGCAAGCGTTAAACCAGCGTGAAGAGTCGCAGACTGATGTCGTACGGGTTGGCGCCTTACCCACCGCGGCTCTGGGCATCCTGCCGGCGGTCATTGGCCCGTTTCATAAGCAGCAAATGGAAACCACGCTGCAGGTTGCCACCATGAGTAATCCCATGATCCTGGCGGGTTTAAAGTCAGGGGAAATTGACCTCGGCATTGGCCGTATGGCCGATCCGGAATTGATGGTCGGTCTGAACTACGAATTATTGTTTCTGGAATCGCTCAAACTGGTTGTGCGCCCTAACCACCCGTTGTTGCAAGAAACCATTACGCTGAGCCGGGTCATGGAGTGGCCGGTGGTGGTTTCACCAAAAGGAACCGCGCCTCGCCAGCACGCAGAGGCATTGTTGCAAAGTCAGGGCTGTAAAATGCCGCCTGGCTGTATTGAAACGCTGTCAGCATCGCTCTCCCGCCAACTGACAGTTGATTACGACTATGTATGGTTTGTCCCTTCAGGCGCGGTTAGAGAAGATTTACGCCAGGCGACGCTGGTGTCATTACCGATTCCCACCCACGGTGCGGGTGAACCCATCGGGATTCTTACCCGGGTCGATGTGCAACTCTCTCAGGCCGCGCAGATCCTTATCGCCGCAATACGCAAAACCGTACCGTTTTGATGCCAAAAATAAAGGGACCATCTGGTCCCTTTATTTATTGTTAAAACGTTTCCCAGTTATCGCCGCTGGCCGTTGCCGCCTGCGGACGAGAATGATCCGCAGTAGTGGTCACCGGAGCGCGTTTAATTGCGCTTGTCCCGGTTAACCGGAATGTGCCAACGGCTTGTGTTAAGCGTGCCGCCTGCTCTTCAAGAGAGGCTGCCGCAGCCGATGCTTCTTCAACCAGCGAGGCATTTTGCTGCGTAACCTTATCCATTTCTGATATCGCCTGGCTCACCTGTACGATACCCCGGCTCTGCTCATCAGAGGCTGCCGCAATTTCCAGCATGATGTCGGTGACGCGTTTTACTGCATCGACAATATCCGTCATCGTATTGCCCGCCGCGACGACTTCTCCGGAGCCCTGGTCAATCAGTCGGACCGATTCGCTGATCAATCCTTCAATCTCTTTTGCCGCCTGAGCGCTGCGGCTTGCCAGCGTACGTACTTCACTGGCAACGACGGCAAACCCGCGCCCCTGCTCTCCTGCTCGCGCCGCTTCGACCGCTGCGTTCAGCGCCAGAATATTGGTCTGGAAAGCAATGCTGTTAATCACGGCGGTGATTTCGGAGATTTTCTTCGAACTCGTTGAGATATTGCCCATGGTTTTCACCACACCAGAGACCATCTGACCACCCCGGCTGGCCTTGCCGGAAGCATCTTCCGCCAGCTTGCTCGCATGATGCGCGTTGTCGGCGTTTTGCTTCACCGTGGCCGTCAGCTCTTCCATGCTGGCCGCCGTTTGTTCAATCGCCGCGGCCTGTTGTTCGGTACGTGAAGACAGATCAGTGTTCCCTGCCGAAATCTCACTGGTACCGCGATAAATTTCTTCCGCCCCCTGACGTACAGTGCCCACCGTTTTCCCAAGCGATCGTTGCATTGTCTGCAGATGGCGGCTCAGGCGACCAATTTCGCTGCGCCCGGTCGGTTCCTCCTGCATGGTCAAATCCCCTGCGGAAATTTGCTCAATACGCAGGGCTGCGCGCAACAGAGGATGAATGACGGTACGACGCAGAACAATGAACGTCATTACGGTCAGCGCCAGCGCAAGAACAAATGCACCCAGCATAAAAGCCATGCCGAGCTGTGTACGTTGGTGCGCCTGTTCGCTTAACTGGTTCGCCCTTGCGGTACGAATGTCGATCGCTTTTAACAACACCTTGTTGTAAGCAGAGTCCAGCGGTCTGGCCTGTTCATTTTCATGGTTGATGATCGCTTCAAACATGCCGTTTTTAGCGTACTTCAACATAGGCTGTAAGCCGTCGGTATAGGCTTTGAAGCTGGCGCTCAGTTCAGCATCTAACGCTTCATCGGCAGAGGTTTTTACCGCGCGTGACATATAAGCATTGAAACCGTCCTGCGACTGCTTAATCCGTTTTTCTGCCTCGGCAATATTGGCCTTCATGTCATCCATTTCGGCAATACGGCTCGCCGCGCCGGCGTGGATCATGTTGATACGTGCGGTGCGTAAATGGTTAGAGCTGTTAGATAACCCCATCCTGACCTGAATCTCATCGGTCACGTCGCGCTGATCGCGATCGGCCTGCATAAGAAAATAGCTTGCCAGTCCGGAACTTAAGGCGAACAGCAGAAGGATGCCACCGAGAATGGAGGAAAACAGCGGAACCAGCCGGATTTGATGCAGAAAGCCCAGTTTATTCTGGGCTTGCATCGATGTAGTGTTGTCCATGACCGTCGACTCTCTTGTAGGGTTTATGCGTGAAAACACGCCCGTTAGATAGTCATCGGCAATCCGGGAAGTTTACTTACCGTGAAAAGCGCCGGATTCGTCACACTTTCACAACATAATTCTAAAAAATTCAGGAAAGTGCCAGCGGTGAAATCCGCTGGCCAATGAATCAGTTATCGCCAAAGTGGATAACGGTACGGATGGACTTACCCTGATGCATTAAATCAAACGCTTCGTTAATCTGCTCCAGCGGTAAACGGTGGGTAATAAAGGGATCCAACTGAATTTTCCCGCTCATAGCTTCTTCAACCATGCCTGGGAGCTGGGTACGGCCTTTCACGCCGCCAAACGCAGAACCGCGCCAGACGCGCCCGGTTACCAACTGGAACGGACGCGTTTTGATCTCTTGCCCTGCTCCCGCCACGCCAATGATGATGCTTTCGCCCCATCCTTTATGGCAGCATTCCAGCGCCGCGCGCATCACGTTAACGTTACCGATGCATTCAAAGCTAAAGTCCACGCCGCCGTCGGTAAGCTCGACAATCACATCCTGAATCGGTTTGTCGTAATCCTTCGGGTTGATGAAATCGGTCGCGCCCATTTCACCTGCCAGCTTAAATTTTTCCGGATTGGTATCAACAGCCAGAATACGCCCGGCTTTCGCCTGCACCGCGCCCTGAATGACCGCCAGACCAATACCGCCCAGACCGAATACGGCTACGGTATCGCCTTCTTTTACTTTTGCGGTGTTATGGACCGCTCCAATACCGGTGGTCACACCACAACCCAGCAGACACACTTTGTCCAGCGGAGCCTGCGGGTTAACCTTCGCCAGAGAGATCTCCGCACAAACGGTGTATTCGCTGAAGGTACTGGTGCCCATATAGTGATAAATCGGCTCACCGTTGTACGAGAAGCGCGTTGTGCCATCCGGCATCAAACCTTTGCCCTGGGTCGCGCGTACGGCCTGACACAGGTTAGTTTTACCCGATTTACAGAACTTACACTCGCCACATTCAGCGGTGTACAGCGGGATCACATGATCGCCCGGTTTCAGGCTGGTGACGCCTTCTCCCACTTCAACCACAATACCGCCACCTTCGTGGCCAAGTACCGCCGGGAACACACCTTCCGGATCGTCGCCGGAGAGCGTGAAAGCGTCAGTATGACACACGCCGGTGTGGGTAATTTTAACCAGCACTTCACCTTTCTTTGGTGGTGCGACGTCGATTTCGACAATTTTTAACGGTTGGCCGGGGCCGAATGCAACTGCTGCACGTGATTTCATTTGTCTCTTCCCATTATTGCGAGGTGATGGTGTTATTTTAGATAAGCACGCAGAAGATGGCCGATTTCAGCCATACGCACGGCACGCTGGTCTGGCGTCGTTTCCCCGCTGACCAGTTCGTCTTTCAGGTGGATCTCAACCATTTCGCCCATCAGGCCATTGGATGCGCCGCGCACGGCGGCAATTTGCTGCAGGATCGCCAGGCACGGTTCGCCGGACTCCAGCGCGCGCTCAAGCGCATCAACCTGACCGCGAATACGGCGTACACGGGTGAGAATGCGCTTTTTATCTTCAGGTGAATGCGGCATACGCCCTCCTAATACTATAGGGGGGTATACTATCAGATTTGTTATTTAGCTGTAAAATATATGATTTATTAAATATCAATGAGTTAGTTTAAACGTTTAGTAACCCTCTTCCACTCTCCAGTTTTGTCATAAGTGGATTCGAAGGCATTTGATATTGTCAGGTCCTGAATACACCATTCATCGAACGTATCGGCAACCAACCTGACATGATCAATTTTTTACTAATCTATATTCCAGGCTAACAGCACTAATACTCTCTCACGTCAATAACCACTAAAAGTTAATGGTTTATAAAACAATTTAACCTTACAATAACCATCCTTTTTCATGTCTTAAGTTTAAGCAGGAGAAAAAATGGAGCTCAGCCGGAGGCAGTTCTTTCGAATCTGTGCGGGCGGTATGGCAGGAACAACTGTTGCATCTCTCGGATTCTTATCATCTTTTTCCGTTCACGCGGAAACCCGTCAATATAAACTCTTAAAAGCAAAAGAGACGCGTAATAACTGTACGTACTGCTCAGTAGGCTGCGGCATGCTGATGTACAGCCTTGGCGATACAGCCAAAAACGTCAAAGAAAGTATCTACCATATTGAGGGCGATCCGGATCATCCGGTGAGCCGTGGATCGTTGTGCCCGAAAGGCGCTGGTGTGCTGGATTATATTCATAGTGAAACGCGTCTGCAGTATCCCGAATATCGCGCACCGGGTTCGGATAAATGGCAACGTATTAGTTGGGACGATGCGATTAACCGTATTGCCCGACTCATGAAAGATGACCGCGATGCCAACTTTATTGAGAAAAACGCCCAGGGCGTTACCGTCAACCGCTGGCCCACTACAGGCATGCTATGTTCTTCAGCGGCAAGCAATGAAACCGGGATCCTCGACGGTAAATTTACTCGGGGATTAGGGATGGTCGCTATCGACTGTCAGGCACGATTATGTCATGGCCCCACCGTTGCTGCTCTTGCACCAACTTTTGGGCGTGGCGCAATGACCAACAACTGGGTCGATATCAAAAACGCCAACGTAGTGCTTATTATGGGTGGCAATGCCGCTGAGGCGCACCCGGTAGGTTTTAAATGGGTGGTCGAAGCGCAAACTAAAAACGACGCCACCGTGGTGGTGGTCGACCCGCGCTTTAACCGTAGCGCCGCAGTCGCTGATTTGTACGCACCAATTCGCGCTGGTTCCGACACCGCATTCCTGCTAGGCGTGATCCGCTATCTGCTGAAAAACGACCGAGTACAGCACGACTATGTTCGTCATTACACTAACGCCAGTCTGATTATCCGTGATGACTATCAGTTCCATGACGGCTTGTTTAGCGGCTACGACGATAAGAAACGTCAATATGATAAGTCGAGCTGGTTTTATCAGCTTGATGAGCAGGGTTACGCCCTGCGTGATGACTCGCTAAACCACCCACTTTGCGTGTTGAATCTGTTGAAAGCCCATGTCGAACGCTATACGCCCGAAATGGTTAACCGCTTGTGTGGGACCTCATTGGCAGACTTCAATCGTATCTGCGAAATTCTCGCCAGCACCAGTGTGCCTGACCGCACTGCAACTATCCTTTACGCTTTGGGTTGGACTCACCACTCCGCCGGAGCGCAAATTATTCGCGCCGCCGGTATGCTCCAATTACTGCTGGGCAACATAGGCATGGCGGGCGGTGGCGTTAACGCCCTACGTGGCCACTCCAATATTCAGGGCTATACCGATCTTGGCCTGTTATCGACGAACCTGCCGGGTTATATGCCGCTACCATCGGAAAAACAGCCAGACTACCAGACCTATATTTCTCAAATCACGCCGCCTGCGCTAGGCGTGAATGAGGTCAACTACTGGCAAAATACGCCGAAGTTCTTTGTTAGCATGATGAAAAGTTTCTGGGGCGATCGCGCAACCGCGAAAAATAACTGGGGTTACGACTGGCTGCCTAAATGGGATCGCCTGTATGACGTAATGACTCAGGCCGAATTGATGCTTGAAGGGAAAATTAATGGTTACATCGTTCAGGGATTTAATCCGCTGGCGGCGTTTCCCGATAAAAACAAATCATCCCGCTCGCTTTCAAAACTGAAATATATGGTGGTTATCGATCCCCTGGTCACTGAGTCTTCCAATTTTTGGCAGAATCATGGCGAAATGAATGATGTGAAACCGGCAGATATTCAGACCGAAGTTTTCCGTCTGCCCTCTTCCTGCTTTGCTGAGGAAAACGGCTCAATTGCTAACTCCGGGCGTTGGTTACAGTGGCACTGGGCGGCAGCAGAACCACCAGGGGAAGCCTTACATGACGGGAAGATCCTTGGCCGCCTGTTTATGCGGCTGCGCGAGCTATATCAGCAAGAAGGCGGCGCGAATCCACAGCCCTTGTTGAATATTGCCTGGAATTATAAAGATCCCTACGACCCGCACCCGGAAGAGATTGCGCGTGAAGCAAATGGCCAGGCACTTGAAGACCTTTATGATGACAAAGGCCAGCTTATTGCCAAAAAAGGCCAGCAGCTCAGCAGTTTTGCACAGCTGCGCGATGACGGTTCGACCAGCAGTTTCTGCTGGGTTTACTGCGGAAGCTGGACAGAGCAGGGTAACCAGATGGCCAATCGCGACAACAGCGATCCGTATGGTCTGGGCTGCACACCGGGCTGGGCGTGGTCCTGGCCTGCCAACCGCCGTATTCTCTACAACCGCGCTTCGGCCGATCCATCAGGAAAACCATGGGATCCAAAACGCGCCCTGCTGCACTGGGATGGCAAAAAATGGGCTGGTATGGACGTAGCCGACTACGGCCAGGCCGCACCGAGCAGCAACGTTGGTCCGTTTATCATGAACCCGGAAGGCGTAGCGCGTCTGTTCTCCATCGACAAAATGAACGACGGGCCATTCCCGGAACATTACGAACCCATTGAGTCGCCTATTGGTACCAACCCGCTACACCCGGATGTTGTATCCAGCCCGGTTGCACGTATTTACCATGACGATATCGCCAATATGGGTAAAGCGGATGCCTTCCCGTACGTCGCCACAACTTACTCTATTACCGAACTGTTCCGCCACTGGACCAAACATGCACTGCTCAACGCCATCGCTCAACCCGATCAATTCATCGAAATCGGTGAGGCGCTAGCGAGCGAAAAAGGCATTGCGGCAGGTGATACAGTGAAAGTGACGTCGAAACGCGGCTTTATCAAAGCAAAGGCGGTAGTCACTAAACGTCTACAAACGCTGATGATAGATGGTAAGCAGGTCGATACTATCGGTATCCCTTGTCACTGGGGCTTTGAAGGTGCTACGCGCAAAGGGTTCCTCGCTAATACCTTAACGCCATCGGTGGGTGATGCCAACTCGCAAACACCGGAATATAAAGCGTTTCTGGTCAACATCGAGCGAGCGTAAGGAAGGGAACTCATGACAATGCAATCACAAGATATTATTAAACGCTCGGCGACGAACAGTATCACGCCACCGCCCCAGGCGCGGGATTACCGTGCTGAAGTGGCGAAACTGATTGATGTCACCACCTGTATTGGCTGTAAAGGCTGTCAGGTGGCCTGCTCAGAGTGGAACGATATTCGCGATGAAGTAGGCTACTGCAACGGCGTCTACGACAATCCGACCGATCTCAGTGCTAAGTCCTGGACGGTAATGCGCTTTAGCGAAACCACCCAGAACGACAAGCTGGAATGGCTTATCCGCAAAGACGGCTGCATGCACTGTGCCGACCCGGGATGCCTGAAAGCCTGTCCATCCGCCGGAGCAATCATTCAGTACGCCAACGGGATTGTCGACTTTCAGTCAGAGCACTGCATTGGCTGCGGCTACTGCATTGCTGGCTGCCCGTTCAATATTCCACGGCTTAATCCTGAAGATAACCGGGTCTACAAATGTACGCTGTGCGTCGACCGGGTCAGCGTAGGTCAGGAACCTGCCTGTGTGAAAACCTGTCCGACCGGCGCCATCCAGTTTGGGACTAAAAAAGAGATGCTGAACGCGGCGGATACTCGCGTTATGCAGCTGAAAAAACGCGGCTATGCCAATGCGGGCGTCTACAACCCGCAAGGGGTCGGCGGCACTCACGTGATGTATGTGCTTCATCACGCGGACCAGCCGTCGCTGTACCACAACCTACCGGACGATCCAACGATCGCCGCGCCGGTGAATCTGTGGAAGGGGATCCTAAAACCGCTCTCCGCCGCTGGATTTATCGCCACCTTTGCCGGGTTGATTTACCACTACGTGGGCGTCGGGCCAAACAAAGAGACGGATGATGATGAAGAGGAGAACGGTCATGAGTAAACGCAAAATGATTCTGCGCACCAAATTCATCGACCGGGCCTGTCACTGGACGGTGGTGATAAGCTTCTTCCTTGTGTCGCTTTCCGGTATTGCGCTGTTCTTCCCGACGCTGCAATGGCTCACCGAAACCTTCGGTACGCCGCAAATGGGGCGAATTTTACATCCGTTTTTCGGGGTGATGATTTTCGTCGTGCTGATGTTTATGTTCGTCCGTTTCGTACATCACAATATTCCCGATAAACAGGATCTCCCCTGGATTAAAGGGATCGTTGAGGTACTTAAAGGCAATGAGCACAAAGTTGCTGATGTTGGAAAGTATAACGCAGGTCAGAAAATGATGTTCTGGAGTATCATGAGCCTGATTCTGGTATTGCTGGTTACCGGCGTTATTATCTGGCGGCCCTACTTTGCCCATTACTTCTCAATTACCATAGTTCGCTGGAGTTTGTTAATCCATGCGACAGCAGCAATTGTGCTAATCCACGCCATACTGATTCATATGTACATGGCGTTCTGGGTGAAAGGTTCAATTAAAGGCATGATCGAAGGGAAAGTGAGTCGACGTTGGGCGAAGAAACACCATCCTCGCTGGTATCGAGAGGTTGAACTTAATGAAAAAGAAACGCAGGAATTAGGGCCTAAATAAAATCAATAAGACCGCTATTATTTAGCGGTCTTATTCTCTTAATTGCCCAATGATATGCTACGGCGCTGCGTGACCTGAGTATGGAGCTGATAACAAACCCTACCCCACGCGCAATAAATCACTGTATCTCGTGGTATAACGCGGCGAAAGCATATCCCGCTTCATCGCCCACGGTTGCTGTATACCTTGCCCGGCAAAATAGAGCGTTCCTTTACCTTTTTCAGCATTAAGCGTATCCAGTACGTCCATCAGTTTATCGCTGTTACGCCGCGGCGCGTTGTCATCAAAAAGATTAAGCTGCGCAACGCCAGAGCTAAAAAAGTCTCCCAGCATGACCCCGGCTTTTTGATAACGCCGCCCCTCTCGCCATATTGCGTCCAGGCTGCGCGTGGCGGCAGCAATAATTTCCCGACTGTCCTGAGTTGGCGTCAGCAGTTTTATCGACGCGCTGTTACCGTAATAAGGTTCATTCAAAACAAACGGACTGGTTTTGATAAACGCAGAGATAAACCGGCAATACTGGTGTTCTCTGCGCAGCTTTTCCGCCGCTCGTGAAGCATAAGTGCAAATTGCCTCTCTCATGGCGTTGTACTCGGTAAGTTTTTCACCGAACGATCTTGAGCAGATAATTTCCTGTTTAACCGGCGCAAACTCTTCCAGCGCCAGACAAGACTCACCGCGTAATTCCCGTACGGTGCGCTCGAGCACGACGTTGAAATGTTTGCGAATAAAGCGAATGTCGGTATCCGCCAGATCGAGGACCGTTTTAATGCCCATGGCGTCCAGTTTCTTACTGATACGGCGTCCAACACCCCAGACTTCATCAACCGGGAGTGCAGCCATCAGCTTACGCTGACGTTCAATATTGGAGAGATCCACGACTCCGCCGGTTTGTTCCTGCCACTTTTTGGCAGCATGGTTTGCCAGTTTGGCCAGCGTTTTGGTCTGGGCGATGCCGACCCCAACCGTGAGACGTGTTTTCTGTAAAATGGTTGCTCTGATTTCCCGACCAAAATCCGTAAGATCCCGACAGTTTCGCACGCCCGTTAAGTCACAAAAGGCTTCATCAATACTGTATATCTCCACGCGTGGAGACAACTCCTCCAGAATCGACATCACCCTGCTGCTCATATCCGCATACAGCTCGTAGTTCGAGCTAAAGCAGAACACGCCGTAGCGCCTGAACAGATCTTTCTGTTTGAAGTACGGAGCGCCCATATTAACGCCAAGAACCTTCGCTTCCGCGCTGCTGGCAATGACGCAACCATCGTTATTTGAAAGAACGACAACGGGTTTGCCCTTCAGATCGGGGCGGAATGCCGACTCACAGCTGGCATAAAATGAATTAACATCCACCAGTGCAAACATAATCAGCCAGCCGCTTTAACGATAAATGTCACCACGCCAAATATATCCAGCGAGTCCTCGCTGCCGATCATGATCGGCGCGTAGGCGCTGTTCTCTGGTTTCAGCATCACCACCGGATGTAATTGCAGGCGTTTAACGGTGAACTCGCCCTCAATAGCGGCAATAACGATGTCTCCGTGAGTGGGCTTTCTGGCACTGTCGACAATCAGCAGATCGCCCTCACCAATCCCTGCTCCTGTCATGGATTCACCAGATGATTTTACAAAATAGGTTGCGCTGGGATGGCGCACCAGCAGGTCATTGAGATCGATTCGTTTCTCAACGTAGTCCTGCGCCGGAGAAGGAAAGCCACAGGGTACAACGTCTCTGAATAGCGGTAAGCATTTGATTTCGCGGTGTTGCGCAGGCTGGAAAAACAACATAATAATCTGCCTCTTATTCACTGTATTTATATACAGTAGTTTTAATAAGCGCAGCAATCAAGTGACGTGAGTGGCGAACTGAGCGTTGTTTAGCCATCTCGTCGGTAAGCTTTTATCGCATCTGGAAAAATAATTTCTGTTTTATTCGGCAAAGGAAGACGTTCATTTAGCCGGAACGATAAGGACGGTATTGGCGTAGGTAATAAACATGCTATTTCAGGGAAAGGCTTCCGTTCACCTCAGCCGTATCGCTTCTCTGTACACTGAACGCCAGTGAACGTGTTAAGGGTGCTATCGCCGCACCCTTAACAATCCCGGCTCCCGGCGGGAAAATTGCCACTTCGTGGTTCCCTCCGCTTATTCCTTCAGGCTTCCGGGCCGGGCGCGATGAAGCGTCCTTGCAAAGCGCGCCCTGAACCCGCATCCCTGCGGGTTCTCCCGGCCTTACGGAAACACGTCGGCAATTTTCAGCCGGACCAGCCACACCTGACCTCCTGCACTTTTATTTGAATAT